>JAUVTR010000035.1 GCA_030601425.1 Desulfobacterales bacterium
GGCGGTGGGCGTTTCAGGTACGGGCACACCCGCAGGCATCTCACCCAAAACACCATCAGCTTTCTTACCCAGAGTGGTTAATACCTCAAGGGGGGTGATACTCCAGCCCAAACTGATAATCGTATTGGTCGGTTTCTTGAGGAATTGACGGACAAACGTAATCGGTTCTTGAGAAGCCGCTACTTCAAAGTGGATAATCGCCGGTTTGATCCTTCTTATTTTGGTTAAAATGGGTCCCCACTCATTGGTTCCATAAGGAACCGTCTCATGAAGCGCTATTTCCCAGCCGATTTCTTTAAACCGAGTGTTTATAATAGCTCCGATTTCCCCTCCCCAGGCATCATCGGTGTTGATAATCACGATCTTTTTGTTGGGATACTCATAGGGTATTTTCTGTAATGCTCTAAACACACTGCTCCCCTGATCCGCTGCAATATCGGTCATAAAGTAAGCATTATAATACTTTACGGGATCTTCTTTATATACATCAACCGATGCCTGGGAACCATCATCAACAAAAAAGGGCGCATCATATTTCCCATAAGCCCTGATATCCGCCCCAGCCCCGGCCCAGCCCATAACCACAACCGCAACCTTCTTTTGGCCGACCAGATAATCGGCACCTTGCATAATCACTTCAGGCGCAAAATCCTGATGATCAAACATAACAATCTCGAGCTGTTTGCCCAGTAAACCACCCGCTGCATTGATCTCTTCTACCGCCATCTGAACGCCTTTAAAGTAGTTATCTCCAGAACCGGCATAATCTCCGGTCAAAGAGAAAGCACAACCCACTTTAATGGTTTCCGCTGCAAAAGCCCATGATCCCAATACTATGCAGGTGGCCACAACCAACGACATTAAACCAATCTTTTTCATTTTAGACCCTCCCTTTTGTGAGTTAGAGATGATTTAAAAAACCCCTTGCCGCATATACTCATTCAAAGAGTGAGATAAATGGGGATGAATCACACTCAACCGAATAACGTATCAGCACATTACACAAAACCTCATCCTACCCCTTCAAGGCTTGATTTGTGTGTTTCAATGGATCTGCTTTCTTTTTCTTGCCGACCTGGAAAGAGTTTTCGAATCAAACCGGTAATACCATCTGGAAGCAGTAATACAACTGCAACCACCAAACCGCCCATTATCACGAAACGATATATACCCAAAGGTCTTAGAAGCTGTTCAGCAGTTACAGTAAACACCGCGCCCAGGACCACACCTGGATATTGGCCAATACCCCCCACCACAATCATGATCATCAGGGTGGTAAATACCTGACCACTCAGCACTCGAATCGACAGTATGCCGACATAGTGCACATAAAGGGCGCCAAACAGACCGGTGATAAATGAGGTAATGCCAAACACCATGAGTTTGTATTTAAAGGCACTAATGCCTAAGCTTACGGCAAAATCCTCGGAATCTTTTAGCGCCAGAAAAGCGGTACCCCAATAGGATTTTAGAATCGCAACAATGACGCCGCTACAAATAAGGGTCAAAAAAAGCGCTAGATAGAAAAACGGTACCAGCTCGGCGGAACTAAATGCCATGCCAAAAATCTTAATCGGGGGAACACTGAGAATGCCCCGGGATCCTCCTGAACCGATGGCCTTGCCCAGAGGGCCAGAAAAAAAAGGCTTCAAAGCCATATGAAATGCAAATGTCACCAGGGCAATATAGGGTCCTGCGAGCTTAATACAGGGTAATCCCACAAGTACACCGACCATTGCCGTAATCATACCGGCCATGAGCATGGCCACAACCGGTGGCACGTTCAATGATACAGAAAGTATGGCCGAAGAATAGGCGCCGATGACAAAAAAGGCCACCTGCCCAAACGAAAATATACCGGCAAACCCCATGATGACATCCCAGCAAGAGGCGACAATAGACCATATCAAAATCATGGTCAGGATCCTCATGATGATAACACTGTCACCCACAAATAAGGGCATGATGCCGATCAAACCATACGTAACCGCAAGAAATGTGACCATACTTTTTAAATTCATATTTTATTCTTTTCCCATCAGACCCTGGGGACGCAATGCCAAGGTGATTAGAAGTAATGTTAAAATGGCGATATCGATGTATATCAATCCCAAAGTATATCCGACAAAAGCCTCCAGCATTCCGATAATAAAAGCCGCATAAAGACTGCCGCGGATAGACCCCATGCCGCCAAAAGCAGTAATAACCCAGGCCTTAATCATGATAGGCCAGCTGGCTTGGGGAATAACAAAGTTCTTCTGGCAGAGTAAAATCCCACCTAACCCCACCATTACAGTTGATATCGCAAAGGTGGCGGCAAAAATGAAATCCTTGGGAATGCCCACTATCTGGGCGCCGGCAGGGTTTTGAGCAACCGCTTGCACCGCCATTCCGACACGGGTATTGTTTAAGATCCAAGCAAAGCAGAGTAAGCCGGTGATGGATATGATGAAGATAACGATGTCCTGGTTTAAGAAAACCAATTCACCAATGGAAGTGGTGCCTTCCACAATTTCGGGCAATGATTTAAGCCGCGGACCAAACACAACGATATATCCGATATCCAAAAAGAGCCCCAACCCCAGAGTTAACATCATGACTTTCATCTCCCAATCGGCACGTTTTCGCAAAGGTGACACCAATGCTTTTTCCAGGATGAAACCCACAATAAAAAGAAAGGGAACGGCTGTAAAAAAAACCGTATAGTATCCACCCTTCATTCCCAATGAAATCAGGAGTACCCAGGCGAAATAACCGCCCATATTGTAGAAAGATCCATAGGCAAAATTAAATGCTTTTGTTACGCCATAGACAAGTGCAAGACCAATGGCCATAAGGGCATAAACCGACCCGTTCAATAAACCGCTGATACTAACATCAATAATCTCTATCAGCATCTAGTGTTTTCTCCACCGATAAGCGAATTCAACCCGTTAGGTACTCTACCAATTTCTATTCCACCTAATCCCTATCCTCTCACAATCCCAAAAAGATTTCCTTTAAATGATCATTGCTCAGGGCTTCATCTTTATCGCCTTCAAAAGAAATCTGTCCTTCTTCCAGAACGTATATTTTGTCAGCCAGTTCGGTGATCTGTGGGATGTTTTGCTCCACCAGAAGGACCGTTTTACCTTGCCGATTGATCTCTTTAATGGTTTTAAAAACCTCGAGCCTCAGACTGGGTTGCAACCCCAAAGAGGGTTCATCAATACACAAAAAATCGGCATTCGACATCAGACCCCGCGCAATTGCCAGCATCCGGGCTTCACCACCACTCATGGTGGAGGCAACTTGCTTTTTCCGATCCACGAGCCGAGGAAAAAGGCTAAATACCTTTTCCAGATTCTCTTTTTCCTTAGCCCGGGCATTCTTGGAGTAGGCACCCAACTTGAGGTTATCCATAACTGACATGTAAGGGAATAGCTCTCGGTTTTCAGCAATGTAGGTGATTCCCATATTTACCAGCTTTTGCGCTGCCATGCCTTTAATGTTTTGTCCCTGATAAATGACCTCACCGTTTACTTTTCCAGCCAATCCACAGATGGCTTTAAGGAGGGTGCTCTTACCGTGACCATTAGGACCTAACATCACCACTACTTGTCCCTCCTCCACAGAAAGCGCAACATCCTTTAAAACATGAAACTCGCCGTAAAACGCGTTTAGATTGTTAACATTCAACATAGGTATCACCCAAATAACACTCAATCACTTGTGGATTATTGGCAGCGATTTCAGGTGCATCGCAACAGATCATCCTGCCGGTTTCGATGATCAATAAGGTTTCGGTTAAATCGGTGAGCACCTTCATGAAGTGCTCGATAATAACGATCGTTATTTCCAGATCTGAATTGATCTTTCGGATTAAACCCATCATCGCCTTGATTTCCAGTGCATTCAGCCCTGCCATGGGCTCATCGAGCATCAGGATTTTAGGCTTGGTGGCCAGGGCCGCCCCGATCATCAGTTTTTTCTTGCCCAACAGGTTGAGAAGCCCGGTTTTTTGATAGCGTTCCGTTTCAAGGCTGACAAAGTGGAGGATCTCATTTACATGGGCCGAATCAAGCCCACCCGGTGCTCCGAAGCGGCTGCCCACGGAAATGCTTCTTTGTACACTGAGGCTGGGAAAGGTTTTGGGGATCTGGAAGGTGCGGGCAATGCCGGCTTTGGCGATTCGGTAAGGCGGCAACCCCGTGATATCCCGCCCGTCAAACTCGATCTTACCTTCGTACGGGTAAAATCCTGTAATTAAATTATAGACAGTTGATTTACCTGCTCCGTTGGGTCCGGCAATGCCGTATATCTGCCCTTTTTGAACTTCAAAACTCAGATTGTCTACCGCCTTTAGCGATCCAAACCGCTTCGTGATATTGACGGCCTTAAGCATCGCAAAATCCTCCGCTTATTTCATGATTGATGATGAGGTTAAAAGATCCGGTATCGCACACAAAACAAAGGCCTTAAGTCTTTCTCTATCTGCTTTTCCCCGCATCCTCTCCTTTTCATCTGCATCACGAAAAATGATAAAGGTTGGAGCCCCCACAATCTGAAATTTGCAGTATCTAACTATAAAATCTTAACTAAATCAAGTTTTAAAGGCAGATCTGATCGATAATGCCGGCAATCCGACCCTTTTGGGCATCAATCCAGTCCATCAGTTTAAGACCCTGATTTAAATAAACCATGTATTCATCCTCATCTGGATTCTCAATGCTATAAAAATCGACAATGGTCCAGTGAAGTGCATAAAGATTGGCGGCTGCCAGCATCGATGGCAAGAATGCCTTTTCCAACCCGCTCAGCGAGCCGGGGCTGGCTCTTGATGCGCACCTATCGTTGTAGGCTCTGAGAAACAATTCGAATTTATCCAGCATAAGACTACCGGCTGCCGGGCCGTCCCAGCAGGCACAGAAGTAAACAAGCGCCAGGGCGATATCGAAAAGCCGCAGATCAATTTTAGACCAATCAAAATCGAATACGCCGATTACCCGCGAGCCTTCATATTTCAGGTTCCCCTGGTGGTAATCGCAGTGAACCGGGAGCCGGGGCATTCTGTTGCGATCTTGTTCAGGGATGAGGGCCTGTTCGACCGCTCTCAAAATGCGATCATGATTTTGAAGAAAGCATTGATCAAAGCGGGTTTTGCCCGCTTTTTGGGAATATGCGGCATAAACCTGCCGGAAGGTCCGCAGGAAATCATTGATTTTAGGTTGATTGCGCTCAGCTCCTTCCGGCGTGCGGAAATTTTGTCCGGCCTGATGTAAATCTGCCAGCACTTCGGCGGCGTTGATCATATCCTCCGGCGCAACATTTGTGTCAACCCAGGTATAGCGGTTTTCACCTTCTAAAAATTCAAAAACGGCCCAAAAAGCGGGATGCGTTGCACCGGCTGTTGTCGGCTCTTGTTTCACATAGGTGTTACCCGTTTTAGCGGAAATGACATCGGCAACCAGGCCAAATCCGTTTGCTTTAAGGTAACGGATCAAAGCGTGCTCGAATCTGATTTCATTCTCCGCAATGGCCGGATTATATCTGCGAATAAGATACTTAAGTTGACGGTCATTTCTTTTCACCCGCATAGCAAAGCTGCGGTTGACATAGCCGCCGTGCAATTCCTCAGAATGTAACAGCTCTCCCAACTCATAATGTTCTTTTAAAATGCGGACGGCTTTCTGGATCATTTGGTAACCCGATGCTGATATAGCTTTTCATAAAAAGCAAATGGTATTCATAATAGTCTCTGAAACGGGGATGGTGCCGGCTTGAAATTATTTTATATAGTGTCTCCGAAGTTCTTTTTTATCTAATTTCCCCACACTGGTTTTTGGGATTTGCTCCACAATTTCATAGCGGTCGGGAATGCCGTATTTGGGCAATTTCCCCTCCTCAGCAAATTTTTTCATAAACTGCATAAAATCTTCAGCGCTGACCTTGTCTTTATATCCGGGCTTAAGAGTAACCACCAGTATGGGTCTCTCGCCCCACTTTTCATCCGGAACGCCAATGGCCGCCGATTCCAGAACAGCTTCATGCTGACTCATTAAATTTTCTAAATCCAATGAAGAGATCCATTCGCCGCCGCTTTTAATCACATCCTTGATGCGATCGGTAATTTGGAGATAGCCTTCTTCATCGATGTAGCCCACATCACCGCTGTGCAACCAGCCGCTGCGCCACAACTCTTTTGTTTTTTCCGGCTCCTTAAAATAGCTTTGCGTCAACCAGGGCGATCGCATGACGACTTCACCGGAAGATTCACCATCATGGGGCAGCGCGTTGCCCTGTGCATCAAAAACCTCAAATTCAGCCAGCGGAATGGGTTTTCCGGTTTTGATAATCACATCCAGCAATTCTTCTTCTTCCCAATCCAGCATATGCTCTTGGGGTGTTGCCACACTCATGACAGGACCGGTCTCAGACATGCCGTAGCCGGCATGAATCTCGACACCCAGCTCTCTGGCAGCCCTGGCCAACCCTTTTGGCAGCCTGGCACCGCCAACAACCACCTTCCAGTTCGACAGATCCACTTCTTGAGCCGCCGGGCAGTTTAAGAGCATCTGCAAAATGGTTGGCACACAGTGAGAATAGGTAACGTTTTCATCTTCGATGAGCTTTAACAGCTTTCGCGGTTCATACGGCCCCGGATATATCTGTTTGACGCCAAGCATCGTGGCCACATAGGGAAAACCCCAGGCATGGACGTGAAACATGGGTGTCAGCGGCATATACACATCATTGGATCTGAAACGTCCAATGGTGTGATACGCGCCGCACGAGACCGCAACCGAAAGGGTATGCAGCACCAGTTGACGGTGGGAAAAGTGTACACCCTTTGGATTGCCGGTTGTGCCGGTGGTATAAAAAGTTGTCGCCTTGCTGTTTTCATCCAGATCGGGAAATGCATAGTCGGCGGAAACTGACTGTAACACTTCTTCATATTCGGCCGTAAATTTTAACCTCGTATCAGGCCTGGCTTCAGCTTCAGAAATCAACACGATCTTTTTAGCGGTCTCCAATTTGCCCCTGATATCTTCCAGTATGGGCAGAAAGTCATTGTGGATGATGATCATTTTAGCTTCGGCATGATTGATCGTATAAAGAATCTGATCGGCCGATAATCGCCAGTTAATCGTTTGCAGCACGGCACCCATCATCGGAATCGCAAAAAAACATTCAAGATAACGGTGGCTATCGTAGTCAAACACAGCCACGGTATCTCCCGGTTTTACATCAAGTTTTTCAAGCCCGCCGGCCAATCGGCGGATGCGTTCATTCAGCGTCCGATAGTTATAGCGCAGCTTATCGCTGTAAACAATTTCACGCTGCGGCGAATAAATCAGGGGGGTGTTGAGCAATTTCTTGATGATGAGCGGGTACGCATAACTCTCTCCGGGCTGATAATCAGTTTTCGGCATAGACTCCCCCCTTCAGTGCCCGGCGGGTGGACCCAAAAGATACGATTTCTAAAAACGACCGACCAACCGGACAGGCAAACTCACATTGCCGGCAATATTTGGCCTTTTCGATAATTTGAGCAGTAAGATCCAGTGGGGTCTGCCGGGTCATCTATAGCCCCCTTCGAGGTGTTATCGAATTTCTGTTTGACGCGAATCATATGAGGAAAATTTATTATCCTTTACTCCCGTTGGTTTTATTCTGTTTTGAAGCTTTTTCCCAATAGCCCTTCCGAATGACCTGCATCGCCCAATCAAGATGGTCCCTGATGGCTTTTTGAGCGGGTCTTATTTTTCGTCCCTGAATGGCTTCCAGGATAGGATTATGGCTCTTCACAAATTGCAGTGAGTTTCCAAACAATTGTTTTTCGATAGTTAAAAATACCCTCAATTGATTTTCAAGCGTCAGCCACACCTCCAGCAGCTTGCGATGCCCGGACAGTTCGCAGATGGTCTGATGAAATCGAAAGTCCTCGGAGATGAGTTTATCCAAATCTTCCTTTTTCGAAGCCTGTTGCATGGATTGGAATATGGATTCAAGTTTACCAATTTTTTCCTCGTCGATATGTTTGATGAGAATCCGTACCGCAAATTCTTCAATGGCACTTCTGAGGGAATAAAGTTCTTCCATATCCCTTTCAGTCAGTTGCGTAACATAGGTTCCTTTAAACGGTTTTGTTTCAACCAGTCCCTCTTTTTCCAGATAACGCAGCGCTTCGCGTATCGGAAAGCGGCTGATGTGCATCTCTTCGGCCAGTTTCATCTCGACGAGCCGGTCGCCCGGTTTTAACTTCCCTTTTCGAATGACTTCCCTGATTTCTTCTAACGCCTGGTTCATCAGCGTGGGCCGTTTTTGCTTTGAAAAAACGCGAGCCATAAGGTCTCCTTTGCCTAAATATCAGAATAAAACCAAAGTAGAGAATTATAGAAGCTATCTCAAAAATGCTAACAACAAATGAGCTAAAATTAAAAATGATCTAAAATGCCTAAAGCCCGCCCTCGCGCTATAAAATACTATCATGTGATTACTTCAGTTAACGGTGCAGGATTTCGAGTAATCCATTGAATCTGTAATCAAGGTCTGGGCCAGGGTTATGGTTTCGCTGCGCTCCATCTTTTTTAATAGTGCAAATCCAGCTATAGAGCATCGAGGACGAGGACGAGTAGGATTAACGATTTCACATGCATCGTTCTCGTCGTCGTCCTCGTCCTCGGAACAACATTGCGCAGTCCCTTCACCATCCTCTGTTAGATGATCGTTCGACCCAGTCGTTCGACCCAGAGGCTCTCGACGGGAGGCTCTCGACGGGAGGCTCTCGACGGGTTGAATTCCTTAACTTTAGGCATTTTAGCTCATTTTAGGCATTTTAGGCACTTCTAACTTTAGAGCAGCTTGCGAACTTTTTTTATCTGTCTCCCAAGATGAACTGCTAATTTTGAGACAGCTTCTAGTCATATTGTAAACAGTCAACAATTTACCGACAAAACCGAATAAGTCAAGTTTTCTTTCAAAAAAGCAAAAGATATGCTGAAACAACATCAATGGCTGGTTTTGCGAACAAAACTGATCGTAATAATTGCGAAAAAGGACATCACCGCGGCAATGGCGTAAAACCATGCAAGCCATCCATAGCGTTTAAACCGTGCCCATCAGCACAAGGCCGATACCGGGTATCAGGGCGCAGGCGGTAACAACCCGTCTGGCTCCAAATCTGTCAGTCAGATACCCGGTAATCGGTGTAAGCGCTATATATATAATAAGGTAGGAATTAAATATGGCACCACCGGCGGTTCTGCTGAAATTCAACTCCTGAGTCACCAACCACCCGGTTTGAAAACAACCCATCACCCCGTATCCCGGCTGTACGGCATAATTCATAAAAAGATTGACAAAACAGGTGAAAAGAATAATTCAGGCATAGTGAGGAAATCGCAAGCTCAGCACGCTGTTTCTGCCCTTTAAAAATTTAGCAATCTGGCAGCTCATTATGCGCCAAGTCCCTGAATAAAAAATAATTTTTTATTTTGTGCGATTTTACTTGACTGTAAACTGTCAACAATTTACAAGGGGCAAAATTTCATGTCAATTTTCATAAAATGGCGAGGGTAATGCCATGAAAAGAATTTCAAGAAGCGGTATCGGCACCACCGCCGGGTTTGGATTAGCTGCCTTTTCCAGGGACGAACTCGATTCCATTCATTATGCAACTTTACAGATTCTGCAGGATACCGGCATTAAAGTTCTAAGTGAAAACGCCCTGGAAATATTCCATGGCGGCGGATGTGAGATCGAACGTTTTGAAGGCTACGGCATCGTGAAGATTCCCTCCTACGTGGTCGAAGAATGCGTTTTCTGGGCTCCGCGAACAATTGTCTATGATGCCCGCAATCCGGATGACGATTATGTAGCCGAGCCTAATCGCGTGGGGTTTACTACCTTTGGTGGATGCATCAATGTCATTGACCCGCTGACGCGCGATCTTCGTCGGGCGACCAAGAAGGACTGCGGGGACATCGCCCGGGTATGTGATCATCTGGATGAGATATGCGTGGCCGAGCGGGTGGTCAACTCAACGGATGTCCCCGAAGGGACCCTATCCGTCCATAATTTAGAGGCCATATTAAGCAATACCGGCAAGCATATATTTCTGGGTGCCGACTCGCCCCGCGCGCTGAGCGTGATGGCCGAACTCGCCGCAGTTTGCTCCGGCGGCATGGACAATTTACGTAAGCGACCCATTTTCACGGCGAACGTTTGTCCGATAAGCCCGCTCACTTTGCCGACAAACACCTGTGACGTTATTATCGAGGCCGCCCGGCTGGGTGTGGGCGTTATGATAATGCCCATGTCTCTTTCCGGGGGGACGTCTTCAGCAACATTAGCCGGCACCCTGGTGACCCACAATGCCGAAGTTCTAAGCTGTATCGTTCTGGCCCAGCTCGCTAAAAAAGGGCTCCCCTGTACCTATGCCAGTACCAGCACCATTCTGGATTTAAGGTTCGGAACTTCGGCCATCGGCTCACCTGAATATGGGATGATCAACGCGACGTTAGCAAAGCTGGCCCAATACTACCGACTTCCGAGCTTTGTAGGCGGGGGGGCTTCCGACAGCAAGGTACCGGATATCCAATCCGGCTACGAATTTACGCTGAGCGCGACGATGAGCGCGCTGGCGGGTGCCAATATCGTTTTTGGCTCAGGCGTATTAGAGCAGGGTTTGACCATTGATTATGCTAAAATCATCATGGATGCCGAAATGATTCGGATGATTCAAATTGCCATTAAAGGGATAGAGCTCACTGACGAAAAGCTGGCAATGGATGTAATTCATGAGGTTGGGCCCGGGGGTGCATATATCGCCCATGAACACAGTCTTCTGTCGATGAGGAGCCAATCCCAAGCGAAACTGTTCGATCGCAGATCCCGAAGTGACTGGTTGGAGGCGACCGAGGGAAAATCCATCGTTGCAAGAGCCTATGAAACGGCAATCGATATCCTTGAAAATCATCAACCGCATCCTTTGCCCGATAATGCGCCCAAGGCGATGAGCAAAATCGTAAAAGAATTCGAAAAAGAATTAAAAGGAGGTCTATGAATGATACGCAGACTAAAAGCCGGCAAACAGCGAAATTCAGGTTTCAGCCTGAATGTGATGACCGATGATGAAGCCCACGAGATTCACCTGGCCACCCTGGAAGTCCTCAGGGATACCGGAGTTTTCGTTGAAAGTGAGGAGGCCATCGAAATATTTGATGGCGCGGGCTGCATCGTCGATCCCAAGTCTAAAACCGTAAAATTCCCTGCCTGGGTGGTGGAAGACGCCATCCGATCGGCACCGGCCACTTTTGTGGCCTGCGGACGCAGACCCGAAGACGATGTCGTTCTGCAGGACAATCGGGTGACGTTTACCAATTTCGGAGAAGGAATCATGTTCGTGGATCCGTATACCGGTGAACACCGCGACACCACCAAGGCGGATCTTGAAAAAGCAGCCCTGATTATTGACAGTCTGGAATATGTGGAAACCTATGAAAGAGCCATGTGCTCCCACGACAAACCCCCTGCCGTTCAAGCCATCCACAACGCCGAAGCATCTCTGACGCACACAACCAAGCACCACTGGCTGTGCCCGGTGGACCGTAACCAGATTCCAAAAATTATCGACATGTGTGCGGCAATTGTCGGCGGCAGGGAACAACTCAGACGGCGCCCGCTGCTTACTTTTAGCACCTGTCCCATCAGCCCTCTAAAACTGCCCAAACATCATTGTGACATAATTATGGACGCTGCCGTAAACGGATTGGCGGTCGTTGTCATCGGGATGGCTTTATCCGGCGGGTCCAGCCCGGTCCATCTGGCGGGCACCCTGGTGATTCAAAATTGTGAACTCCTTTCGAGCCTGGTGTTAAGTCAGTCTTTCCAAAAAGGCACACCATTTGTCTACGGCAGTTCGACGTGCCCGATGGATTTGAGAATGGCTACGGCTACGGTGGGTTCTCCGGAAACGGGGATGATTAGCGCTGCGGTGGCGCGACTGGCCCGTTACTATAGCCTGCCGTGCTTTGTCGCCGGCGGATAGGGCGACAGCAAGGTGGTTGATGCCCAGTCGGGTCATGAAAAAACCATCACCGGCATTTTACCCGCGTTGGCAGGGGCCAACGTCATCTATGGATTGGGGATGCTTGAGATGGGAATCACTTTCGATTTGGCACAACTGGTCTTGGATAATGAAATCGCCGGCATGATCATGCATTCGCTGAATGGGATCCCGATCAATGATGAGACCCTGGCAGTGGATGTCATCAAAAAATTGGGCATCGGTAAAGATTACCTGGCCCATGAGACGACGTATCAGTACATGAAGTCCCAGTCACAAGCCTACTTACTCGATCGGCGCATGCGCGAGGACTGGGAAGCTGCCGGCAAGAAGGATATTTACAAGCGCGCCCACGAAAAGATGATCGACATCCTGGAAAATTACAAACCCGTCCCGCTGCCCGATGCTGTTCGTGAAACAATTCGTTCGATTGTTGTTGAATCCGAAAAAGAATTGGTTGTAAATCTAAAGAAAAAATAGAGTTGGAATTGGCAAATAGAATGATTCTTATCAATCTGGTACACATTTCAAATTAAGGAGAATTAGCGATGGAAGAATTATTTGAGAAGATGGCAGAAGTGCTGATTGCCGGCAAGGAAGCTGAAGTTAAAAGCTTAGCCCAGGAAGCCCTGGACAAAGGAGCCGCCGCCCGCGATATTCTTGATAAGGGCTTGCTGGCCGGAATGGATGTGGTGGGCCAGCGATTTAAAGCCGGTGACCTGTTTATCCCCGAAGTGCTTTTATGCGCTCGCTGTATGCATGGGGCCATGGATATTCTCAAGCCCCTGCTGTCGGAAGCCGATGCGGCCGGTGTGGGCACTTATCTCATCGGTACGGTGGAAGGTGATCTGCACGATATCGGTAAAAACCTGGTATCCATGATGCTTGAGGGGGCCGGCTTCCAGGTTATCGATCTGGGAACCAATATCACCGCCCAGCAATTTGTCGAAGCGGTCAAGGAGCATAAGCCTGATATTCTGGGATTGTCGGCCTTGTTGACAACGACCATGCCGCGCATGGAAGAGACGATTCAGGCGCTAAAAGAGGCGGGCATTCGCGATCAGGTTAAGATCATGGCCGGCGGTGCTCCGGTGACCCAGGATTTTATAGAAAAAATCGGCGGGGATGCCTATGGCGCCAATGCCGCCTCGGCCGTCGACAAAGCCAAAGAGCTGGTCGCTTAAATTCAGGTGTCAGTGTTCAGGTGTCAAGTGTCAATCGCCAGGTTCAACGTTCCAGGTTCAGAGGTTAGAAAACAGAAGACAGATGTCAGAGGACAGACGACAGATGAAAACCGGTGAGTAGGGCAACCCACCGCGGCTTCACTTTTCGGCCGGCACAGAGGCCAAAACCCTTGAACCCCTGAACCCAGAACCTCTGAACCTTGAAATTTGACCGATTACAGACCGGAAAACAAAAGCCGGAAGGAGGTGTGCCTTTGAAACGCAACATATTTGCCGGGAAAATGCAGAGTGGAGGGTTGAGCCTTAAGCTTTTCACCGATGAGGAGCTGGAGGAAATTCACCTCGCCACCCTGGAAGTACTGGAGAAAACAGGCCTGAGATTTGATGATGAAGAGGCGCTGGAAATCCTGGACGGCGGCGGAGCGATGATCAATAAAAAGACCCGAATCGCAAAACTTCCCCCCTATCTGGTGGAGGATTCCATCCGTTCAGCGCCTTCAAAGCTGTTGCTGGCCGGTCGGTGTCCTGAGCGCGATTTTGTTATGGAAAGCAACCGCGTCGGATTCACCAATTTCGGAGAAGGTGTTTTCATCATTGACCCGTACACCGGAGAGCATCGTGAAACCACCAAGGCCGACGTTGCATCATCAGCCCTGCTCGCTGATTATCTGGATGAAATAGATGTCTATGAACGCGCCGTGGGTGCCAGCGATGTCCCTCCTGAATCGGTACAGCTTCACAACGCGGAAGCATGGCTGCCGAATACATCCAAGCACGGATTTATGGGGCCGGGCAATGGTTATATGCTCAAAAAAATCGTTGAAATGGCCGCGGCCATAGTTGGCGGTAAAGACAAACTTCAGGAGCGTCCGATCGTTTCCTTTATCACCTGTCCGATCAGTCCATTGCAACTGGTTAAAGAAAGCTGTGAAATTATTATTGAATCCGCCCGAGTCGGGTTGACCTGCAACGTTTTATCCATGGCCATGGCCGGCGGATCCTCACCGGTAACCTTGGCCGGAACGCTGGTGGATCATAATGCCGAAATTTTAGGGGGACTGGTCCTCAGTCAACTCACCCGCAAGGGCTCAAAATTTATATACGGCAGTTCGACAACCGCAATGGATTTGAGACTGGCCGCCGCATCCGTGGGGTCTCCTGAATGTGCCTTGATTAACGCCGCGGTGGCTCACATGGCGACCTACTATCTTCTTCCCAGTTGGGTCGCCGGTGGATAGGGCGACAGCAAGGTCTGTGACGCCCAATCCGGTCATGAAAAAACCATTACAGGCTTGTTACCGGCGTTGGCAGGGGCCAACCTGATTTACGGCCTGGGCATGATCGAGATGGGCATGACAATTGATTACGGCCAGATGGTGATGGATAACGAATTTGCCCGCATGATTAAACACATCGTGCAGGGGATTCCGGTCAACGACGAAACCCTGGCAGTAGACGTTATTCATGAAATCGGTGTCGGGAAAAATTTTCTCAGTCATGACCATACATTTAAACATATGAGATCTCAATCCCAGCCGAAATTAATCGACCGCAGGACGCGCGAAGATTGGGAGGCCGGGGGCAGAACCGATATTTACCAAAGAGCGTCGGAAGAAGCGCGATATATTTTAGAAAATCACAAACCCGAACCTCTTCCCGAAGACGTTCTGACCAAGATTCGATCTATAGTCGAAGAATCGGAAGCAGAACTGGGGGTAAGAAAAAAATGAAGTTCCCCGCAATTTGTCGAAGCGGTCAAGGAGCATAAGCCTGACATTCTGGGGATGTCGGCCTTGTTGACAACGACCATGCCGCGCATGGAAGAGACGATTCAGGCGCTAAAAGAGGCGGGCATTCGCGATCAGGTTAAGATCATGGCCGGCGGTGCTCCGGTAACCCAGGATTTTATAGAAAAAATCGGCGGGGATGCCTATGGCGCCAATGCCGCCTCGGCCACCGAAAAAGCCAAAGAACTGGTAAGCTAAAGCCAGGTTCATCGTTTCGCATAACTCGAAACCAGAATTAGAAATGAGTCAATAAAAGGAGCGCACTATGCTTATTGTTGGAGAGCTGATTAACGCCAGTCGCAAGGCCATTGCCACAGCTATTGAAGCCCAGGACCAGAATGAGATTCAGCAGGTTGCCAGGGATCAGGTCGAGGCCGGCGCAAACTATATTGATGTCAATGCCGGTGTATTCGTCGGAAAAGAACCCGAATACCTCGAGTGGTTGGTGAAAACGGTTCAATCCGCAGTCGAAGGTCTCTGTTGCATCGACAGCCCGGACCCTAAAGCTATCGAAACCGCTCTGGCGGTCCACAAAGGTACCGCCATGATCAATTCGATATCCTTGGAGAAAGATCGGTATGAGAGTTTGCTGCCTGTGGTGGCCGGAACTGATCTTAAAGTGGTGGCCCTGTGCATGAGCGACGAAGGCATGCCGGAGACGACCGACGATCGAATGGCGATTGCCGACAAACTGGTAAACAGCCTTCTGCAAAAAAATGTTGCCATAGACAACATTTACGTCGACCCGCTGGTGCAACCGGTTTCGACGAATATTCAATTTGGGGTGGAATTTGTGAATGCCATTGAAAAGATAATGACAACCTTTAAGGGGGTGCACACCCTTTGCGGTCTATCCAACATTTCGTTTGGATTGCCGAACAGGAAATTTATAAACCAGACATTTATGAGCATGGCCATCGCAAAAGGGCTTGATGGTGCCATTATCAACCCACTGGATAAAAAGATGATGGCAAATATCATTACGGCAGAAGCGCTGGCCGGCAAAGACGAGTATTGCGCGGAATATCTCAAAGCCTATCGCGCGAATTTGTTCGAATTCTAAGTGTCATCGATCAATTTTTAGAAAATACCGGGGTGTTCAATCTTTTTAATTAGTGCCCATCCGTAAATTAAAACGGGCACGAATTAGTTTCCAATTTGGAAATGAGCAATTTTTTCGATGAGCAAGGCCACACAAGCCCGCCCGCCTCACCTGAGCGCTCGCGATGGCGGGCAGGGGTTTACGACGAGGCGTACTGATCGTACGTCGAGGAAGTAAGCCCGCGGAGAACGCAGCTCATCGGAAAAAGGGCCATTTTCGGATGGATACTAATTATTTTTCCCGGAAGGTGGTCGGGATCGTGAAGACCCATTAACACCTTCTGGAGCCGATTTTTTGGAGGAGGAAACCCATGGAGACTCAAACCACCAGTAAAGCTTTAAATGAGTTAAGAGCCAAAAATATGCCACCGGCTCTGGCCAGTGTCACCTCACGCTATGTGGCATCCGCCAAGGGTGCGTTGCTATGGGATGTCGAAGGCCGCGAATATATTGATTTTGCCGGCGGCATCGCCGTTATGAATGTGGGTCACAGCCATCCGAAAGTGGTGGCGGCCGTCAAAGATCAGGCTGAAAAATTAACCCACACCTGTTTTATGGTCCTGCCTTATGAACCGGCGGTTACACTGGCGCAAAAACTAAATGCGCTGGCCCCGGGCGATTTTAAGAAAACCAGCATCTTTGTGAGCAGTGGCGCCGAGGCCGTAGAAAATGCAGTTAAGTTTGCCCGCTACCATACCCAAAAAACAGGGATCATCGCTTTTGAAAATGCATTTCACGGTCGCACCCTATTGGCCATGAGCCTGACCCATAAGGTGAAACCCTATAAATTCGGATTTGGTCCCTATGCACCCGAGATTTACCGCATCCCCTCTGCGTATTGCTACCGCTGTCCGTTAAATCTCGAATATCCGAATTGTGAGGTGGCCTGTGCCGATTATCTGGAAGAGTTTTTGCACACGCATCTGGCGCCTGAATCATGTGCGGCCGTAATCGCCGAACCCGTTCAGGGCGAAGGCGGTTTTATCACCCCGCCTCCCGAATATTTCTCCAAGCTCGCTAAAATCTGCAAAGACAACGATATCTTATTTATTGCCGATGAAATTCAGTCCGGCATGGGGCGCACGGGTAAAATGTTTGCCATCGAGCACTGGAATGTGGAACCGGATCTGATGACGGTTGCCAAAAGCCTGGCAGCGGGGATGCCCCTGGCCGCGGTGGTGGGCAGAGAGGAAGTCATGGCGTCGGTCCATCCCTGGGGTGTGGGCGGTACCTATGGTGGTAATCCGATATGCTGCCGGGCGGCCCTGGCGGTGCTGGATATTTTTGAAGAAGAAAACCTGCTGCAAAAAGCCGAAGCCCTGGGGAATAAGTTGACGGATCGGTGCAACGCATGGGCAGAACAATTTGAGATTATCGGTGAGGTTCGAGGGTTAGGCCCCATGATGGCACTGGAACTGGTTAAGGACCGCAAAACAAAAGAACCGGCGGCAGACGAAGCCAAAGCACTGGTGGAGTTCTGTTTGGAAAAAGGGCTGGTCGTTTTATCATGTGGGACCCTGGGCAATGTGATGCGCATGCTGATGCCCCTTGTGATTGAAGACGACCAACTGGAAAAAGGATTGTCTATTCTGGAGGAGGGGCTCATAAAAATATCAAATAAATAATGATTTCATTTTCTGTATGAAATTCTTATCAGAATACGGCTCTTGCTGGATGTGTTGTAAAAACTCGAAGCACGAAATTCGAAATTCGAAACAATTTCAAAAATTCTAAATTCAAATGCTCAAAACGTTTCTAATTTCTGTCATTCGATATTCGAATTTGTTTCGGCCAATTTTATTAGATCAGGCGAGATTCGAATTTATCAAGATAAGCGCCTAATTGAGTAAAGAGGCTTTTATAGTCCCAATAGATTTTTAGAGTCTTAGTTGTGAATTTGTTGTTTTTAGTGCAAAGAAATTTTTTAGCATCTTTGTAAATCTTTGCCTAT
>JAUVTR010000240.1 GCA_030601425.1 Desulfobacterales bacterium
ATAGCGGCTTACCCTTTGATTTCGCGTGAAATACCTTGACTTATCTTGGATTATGTAATTAATTTTAAGCACCTACTCGATTTAGCCTGAAAACTTCGTTTTTAAATCAACCAAGAGGTCAGGATTCACATGCTCGTTCTAGGAAATCTTTTTATTGCGGTGGCCACGGTGATTGATTATGTGCTGGTTATTTTTATGTTCATCACAATTGCCAGAGCGGTTCTGTCATGGGTAAGCCCGGATCCATATAATCCGATCGTGCGTTTTATTCATAATGTAACGGAACCGGTGCTTTATCAAATTCGCAAAAGACTGCCGATGATGTACGGCGGCATCGATTTTTCTCCGATTATTGTGATTCTGATTATCATCTTTTTGCGAATCTTTGTGGTCGAGAGTCTGAAGGGATTGGCTGGATTTATAGGATAAGAGGAAAGGCAGGTGAAGACCAATGAAAATTACTCCCCTTGACATCCAACAGCAGCAATTTAAAACCCGATTCCGAGGATTTGATATCAGAGAGGTTGATGCGTTCCTCGAGCAAATGGCCGAAGCCTTCGAGACCTTGCAAAAAGATAACCAAAACCGGAGTGAGGAGGTCCGGCGTCTGGAACTTGAAATCCAGGGTTACAAAAAGCGGGAAGAAACTTTCAAGCGCGCTTTGCTTAATTCTCAAAAAGTGTTGGACCAGATGAAGGACAACGCACTCAAATCGGCCGAATTGATCATCGCAGAAGCGGAAGTGAAAGCTGAGAAAATTTTGAACAAAGCCCACAATCGATTGGCACAACTGCACGAGGATATAGCAGAGTTGAAACGGCAGCGTACCCAGATTGAAGTCCAGATCAGTTCGATCATCGAAGCGCACTCCAGATTGCTTGAAATCGGAAAAGAAGGCATGAAGGAATCGGACGAAGAAGATGCCAAGGTCAGATTACTAAAAAGATCGCCTTAACGATTCGATTTCAAAAGCATGGTGTACTTGATTAAACCGCCTGAAACGAAAGCGGGGGGCAGCGGGCGCCTTGTGTGCAGTGCTTCCCGAAGATCAAGCCTATAGGTCCGGCTTTCGTTTCAGGCGGTTTGATCATGGCCCGAGCTCTTTTTCTTAAAACGAAAATCTGGGCAAATCATTAAACTTTATATCTGTGTTTCTGAAACTAGGAGCGGTTAATGGCAAAAATTGATGCTTTTTTTAAATTGATGAATGAACAGGGGGCGTCGGACCTTCATCTGGTATCGGGTCAACCTCCTGCACTTAGAATCAGAGGCGACATTGAAAGGATAAAGTATAAGGTCCTGAATAGCGATGACCTCAGAAGCATGCTTTACGAAATATCTCCTGAACACAAAATTAAAATATTTGAGGAAACAGGGGATGTTGATTTTGCCTATGAAATACCGGGCCTGGCCAGATACCGTGCCAATTTTTTTATGCAAAGAAATGGCGTCGGAGCGGTCTTCCGGGAAATTCCAAGCACCATCATAACAGCTGATCAACTGGGCCTGCCACCGGTGGTATCAAAATTGGCCACCCTCCCCAGAGGTCTGGTTCTGGTGACCGGTCCGACCGGCAGCGGCAAATCGACCACCCTGGCATCCATCATCGATGTCGCCAATCGTGCGCGCAAGGATCATATCATCACGGTCGAAGACCCCATCGAATTTGTCCATCAGAGTCACAGCTGCATTGTCAACCACCGCGAGGTGGGAATGCATACCGAAACATTTGCTTCGGCGCTGCGCGGCGCCTTGCGTGAAGACCCGGACATTATTCTGGTTGGCGAAATGCGCGATCTTGAAACCATATCGCTGGCCGTTGAAGCCGCTTCAACCGGCCACCTGGTTTTCTCAACTCTGCATACATCCAGTGCCTATAAAACCGTTGATCGGGTTATCGAAGTCTTTCCGTCCAGCGAACAACCTTTGATTCGCTCTACCCTGGCGGACGGGCTTCGGGCAGTGATCGCTCAAACTCTTTTTAAACGCATAGACAAAAAAGGTCGTATCGTCGCTCTTGAAATTTTAATTGCTAATCCGGCAGTTCGAAATCTTATACGTGAGGGTAAAACCCATCAGATACCGTCGATGATTCAAACCGGAAAAAAATACGGCATGGTCTTATTGGATGACTACATCATGGAGTTGTATAAAGCGAATAAAATCAGTGCCGATGAAGCTTATGCGAAAGCGAATGAAAAAGCCAAATTCAGACCGTTGCTCCAGACGCCACCGACGGACTTTACCGAAGTCTGATACGGGCAAATTGAATAAACGTAATTTTTTGAACATATTCAGATTTAACCACGAAGGTCACGAAGGACACAAAGGACAGATTTTTAAATTTTGTTTTAATCTTAGTGCATCCCTGCCCGCCATCGCAATTCGCTCAGGCGAGGCGGGCGGGTTCGTGTTCTTTGTGGTGATTTCTGGAATATCATCTGGTTCGCTAACCCGTTTTATAAAACAACAAAGGCCGCGTTATGAAAAAACAAGAAATCGATCATATTCTTGTAAAAATGCTTGATTATCACAGGGAGGTATCGGACCTGAACTTTACGGTAGGCAAACCGTTGCAGGTGGAAAGTGCCGGCGAACTGATTCCGGTGGAAGTTAAACCCAACTTTAAAGCACTTAGCCCGTTTCAGACCGAAGTCATTGCCATGAATCTCATCAACCAGGACCGCCGCCTGACGCAGGCGCTACTCAGCACCGGCTCCTGTGACATGTCTTACAGTTTGCCCGGCAAAGCTCGCTTCAGGGTTAATATATTTTCCCAAGGTGCCAACCTGTCCATCGTTTGTCGAAAACTGGAATCCAAAATTCCGACGATCGAAGAGAGGGAACTGCCGAAAACCATGTTCCAGATTGCCAAGGAAATAAATGGTATCGTGTTTGTCACCGGTGCCACCGGCTCCGGCAAAACAACTACCCTGGCTGCCATACTGGATGAGATCAATGAAAACAAATCCGTCCATATTATTACTCTGGAAGACCCGGTTGAATATCAGCACCCCCATAAAAAATCCACCTTTAACCAGCGTGAGCTGGGAATGGATTTTGACACCTATGCCCACGGTTTGCGTGCGGCTCTGCGACAAGCTCCCAAGGTGATTCTGGTCGGCGAGATGCGCGACCGGGAAACCATCGAGATCGGTATGCGTGCGGGGGAAACCGGACATTTGGTTCTAACCACTTTGCACACCGTTGATGCCGGCTCCACGGTCAACCGTATTCTCGGTATGTTCTCCATCGAGGAGGCAAAACAAATCCGGATTCGCCTGGCCGACACCATGCGCTTTATTGTATCCCAACGGTTGCTGCCCCAGGTCGGGGGTGGGCGCGTTGCAACGTTTGAAATTTTAGGGGCCAACCTGAGGGTAAAGGACTTAATTCTGAACGGTGAGTCAGAAGGAAAAACCTTCTACGAAATCATGGAAGCCAGCAATGCATTTGGGATGATCACCTTCGATCAGCACATTATCGGGCTGTACGAACAGGGGTTGATTACCCATGAAACTGCTTTGGCTTATTGCTCCCAGCGAGGAGTTGTTGGTCGCGGCATCGATGCTATCAAGAGTGCCCGTGGAGAGGCTACTACGGATATAGGCAAACTTGAGATCGATCGAGGCTACGCCAAATCAGGATGATTTGATCATCTTTTCAGAAAACCCCTAATTTAGGGAGGTTAAAGAATACCCGTCATGAATATTATCTGTGACAACTGTCAAAGCAAATTCAGAATACCGGATGAAAAAATCCCCTCCGGCAGAAGAACCACTATTCCCTGCCCCAAATGTAAAGGCAAGATTTCGCTGGGCCCCAAAACAGGTGCGGCCGGCCGCGGGGTCAACTTTGTTGATACCGATTCAAACGGTTCCTATAATGCCGCCGAGAAGCCGTTTGACTTTATAGAAGAAGAAGGTCTGACCGCCCTGGTGTGCGAATCGAATCCATTGGTGCGAAAGACCATCACCGAGGCGTTGGAATTGATGGAATACCAGATTACCGGGGCCGAAAGTACCCGCGACGCGCTCAAAAGGATGCGCTATCACAATTACGATCTATTTGTTGTCAACGAAACTTTTGACACAGAAAATCCGGAGTCCAACGGCATATTGCTGTATCTGGAAAGGCTCGGCATGGCCGTGCGTCGCAACATGTTTATCGCTTTAATCAGCGACAGATTTCGGACCATGGACAACATGATGGCGTTAAATAAGAGCGTTAATTTAATCATTAACATCAAAAATGTTGACGATCTCGGCAAAATTTTGAGCCGCGGAATCACCGATAATGAATTTTTCTACCGGGTGCTGAAGGGGACGCTTAAAGAGGTCGGCCGCACCTAATAAAGTTTTGAAAGAAATGGACCTTTTTCCGAATTGGCAGCCATAGCATACCCACCTTATATGCTTTATGTTTTCGCATAAGGAATCATTAATCCCTGACCTCATAAATTTTTTCTTTTGCATCGCCCGGGTGTAAAACCTTCACTGCTCAGGCAAACATAGCCAGTTTAATATTTTGAATATCGAATATCGAATCACGCTAAAGACGTGATCTAAAGTCAAGAATTCCGAACCGCAGAAGTTTATAAAAAAAGCAATAATTTATACTTCGATATTCTGCGGTTCCTTGTTCGACTCGGCTGAGCTCGTCGCAGGCTGCGGTTCAGAATAAATGACTTCAACTCGTAATAGCAATCCACCTGCTTAAGTAAGTGTCGGCTTGATGATACGAGAATATTAAAATTGATTTCCAAGACTCAAAAAATAGCAGACGATCTCTTTTTAATCCCGCTGAGTCCCCCATCAACCGGTTTTAGTGAATTTATCAGTGCCTGGTTATACCGCGGAAAAATAACGTTTCTGGTTGATGTGGGCCCCTCGACAACGGCAACGGACCTTTTGCGCGCGCTGCAAGAATTAAATATTGATCATCTGGATTACATCCTGCTAACCCATATTCATCTGGATCATGCCGGTGCCATCGGACAAATTACTGACGCGTTTCCGCAAACGCCGATTATCTGTCATAAAGCCGGTATTTCCCACCTGACCGAGCCATCACAATTGTGGGGAGGCACAAAAAAGGTCCTTGGGTCAATGGCCCTGTCATACGGGCCGATACAACCGGTTGACGCCAACCGGCTTTCGGATGTGAACCAATTTCGGGCCGAAGGCGTCACCCCGATCATCACACCGGGTCACGCAGCCCACCATGTGAGTTATCAAACGGACAACTACCTGTTTGCCGGTGAAACCGGCGGAATTTATGTTTCACTGCCTCAAAGGAAATTTTATTTGCGCCCGGCTACGCCCCCCAGGTTCTTTCTGGATATTGCCTTACAAAGTGTTGATGCCCTCATAGCGTCTCAGCCGAAAACAATCTGCTACGCACATTTCGGCATAAATGACGACGCTTCAATGATGCTGGAGGCACACCGCGGACAGCTTTTGCTCTGGAAAGCGTTAATTAAAGACGAAATCCAGAGC
>JAUVTR010000083.1 GCA_030601425.1 Desulfobacterales bacterium
ACTTTTTTTGCTTATGGATTTAATCTATAGTGTAGAATTTAGAAATGAAAATGCCCGACTATCCAAAATCAGTGGTTATTGAGGAACAAGGCCTGCGCGATGGCTTGCAGAGTGAAGCACAAGTGGAAGACCTGGCTTTTATGCTGCCACAGATGGGAATTGAAACCGGCATCGACATTGATAAAATCGCGGAAATCAGCCGATCGTTGGAGGATTTTTTTGAAAAGCGCTTTGCAGGCAAAATGCATCGGGTTCTTGCAGGAGATGATATCAAAGTGATTGACTGAGGGCTCAAGGTAAAAATTCAATCCGCAGATTACGCAGATTTCCGCAGATTAAATATATAACCGGCTCAAAGCTGAAAGCTCAAGGGGGTCCGCTGATTGTATAGATTAATATTATCCGCAGATTATGCAGATTTCCGCAGATTCTTTATTATTAAATTTTGTCTGTGAATGTCCGTGTGGGTCCGTGGCAAATATTTGATTTATCAGCAGATTACGCAGATTTCCGCAGATTAAATACATAAATAAAAAAGGGGCAGCGGAAATATTAACCGCTGACCCCTTTAGCACCATAAATGATATTAGGTTAATCCAGCAAAAACCGTGAGTCAACGACCACCCGCAAAGCGGGTGGCTTGGATTTTACCGCCATGGGCGGTAAAAGACAGGGGCGCGAAGTGCCCCAATCGTTGCGGGTGGAACCGGGTGCGAAGCACCCGGTTTGGAAAACCCAATCCGGCGATGATTAACTAAATTTTTTTAAACATAAATTTAAGTGATTGCTAAAATACTTAATCAATATCACAAAGGAGGTGATGAAAATGACGGATAAAAAGGAAAATTGTGGCTGCGGCTGTATCGGTCAGAACCAGAAGTCTCAGAAAAACCCCAAAGCCGAGAAAGGTAAAACCAAGCCTGAAAAGTCCAAGTAGTGCGCGGTATTTCCTGGCGGGCAAGAGCAGGCGGAGGTTGGGATGCCAACCTCCGCCTATCTTTTTTATTATGCAACTCGAATAGTGAAGCGATTAATTGCCTGCCGCTATTGCAGTGATCTCCTTAATGTCCGACAGAATATGATGCCACTCGATCGCCTCCAGCCGTGTCGACCACAGCTCGCCGTTGGAAAGTACCGCCAGCAACTCCTCATTCACCTGAAGAAATCGTTCTACCATATGCTGCGGCCAGGGAACCTGCATGCCTTTCGAGGCTAAATGCCAGGTTTGACCGCCATCATGGGATTCTTCGATGCGTCCGTTATGGGATACACCGTCGGCCGGGCCAAAAATGAGGTGTTGGGGGTCATCAGGATTTACCCACACGGCGCGGCAATAGCAGGTGTAGAGGCAGTTCCAGGTTCCGCCGCAATCGTCAGAACGATAAAGCCCGCCGCCGGTAGGGGCAGTCACCAGATCAGGTGAAGACGGATGCACGCTGATCGAGTGCACATCCGGGTGAATCAGGGTCCCCAGGGCACGGTCCATGTCCGGGTTGCCGTCGCTGCCTTCAACCAGCTGCCAGTTGTTGCCGCTGTTGTTGGAAATCAGAACACCACCCACCTCAACCGCGGCAAACACGCGTGCCATTTCAGCTCCGAAGCCAAAAGGGGCAAATCCGCGCACGCATCCCGCTTCGGGCGAGTAAGGCAGAAACCAGCCGTGTTTATCGCGTAATTCTGCGACCTCCGGGCAGGCGGTCCATGTATCGGCACCATCGCGGGAAACAAAGATGGCGGCCGGTTCCGTGCCAGCCAGGGCAAACGTTCCGCCCTCGGCCGGGCAGGCCAGCCAGCGCACGTACCGGATCGAAAGATGGGTATCGGCTTCCGTCCAATTCTTACCCGCATCGACCGAGCGCCAGATACCGTCTTTTGTGCCGGCCAGAACAAGATCCTTGCAGGCAGCGACACTGGTCACAAATTGCCCGTTCAGGGCCCCTTCGATCTGACGCCATTTCCCGTCTTTCCGAAGGCCAATGAATACACCGTTTGCCGTCGCCATATAGAGACGATTTGACATTTTCCGTTACCTCCGGTCAAAACAAAAGGGCGGCTCAATGAGTCGCCCGTTAAGGAGGAGAGCAGATGAAGAACTGTAGGCTGCAGAAGCGACACCCACTCACAAATATAAAATAATGCCTTGATATGATATGTCAAATAAGAAAGGGCAGCTCACAAAAATAAGCTTGCTTTTTTTAAAAAGGGTGTTATTATCTCATTAATCAATAAAGGCCCGTTCTTAATTGGCGGGCCGGTTGCGTTCTAAAGGAAAGATCCATTTGTCAAAGTGGCACCCTTAAGTATGGAACTATGAGAATTTTTTTGAAAGGAGGATGTCACGATGGGTAATGGAATTGTAAAATGGTTTAATAGCAGCAAAGGCTACGGCTTCATCGAGCAGGAAGATGGTCCGGATGTATTTGTTCATCATTCAGGGATTAATGCAGCCGGTTTCAAATCTCTGGACGAAGGCGACCGCGTCACCTTTGACATAGAGCAAGGTCCAAAAGGTCCTGCTGCAGCAAATGTCACAGTGGAATAGTTGCCTGTTCCCAAGTTAAAAAAAGGGCATTCCGTCTATGACGAGGGAATGCCCTTCTTTTTTTATAATATTGCTACTTTTGGCCGATGCGAATCAAACCAAACAGCCATTTACCTTCTGCTTCTGCTGAACAAGTCAACCTGCAGTCCGGACAAATCATTCCAGGATCTCAAGAACGATGCGTTTTTTGGCCTTGCCGGATGCTGCGCTTAATAACGTTCTGATGGCCTGCGCCGTCCTTCCATGTTTGCCGATAATCTTCCCCATATCTTCCTTGGCTACCCTGAGTTCCAGTATCATGGTCTGACCACCTTCAATTTCCGTAACCGCTACCTGATCTGGATTGTCAACAAGTGCCTGTGCTATGTAACTGATCAAATCTTTCATGGCTCCATTCCCTTCGTTAGCTGTTGAGTATTAGGGGTATCCCGAGCATCAATGATTTGTCCAGAATTCCGCTTTGTTGAGATCGATTATAGCATATCTAAAGCTGGCCTGAATGTCAAAAGACATAAAAAAGAAATTAAAAGCTGTTTCAAAAATAGCGGCTATACGACAAAAAAATGTACTTAACCTGAACTAAAACTTTTGGCTTCACGCAGAGACGCTAAGGGCTTTTTTATTATTTAAATTATCATTCTTTGCGGCTTAGCGGCTTTGCGTGAGCAATAATATTAAAATGGATTGACTCCGCTTTTCAATTTTCTCTACAGGGAAGGAAAAGGATTTGCGCCAACAAAAAGCGGTGATCAAGTACTTTCCAGTATCGCTTCTGCATCGATCGTGATTTCCACCCTATCGCCAACGACGATACCGCCCTTTTCCAGCGGGGCGTTCCAGCTCACCCCGAAGTCATGGCGGTTGATCCTGGTTTTGGCAACAAAGCCTGCGCGGGTTTTGGGTCCCTTGTCCTCGCCGTCCTCCCACCAGGGTGTTTCCCATGTGCCCAGAAAGTTAACATTCAAGGTTGCCTCGTGTGAAACTCCCCGGATCGTTAAATCACCGCTAACCGCATAATCATGCGCACCCACGATCTTAACCTCTTTACCTGTAAAGGTAATTTCCGGGTAGTTATCCGCATCAAGAAAATCCGCACTGCGCAGATGGTCGTCACGCTCTGCTTCACCGGACCAGATACCGCGCGCTTCAATTTTTATGTTTACCGCAGAACCCTGTGGATCCTGGGGATCAAACTCCAGGGTACCGTTAATATTTTTAAAATGCCCGCGTACATAGGTTACCATCATATGTCGCACGCTAAACTCAGCTGCGGTATGTCCGGGTTCGAACGTCCATTTAGCCATTTCAATTTTCTCCCTAGATTTGAATATTATTTGCCTGTCCATCGCAGCCAGATCGCTGCGGTCCAGCCCCAGATCGCGTTGAAAACAACCACGAACAGGGGTGTAAGTAAACCCAGATCAAGTCCCATAGCGCCTTTGTTTGCTTTCATCGGAAAAACCACGAAAAGTTGCACCAGGGTCGGGCCCAGGCTGAAAATGAATCCTCGGGACCAAATGCGCGTCGGCATGAGCGGCAGAAGAAACAGCAGCCCCCAGATGCCGCCCCACACCAGCCGGGGATATAGCCACGCCGGAGAGAGCTGCGGGGCAATTTTTACCCCTAGAGCCGCTGTAATACCCAGATCTCCGAAGATCCAAACAGCCAGACTGTTGAGCAGGCCACCCAGACAGCCCGCGGCGAATACCAAGCTTGTTTTCCGGGCCATGTTGCTCATATCGATTACCTCCTGTGCCTTTTTTAATAAAACCGCGTTTCGATTTTTTCAAGCGGTGCAGAAGATCATATTTCTTTGCATCTAAGATAATCATTATTGCTTCTCTGTCCAAAAATAGGACCAACGCCTTTTTTTCTTCAGTAAAATAGAGGTCTGCGAATTTGATGCAAGTTTATGAAATGGCTTCTAGTGGGTAAGATGGCGTCCGCGCTTTTTCATCCGAAGTATCAACATCGGTATTATACCCAGGGCCGGGAAAATGGCCATGGCGGCGAAACTCCACAGGTAGTCGCCCGTCGCATCCCTTAGAGCGCCGATGACATAAGGACCGACGGATGTCCCGATACCGACACTGGTGCCCAGGATGCCAAATCCAAAGCCCATCATCGACTCGGGCAGAAGCTCCGCCGGGAATGAGAATATTGCCGGCGCTAGAATAGCGACGAAGACCCCGATTGAAATGGAAAGGAAGGCGGCATGATGGTTAAATTCCGGGATCAAATATAATAACAAAGCCGTGCCGCCGCACCCGACCGATACAAATACCCACTTGTGCCCTAGGCGGTCGATTAACAGTCCAACAAGCGGCCCCAGCACAATAGAGCCCCACATCGGATAGCTTGCAAGCAGCCCCGCCCTGGCAATACTCTCTCCCCGGGAAATAAAGTAGTCCGGTGCATAGGTAAAAAAGGAGATAAGACCGGCGTTAAACAACCCCCATGACAACCCGACCAACCAGGCGCTCCCACCCGCCTTTTTCGCCGTGCTCAGCAGACTTGCCTGCTCTGATTTTACTTCCCCATCGGCGCCTTTGCTGCGGTATAATATCAGGAAAAGACATAACGCTGCAGCACTTACGGCAAAACTAACCCATATGGATGCTTGCCAGTTGAACCGGAGGGCGACGGGGCCCATAAGATTAAGCGCCAAGATCGTGCCCAGCGGCATTGATATATTAAAAACTCCCATCGCCAACCCGATCTCCCGGTCATAGAACCACGATGTGACAATTTTCGGAGCGACCACCAGCAGAACGGCTGCCCCTACCCCGGCCACCAGGCGGCCAAATGCAATAATCCAATAGCTGCCGCCCAAAGCGACTATGGCCGATCCGAGAGTCATTCCCAGAAGTGAAGCAACTCCGGCGTTGCGCGGTCCAAATCGGTCTGTCAGCACACCACCGGGGATCGATAAAAAAATCGATGGAAATATAAACAGGCCCATCAGCGCACCGGCTCTGGCATAGGAAACATTCAGGATCTCAACTAAAACTCCGATGAGCGGGGGGATACTTTGAAAAACAACACCAAATGCCAGGATACAAAAAGTGGCAAGCCCTAAGATAGTCCAGCGGTACGCATCAGTTATTTTCATTTTCAATCCGAATCACGCTGTAATCCGATTCTTAATAAAGCAAAATCCCATCTCGCGCTTCTATATAGGGGTTGTAAAAAAACGTTCCGGTATTCAAACGTTTTTTTCTACAACCCCTTATGCCGCAATTCCGTCATTGGGAACATTATTATGGAAAGCGGTATAAATGAAGTTTCCTGCCTCGGTTGATTGTCATCGCCGTTTATTCCCCAGTGCTTCCTCAAAGGGATTGTGAAACGGTTTGTTTTTTCTTATCTTGCTCGTCTTTTTTGCTGCGGCCGAATTCTTTCGGCGTGTTTGTTTCTGTGGCCGTGGGCCTGTTGCAGCTCCGGACTTGGTTTTCATGGATAAAGAGATCCGGTTGCGATCCAGATCAACGGCGATTACCCGCACCATCACCTTTTGCTGTACCTTGACATAATCGGCCGGATCCTTAACGAAGCTGTCGGACAGCTGGCTGATATGCACCAGCCCGTCCTGATGGACACCGACGTCGACAAATGCGCCAAATGCGGTCACGTTGGTGACGATTCCCGGCATCGACATTCCCGGCTTGAGATCGGATATCTCGTTGATACCTTTGGCGAACTCGATGGCTTCAAATTCCTGACGCGGATCCCGACCCGGTTTGGCCAGCTCTGCGAGAATGTCCTCGAGGGTCGGCCTTCCAAATTGATCGCTGACGTACCGGGACACGTCGATCTTTGCTCTCAAACCGGCGTCTTTCATTAAATCAGCAACAGAACAGTTCAGATCCCGCGCCATGGCATCCACTATCGGATAGCTCTCCGGATGCACGGCACTGGCATCCAGGGGATTGGCGCCTTCATGGATTCTCAAAAAACCGGCCGATTGCTCATAAGCTTTCGGGCCGAGCCGGGGAACCGCTTTTAGCGCCTGTCTTGAATTGAAAGGGCCGTTTTGATCGCGGTACTTGAGGATATTTGCGGCCAGCTGGGGCCCGAGCCCCGAGACATAGGACAGCAGTTCAACGCTGGCACGGTTTACGTCCATACCGACGGCATTCACGCAGCTGATGACCACATCATCCAGTGCCTGTTTCAATGCGGGCTGATCGACATCGTGCTGGTATTGTCCGACTCCGATTGATTTCGGGTCGATTTTAACAAGCTCCGCCAGAGGGTCCATCAGGCGCCTGCCGATAGAAACGGCTCCGCGTATGGTGAGATCCAACTCAGGGAACTCATGGCGGGCCACCGCCGATGCGGAATACACCGATGCACCGCTTTCATTTACCAGAATAACCGGCGTTTCCTTCAGGGCTTCGATTTTACGAATAAAGGCCTCGGTTTCTCTACCTGCGGTACCGTTTCCAACCGCTACCGCTTCGATCTCACAGCGCTTACAGAGGTTGACGATGGATTCGGCTGCTTTCAGGTCCCGCCTTTCATCCAGGTGCGGATAAATCGTGTCGTAGTGGAGAAGTTTCCCCTGACGGTTCAGGCAGACCACCTTGCAGCCGGTTCGGAAACCGGGATCGATTCCCATAACCCTTTTGGGCCCCAGCGGTGGTGCCAGAAGCAGCTGGCGCAGGTTGCGGGCAAACACCTCGATGGCATGTTTTTCGGCCCGCTGGCGGGTAGCGAGTCGTGCCTCTGTTTCCATGGAACGTGACAGCAGCCGTTTGAAACCGTCGTGGACGGCTATCTTGACCTGCGCTGAATCGGCGGCAGCACCCCTGACAAAAAGTTTTTCCAGCAGCTCCAAAGCTTCCGGTTCCGGCGCTGCAATGCTCAGATTAAGAATCGCTTCCTTTTCGCCACGGCGCATGGCCAGTATACGGTGGGAAGGGGCTCTGGCGGCGAATTCCTGCCAGTCAAAGTAATCTCTATACTTGGCGCCTTCGGTTTCCTTTCCGGAGGCCACCCGGCTCTGAATGAACCCTTTTTTAAAATACAACTCACGCATTTTTTCACGTGCCCCGGGATCCTCGTTGATGATTTCGGCCATGATGTGCCGGGCACCTTCCAGGGCATCGTCCGGTGATGTCACCTCCTTTTCAGAGTCAACAAATTCGGCGGCAAGCTGGAGGGGATCCTGCCCCGTCTGTTCCAGAATTTTAAGCGCCAGGGGTTCCAGACCCTTCTGGCGCGCAAGCGTTGCTTTTGTTCTGCGTTTCGGTCGATAGGGCAGGTAAATGTCTTCCAGCAATGCCAGGTTTGCAGCGGAAAGCACTTTTAGCTTCAGTTCCTCTGTAAGATGACCATGGGTTTCAAGGGATTTGAGTACGGTTGCCTTGCGGGCGTCGAGTTCTTCGAGCTGATTCAATCGGTCTCTGATTGCAGTAATGGCCACCTCATCGAGGCTGCCCGTGGCTTCTTTACGATAGCGGGCGATGAAAGGGATGGTGTCTCCCTGTGTGAGAAGGCTCACGGTGGTTTGGACACTGGCAGGCGGGAGCGTGAGTTCGTCTGCGATAGTCGCAATATGGCCCGTCGTCATGGTTTTCTTTACCTTCTTTGCCTGGATGTGATAAATTTGAATTGTGGTGAAAGCTGAAAATGATAGGCCCAATAATGCAAGCCCGCCGGTTAATGTCAAGCAAAAGAAGCGGCAATGTTAAGAATTCTTTGGATAATAATAAAGTATCTCATCTATCTGGCAGTTCTGGTTGGCTTTGTAATCTTCTTTGCTGTCCTGATAAATTTTTCTGTAAAATTTTTTTAAACAGATCTAAACCCACATCTCCTTTTCCTCTTTGCGCTTTTTTCTATACATACCGGGCCTCAAAATCGCAATCCATGCCGACATCCTCAATATCCCCTTAATATTTAGACAAATTTGCCGATATATCTATTAGGAGCAAAAAGCTTGCTCAATCAGCATGGGTTGCGATTGACGGCAACCCGATTTAGACAAAGGAGATGGTTCTAAATGAAAAAATTTCTAATAATTTTTATCATTGTTTTGCTTCCGGCTGTCGCTTTTGCGAACTTTTCAATTCGGTTTGAAAATACTTCTGAAGAAAAGATGATTTATAGTCTCTTTTGGCTTGATCATCCCTTTAATTCCCTGCGACCTGCAAATATGGCTGCCGGCGAGCTAAAAGCCTTAGAAAGCAGAAGTCTCTCCAACCGTTATATAAACGGCCAGTATTATATTGTCTGGAGAGACGACAATGAGATCAAACACGAGATGTTAATCTACATTCAGGATGATGTCACCCAGATAACGGTTACGCCGCTAAGCTGGAGCTCCAAAGCCGGAGATTTATAGGTGTTATAACGCAAGCGGGGTATTGCATTTTTGCCAAATAAATAAAGTAACCCCATTAAATGGCATCTTAAAAAGCCTTCGGTGTGAAACCCCGTCTCTATTTGAGAAAAAGGGTGGGGTCTTTAATTCCATGCAGGGTTATCGCCGATTCAGGCCTATCCCATTTCTCTTTATTCGATCCGCGCTTCTTTTTTGTTTGACACCCCCATTCATATTTTTTATGTTCTTTATATTGTAAATAAAATTCATCTTTTTTGCGCAAATTTCATATGTTAAGGGCCGGCCGATGGCAGTCCGGCAGGCTCCTCGAACCGGGCACGCATTCCCCATTAGAAAGGGGAATATCTTAAGGTTTACCGCAATACCCAGGCGGTTTAAACCAACATTAAAAAGGAGGAAATATGAAAAAACTTCTCATTGCAGTTGCAGTACTTGCACTGGTATGTGCGGCCGGAACCGTCCAGGCCAAAGACTGGAAAGTGGTGCGCATCGGCGTGGAAGGTGCTTACCCCCCGTTTAGCTCTACGACACCCGATGGCAAACTGGAAGGATTTGACATCGATATCGCCAAAGCGCTGGGCAAAGCCATGGGCGCTGAAGTCAAGCTGGTCGCCCAGGATTGGGACGGGATCATTCCGGCATTGCTGGCTAGAAAGTACGACGCTATCATCGCATCCATGTCCATTACAGAGGAGCGCAAGAAAAAGGTCGCTTTTACCAACAAGTACTATAACACGCCCGCAAAATTCGTCTGCAAAAAAGGCAGCATGAAAGACTTTACGCGCGATCAGGTGGCAGCAGCCACGGCGGGCAAGAAGATCGGTGTGCAGCGGGCCACCATCCACGATAATTTTATATCGGATGTCGGGGGCAAAGGTGTTGATATCAAGCGCTATGCCACCCAGGACGAGGCTTATATGGACCTGGTGGCCGGACGTGTTGACATGTTGCTGGCCGACAGCGTCGCGATTGACAGTGGCTTTCTCAAAAAGCCCGAAGGACAGGCTTTTCAGTTCATCGGTCCGGATCTGTCGGAGAAAAAATATTTCGGTGAAGGCGCCGGGATTGCCATCCGCAAACAAGACAAGGATCTGGTGGCACTTTTTAATAAAGCCATAGTACAGATCCGGTCGGATGGAACTTACAAGGCCATCCAGGATAAATATTTCAATTTCAACGTCTACGGCGAATAAAGCGATAGGGTAAACATGCACCCTGCTTCGGGGGATGGTTTTACCTAAAGTGAGCGTTTCAAATTTTAAAAAGGGATAATTTGGCAGTATTTTCAATGAATTCTACCCGTCGAGAGCCTCAGGGTCGATCGATCGATTTGAGTTTTTAAACTTTGAAACCCTTCGGGATTGCCGATCTTACCGCACCTACAGTGTCAAATGCCGTCCCGCATAGGCAACTATAGCGGGACGACATCTTCCTTGTATCTGCGGCAACCTCGACAATCGCTCAATTTAGGTTTTGTTTAACCGCCCCAGCACTAAAATACGAAAGCACGACCAGGGGCCGGTTATCTAAGGGTGAATCTCCCTACAAAGCAAGGGGTTTTGATTGGGCTTTCCAAACCGGGTGCGAAGCACCCGGTTCCACCCGCAACGATTGGAGCACTTCGCGCCCCTGTCTTTTCCCGCCGATGGCGGTAAAATCCAAGCCACCCGCTGTGCGGGTAGTCGTTGACTCCAGGCAATGGGGGAGGCTTGCTCCCCCATTGCTATTTGAAACACCAAACTTCTGCCGGAACGCATATGGTCGGAGGTTTCACCGCTTTTCATCATAATGTTCCCAATAACGGAATTGCGGGTGACCATGGGCACCAAGACAATTAAACAGCACATCTTACCCGCCAGCAGTCTGGGAAATGCACGCACGCTGACAGTTATCCGCTACGGAGACCAAACTGCCGGAAACAAAGTTTACATTCAGGCGGGACTGCATGCCGACGAAGCACCGGGATTTTTGGTCATTCATCATCTTATCAACCTGCTTGATGAGGCCGATGCTGCCAATAAAATCGATGGACAAATTTTGCTCATTCCGGTGGCAAATCCTATCGGAATCAGCCAGTGGCGCGACGAGCGGCTCCAGGGCCGCTTTGATTTTTTTGACAGCATCAATTTTAATCGCCGCCACCTGGACATCACGGCCCAAATCGCAGAGCGGTTAAAAAACCGGCTGCAGGACACCCCCCGGGAAAATGTTGCGCTGATTCGCGAGACCGCCGGAGAGGTGCTGGGTTCAATGGCCCCGCGGGATGAGGCCGCGTATCTGAAACACCTGTTGCTCACGCTGGCGCATGATGCGGACGTTGTGCTGGATCTGCATTGCGACGAGCAGGCGGTGGTACACGTTTACCTGGGCACGCCTCTGTGGCCGGAGGCCACGGATCTATCCGCCCAGCTGGGCGCTGAAGTGACCCTTCTGGCTGAAGATTCGGGCGTTACGCCGTTTGACGAGGCTTGCAGCCGCATCTGGTGGAATCTGGCAGAAAAATACCCGGATTTCCCCATACCGTCGGCGTGTCTGGCCGCCACTGTTGAGCTCCGGGGGATAACCGATGTCTCCCATGCCCGCGGGGCGCAAGATGCCGGCAATATCTTTTTATTTCTGCAAAGAAGGGGATTTATCCAAGGTGCGGCACCCGCCGTTCCGCCCCTGCGAAACGAAGCAACCCCGTTAAGGGGTGTGGAGCACATAAAGGCCCAAGCGCCGGGGGTGGTCGTATTTTTGAAAAAGCCCGGCGACCGCATCGCTAAAGGGGAAGTGATTGCTGAGATTGTTAACCCTCTAAAAGACGGGATGGAAAATCGGATAACCAGCGTAAAAAGCGGTATCGAGGGCCTGCTTTTTTCAATCAACACAGATCGCTATGCCCGACCCGGCCGCGTTTTAGCTAAAATCGCGGGAAAGGCTCCGCTTAAAGACAAAGGGGAGAATTTGCTGACATCCTAAAACGTCTTTATCGGGATCGGGGAGTTGCTGTTTTTTCTTTGGGAAGGTCAACTTTCTCGCGGGCGCAAATAGGCATGCCAATAATATTCGGCTTTTTTGAATAACCAGACGATTAGAAAAGTCACAGCAAGATAAAACAGTCCTGCCGTGATAAAAGATTCAAACGGCACAAAATTCCGGGCGTTTACAATTTTGGCAGCACCAAATAAATCGACAATGGTGATGACGCCTGCCAGCGCACTGCCGTGCAGCATGAAGATCACTTCATTCCCGTAGGCGGGCAATGCCCTCCTGAAGGTGCTGGGTAATATAATGCACCGGTAAATCTGGGCGGTGGACATGCCGCACGACTTGGCAGCTTCGATTTCGCCAAAGTCGGTCTGTTCAATAGTCCCCCGCAGGATCTCCGCCGTATAGGCGGCGGTATTGAGCGCAAAGGCGACCAGTGCACATGCGTAAGCCTCCCGGAAGATGACCCACAGAAAACTCTCGCGAATCTCCTCAAACTGCCCCATGCCGTGGTAAAGCATATACATCTGCACCAGCAGCGGGGTGCCCCGGAAAAAATAAATATAGGCTTTGGGCAGCATGTTCACCCATCTGTTTTTGGATGTGGCCAGCAGAGCAATGGGCAGCGCCAGGCACAGCCCCAACAGTAGCGAGGAGGCCACCAG
>JAUVTR010000129.1 GCA_030601425.1 Desulfobacterales bacterium
CAGGTGGAACTCGACGACGCTTTCAAAGACGGCGGACACCGGTCCTGAAGGGGACTGTCCGCGCCATTCCGAGACGTTAAATTATTCTGCATGATATCGGATCTGGAATTTAATAAGAACCGGCATGAAAAAGGGGGAACCAGCTAAGGCGGATTCCCCCTTTATTGACGGTTGGGGAAATGAGGTCTGATAGAGGCAATAATTCTGGATCAATTTGCGGTTTGAGTCGATTCGAACAGCCTCGAGTATTCAGAATACCCTTCTTTTTCCAAATCTTCTTTGGGAATAAACTTCAGGGCCGCCGAATTGATACAGTACCTCAAGCCCGTGGGCGCCGGTCCATCCGGAAAAACGTGACCCAGATGAGAATCGCCGTGCTTGCTGCGCACCTCGGTGCGCACCGTGAAAAATTTGCGATCTTCGTGTTCCACGATATTTCGCGGCACCAGAGGTTTGGTAAAACTGGGCCAGCCGGTCCCGGAATCAAATTTGTCCGTCGAAGAAAACAGCGGCTCCCCGGAAACGATGTCCACGTAAATGCCGGCTTTTTTGTTGTCATGATATTCGTTTCGAAAGGCCGGCTCGGTGCCGTCTTTCCGGGTCACCTTATACTGCATGGCCGTCAATTTCTTTTTGAGCACCTCATCAGCGGGTTTTGAATATTTCGGATTGGCCGCAGGCGTCGTGGTTTTAGTTGACTGTTTGGCTTCGTCGCCCCAGGTGCTGTTGATGAACTGGTCGCGACCGGAACCAAAGCGGTATAGTTTATACCGCAAAGGGTTCTTTTCGTAATAGTCCTGATGATATTCTTCGGCCGTATAAAATTTAGAAAGCGGCACGATTTCGGTCACAATCGGTTTGGAAAACCGGCCGGATTTATCCAGCTCCGCTTTGGATTCTTCTGCGATGCGCTTTTGCTCTTCGTCATGGTAAAAGATCGCGCTTCGATACTGGGACCCGCGGTCAACGAATTGCCCGCCGGCATCGGTGGGATCCATGTGGCGCCAGAAGACATCCAGCAGTTCCTTATAGCTAATCTTGTCCGGATCATACCGTACTTCAACCGCCTCGGCATGACCGCTTCCGCCGGCAGATACTTCCTTATAGGTCGGATTTTCGCTGTGGCCGCCGGCATAGCCGGATATCGCTTCAACCACCCCGTCAACCTTTTCAAAATCCGATTCCACACACCAGAAACAGCCGCCGGCAAATGTGGCTGCTTGTATATTCTTGGGTTCTGCTTTCATGCTTGGGCTCTTTTCATCCTGTTTATCGTTCAATTTTTGAAATCCAAATAGGACCATACCTATCAGGAGGATTATCATAATTATAAATATAGATTTCATCATTTTATCTCCATTTTATTTTACTGGAACCCTAATTGAGCGAAAGTCGAGGGTGCCCCAGCTTCCCCGCTAGCGGGATCTCCGCTTCGCTCCGTCAAACGTCCAAGGGCGAAGCTGTAATCGTCTACCGCGAGCCCTTGGCAACGAAGAAGATGGGGTGGCATCAGCTTTCCCGACTTGTTGGGTCGTAGCTGAAAGCGAAGACCAAAGGGTAAACAAAATGAAAAAATTTTCTTAAAACGATAACTCATCTATAGAAGACATATTAAATTTTGGAAAACTTAACAAAAATGGCAACTATTTTAAAACTTTACCCCTGATTTTCATTTTGTTTACGATCAATTAGGGTGGAAGCCTGCACTTATATGCAGGGTCTAATATAAGCATTGTTTATTAATAAGTCAGATTATTGAAGTCTTTGTCGAAATTAAAGCCGGGAACTTACGCAGTGCGCAGTTGGCCTTTGGTAACATCCACCACGTTGTGGGTGGCCTTCTGGACAAAGTGCTCAAGAGGTTAACTGTTTCAAAATTCAGGTGGCAGGACAGGTTAAAATTGTGTATATAAAACCGGGATTAAAAACAGCTATTTTTTTCACCGCAGACCCGTCCAACCTGGCCTTGCTCGCATGGCGGGCGTGGTGGCAGGCAGGGCTCGCAGCGCACACAGAGAAAGGGGAAATGAATGATAAAACGCTGAGTTAGCGGTGGTCTCCATGATAAAATAATTCAGGGATTGGGGGAGTATTTTCATTCCAAACTTGTCATTCCCGCCCCTGCCTGTGCAGGGACAGGCTCTGGTGGAAATCCAGAAGTGTTTTGTTGAAAAAGCTGGATGCCCGCCTACGCGGGCATGACGCGAAAAACTCCTTGACCTCTTAATTAAGTTAACCCAACAAACAACTTTCTTGATGTCATTCCCGCGAAGGCGGGAACCCAGTAAAAATGGATAAAGAATTCTACGTTTACATATTGGCCAGTAAACAAAATGGCACTTTGTATACTGGAATAACCTCAAATTTAATAAAAAGAATATGGCAACATAAAAATGACCTGGCAGAAGGATTTTCTAAAAAATACAATGTAAAGAATCTTGTGTATTATGAAGTCCACTCCAATGTCGAGAACGCAATCGCAAGAGAAAAAAGGATTAAAAAGTGGCGAAGGGCATGGAAGCTAAGATTGATAGAAGAAAAAAATCCTGACTGGAAGGATCTATATGAAGAAATCATATGAGCTTGTTTGATGGTTGGACAACCGCCCTGTCTGCGCAGGGGCAGGCTCCGGCGAGAATCTAGAAGTGTTTTACTGAAAAAGCTGGATGCCCGGTTACGCGGGTATGACGGGAAAAGCTCCCCGACCTCTCAAAATAATTCAGAATAGAAGTGCTTATAAAGCGAAAATCAACTCAGCATGGCTGCAAAAAAAACATCAGCAAACGAAACAAATGAAACGGTGATCACCACCACCTGCTCTTATGATTGCGGGGCCCGCTGCCTGCTCAAGGTCCATGTCACCGACGGCAGGATCACCCGCATCCGCACCGACAACCGGCGCGGGCCGGGCTTAAAAGCCTGTATCCGGGGCCTTTCCCAGAAACACGTGGTTTATTCACCGGATCGCCTGACGAAACCGCTAAAAAGGATCGGCGAACGCGGCCGGGGAGAATTTGAACCCATCTCCTGGGAGGAAGCACTTCACACGCTGGCGGAAAAATTAAAACAGGTAAAAGAAACTTTCGGGCCTCATGCGACCTTGCTGATGGATTATTACGCCAACGAAGGCGCCCTGCACAATACCTTAAAAACCGCGCGCCGATTTTTTAACCTTTTCGGCGGATGCACCACCGCCTGGGGCAACACATCGCTGGAAGCCGGCAGATTTGCAAGCGACACCACCTTTGGAACCCCGTTTACCGCCAACAGCCGGGATAACCTGCTGCTCTCCAAACTCATTATTATGTGGGGCTGGGATCCGCTGGTCTCCCGCTTCCGGCCTTACACGTCCACCTATCTTTCTCAGGCCAGGAAAAGCGGGGCCCGAATTATCGCCGTGGACCCGCGGCTAACGCAATCAGCTAAAAGCCTGGCTGAAAAATGGATAGCCGTAAAACCGGGCACCGATACCGCTTTGATGCTGGCCATGGCCCATGTCATGATCACCGAAAATCTCTATGATCAAAACTTCATCGCCACCCACACCTTTGGTTTTGATAAATTCAAGGCCTATGTCGCGGGCAGCACGGATTGGACTCCGAAAACCCCTGGTTGGGCATCGCAGATAACAGGGGTGCCGGCTGAGGATATTATCAAACTGGCCAGGGACTACGCCACCTCAAAACCGGCGGCGCTTTGCACCGGATGGGCGCCCGGCCGCACCGCCTTCGGCGAACAGTTTCACCGCGCAGCCATTACCCTGGCAGCCATGACGGCCAATATCGGCGTGCCCGGCGGCCATGTGGCCGGCGGCACCGACCGCATGGAGCTGGGGGCTTTGGCCGAGACTTTCCCCGTGCCGCCCGGAGATAACCCGGCGGTCCATGTATCTGAAATTTACGATGCATTGTTAGAAGGGACCGCCGGCGGCTTTCCGGCGGATATAAAGCTGCTCTATGTGGTGGGCTGCAATCTTTTGAATCAATTCTTAAATGTCAACAAAGGCATAAAAGCGCTGAAAAACCTCGAATTTATCGTGGTTCATGATCTGTTTTTGACCCCCACGGCCCGGTTTGCGGACATCGTGCTGCCGATTTCCCATTATCTGGAGCAGGAAGATATCGGCCAACCCTGGCTGGGCGCTCCTTACTGTATCTACATGAACAAAGTGATCGAGCCCTTGCCCGAGACGCGTTCGGATCTGGCTATTTTTACTGACCTGGCCCAGCGTCTGAGTGTTAAAAATTACAATGACCGGTCTAACCGGCAGTGGCTAAAAGCGTTTCTGGATGCCACCCCGCATTTTCCCGACCGCGAAAAATTTAAACAGATCGGTGTTCACCGCGTGGAATTCAAAGCGCCCCGGGTGGCATTTCAAGATCAGATTCAAGATCCCAAAGCGCACCCTTTTGCGACCCCGTCCGGTAAAATAGAAATATACAGCCACAAAATTGCGCAAATGAACCACCCCCGGATTCCGGCCATCCCGCAATATATCGAGCCCTGGGAGGGACCCACCGATAAACTGATAGCCCAATATCCCCTGCAGCTGGTCAGCCCGCATGCCAAAACCCGGGTCAACTCCCAGTTTGACAACATTCCTGCGCTAAAAGAAAAAGCCGATGATCGCATCTGGTTAAACACAGCAGATGCCTCGGCCCGCGGTATTTCAGCAGGAGACCGGGTGGTCGTTTACAATGCGCGCGGCCGACTGCGCACGACGGCGAAAGTAACCGACCGTATCATGCCCGGGGTTGTCAGCCTGGATGCCGGCGCCTGGTATCATCCGGATGATGACGGCGTCGACAATGGCGGCTGTGTCAATGTCCTCACCAAAGATGCCATGTCCCCCTGCGGCGCCTTTCCCCACAACTCCTGCCTGGTTCAGGTGGAGCTCGATGCCCCCTAAAAATTAATTATTTATTTTAATGCCGGAACTGGATTGGCCTGTATGATTGGGAGGATCATTTGTAATTTTATTAAGTTGCAGATATGATCTGGATATCTCAATTTTTGGTTCAATCTCCGACAAGTGAAAAAGGTGCCCAGAAAATTGGGTGGGCATATGAGAACGCCACCTTGCCGGATGAGGCATCGACATAGCCGACTCCATCGATTAGGGATAACATGGATTGCCGGAGCGCCTCCGCCTTGGTGAGCATTGGGTTTTGTGCCTGTCTCTTGAAAAGATCGGTAGTGAGTGCCTTGGCCGAAGTTGTTTCTACCGGCCAATTGCTTACCAGCAGAGCACGAGCGCCGGCATAGAAGAATGCTCTACTAAGGCCGCTGAGTGCTTCTGCGCCCTGCTCCTTGCCCGCACCCGTGTTGCAAGCCGACAAGACCACCCAATCAGCGTTCAGCCGCAAACCCAGGATTTCTTCCATCGTCAAAAGCCCATCGCCATCGATATCAGCGACTTCCGGTGCGGAAAGGGCCAGAGCCGGCTGCAGAAGACCATTTAAATCTCCCGGGGCCAGACCATGGGTGGCAAAGGCAACGACCTTGTAGCGAGACAAATCCAGGGTCTTGACCTGCTGCTCATTGGCTTGCACTCCAATAAACACATCTCTTGTTATATCCGCATTCATCGCAAGGGCCATGCTTTGAATTTCATCTGCTGTCTCCGGTAAACGGGGCAAAACCTCTAGTTTGGCTGAATCCAGCTTTTCTGTTTTGATACGCTCGATTGATAGCCCTCGAAGGTTATAATCACCACTGTCTTCTAAACTTGCAGTTTGAAGTTCTTCTTTAGGTATAGTTGCCGCTTTAGCCTGCTGTTCACTGAAATACGGATCGCCAAACCCGACAAAGGCAAGGCGGGCGCGATCACCCTGTGGCATGGATCGTAAAGTTGTCAGAGTGGATACCGCTGGCAAAACTGTTACCGCATGGCTCCGCACAAGCCAGGGTACGTCTTGATAATTTTGAAGCAACACTTTCTTTTCAGCGGAAAGTTTGGTCTTCTTTGTCGGGAGCAGTGACAACGGCAGATTACCCAGTGCCCCGGAAGGAACGAAGAGCAGGCTCTTTGCATCCTCCCATCCTCCCTTCACCGGTTCAAGAAAGGCCTGAAAAAGCGCATAGGCGATATCGAGATCAAACCTTGGAATCCCACCAAGCGTTTTGACACTCGGCTCGAGAGCAGAGCGTATCCGGGCAACCATTTCCGCCACATCCTTTTTGCCAAGTGGAACGGATGTAAAGGCAACCTCTCCCTGATAAGGAAGAGCCCAGATAAAAGATCGATGGCGGCCAACATAGATGGATAATAAGGACTCTTCCGGAACAAGGGTCGCCCTGACCTCTTCCAAAGATGAGGAATCAGGGGTGATCAATTTGGCATATTCGGGGAATCGTGATTCGATCTCCTGGATTAGCGCCAGACGGGCCTTATTCAGCTTATCAATTTTATCTTCTAAAGATTGGATGACTTCGCGGTTCGGGGCTTGCGATACGGCATTGGAAAGTGTACCGTAAAGCGCACCGAGCTGCTTGCCTGCGTCCTGTTCGCGGCGTATAAGATCTGCCAGTTCAGCGTCTTTCACGGCATGTCTGGCACTACTGGCGGCCACAGCAAGCTGAACAGAACGGGCGCGCAAAAAATCTGCCAGGGCAAATGAAACACCTGCTGCGTTGATCCCTATACTGGTTTCCAACGGGGTGCCGCGGATGTCGGCCAGTAAATTCATATAGCTCTCAATAATATGGACAAGGCGCTGATCCTGTGTGGATCGTGTGAAGGTTTTGTCTCCAGCCTGATCGGATTGTTCCAGAAGAATGGGTACTGCCTGTGTAAAACCTTCCAAAGCAGCCTCTTTTTTATCCTCGGCTGCAGTGGCTGCGGCAATCAGCCCTCGGATTTCAGCCGTACGGTAATGTTTTTGACCCAGTCGCTTGGCTGTGTGTTCAAGACCATATTCTAGCATTTCCATTGCCTCGGCAACCTGATCTGTTGCCAGAAGAGCTAGTGCCCAGTCCACATCGCCGCCAAATCGTGTCTTGAATGTATCGCGCTCGTTCTTCATCCCCTCACGGATGGCGTCAAACTGTGCAAGGGCTTCCTGCCATCTCTCTTGAGCCATCATAGATTTAGCTAGGGTTTGCCTGGCAAGATTTAAATAAACGGATGCGCAAGCCGCTCGGGCTTTGATATAAGTATTTATTGCCGCTTTAGCGACATATTCCGCCTCGCTATAGCGTCCTTGCTTAAACAAGATTCTGCTCAGAACCAACAGAGTTCTTCCTTTAAAATATCGTTTTTTTTCAATGACACGAAAATCTAGCACTAATTCTCTTACAAGAGCTTCGGCCTCCAGCAAACGCCCCTGGAGCACTAAATTTTCAATCAAATCTGCCCTTATGATCAATTCTAATCGCGCATATGTAAATCCTTTAAGTGCAGTGATCCCGTCCCTGAAGTACTGCTCCGCGCGATCGAAATTTCCTGCCGACTGTTCCAATAGACCTTGTGTACTATATAAAAGATATCGTTTGTATTCGCCATCATAATCTGATTGGCTATACCAATCCAGAGCTTCTTTGAAAGCACCTTTGGCGGAATTGAAATCACCAGCATAAGCGTAGCATCTGGATAGTTCCGCATACCGATTACCGAGGGCACCTTTACTGTTTGGCGGCAATGCCTCTATGGACATTTTCATCAGCTGAATGCTTCGCGAGAAATTCCCATTCTGTATATTATCTATTGCTTTCTTAAAAAATTGTTCAGATTTATTTCTGGGTTGCGGATGAGGCGGAGCGTTTTGGAACATTTTAGAAATTTCTTCTAATGAACGGCGAGGTTTTGAAGCACAATCCTTCCTTAATTTATCGCCGAAATACATACTGAGCTCCGGTACCAAATCTTTAATTGATCTTGGGGGTGGAACAAATGAAGCATCACTGAACTGAAGACTTATCTGCTTCGCTTCATCAAGAGATATAGTTTGGCGGCCAGTTTCGCATGAGGCAAGCAAACAAGCAAACATCAGAACAATAACAAGAAGGTAAATTAATAAACTGAAATGTGACCATCTGGATCGAACACTAAATAGGGGTCTGCGAAAGGTTGTATATTTTATTAATTTTGGTTTTAAACCTTCCCATACCATGGGGACACCCTCCCTGGTTAAGGTTTTTTACATCGCAAGAAATCGTAGTTGAGACTTTTCATAGGAATGCGAAATGAGAAGTGAGACCTACTTCACTTTAAGAGATCAAAAGCGCGGCTCAGGTCAAGTGGAGCATAAAAATCAGAATTATTTCAAGGAAATCTATACACCTTTCCATTGCTTTGGGTCAAACAGAATTGAAAGTTTCCAAGACTGGAGAATTCGTGGAGGAAATAAATTTCGATTAGATTAAAATGGTCGGTAGCATTTTTGCAAATAAAATAAGGAATCAGAAATATTCTGATTCCTTATTTTTGCATTTTAGACTCTGCCGGCGTTACCTTTACCGAAGTAATACCGGTATTAACGTTCATCATCACCCTGTTTTGCCATTGACCCCCATCGCTCCAGATCACAAAATACTGTCCGTTTTTATAACGCACGTTAAGATCGATGGTTTCCTGTGCGTCCAGCTCGCCGCCGGCCAGGTTGAACGGATACGGCCAATCATACGTGTGATCAACCCAGTAGAGCAGGTAAAACATTTTTTTATGGGTTGTATTATCAAACTGGATGAAGAAGCTGGCAAAAGCGACGGAGGGCAGCAAAATGATCGCTGTAATAATGAGTAATTTTTTCATGTCGGGCCTCTCTGAAACCTCTTCTTTTTGTCCTAAATATTTATATCGCCATAATTGCCTCAAAACTTTAAGGCGTTTAAAAATTGATGGTATAGCTAAATGAAAAGCCGCCGGATGGTGTCGGGGCAAAGCTCAGGCTGTGGGCCTCATCGTTGAACCAATCCGCAGCCCAGTCCTGAGTTTTAAGGAAGCGGAATCCCTGAATACCGGCAATGGCCACCATGGATGCGGCAAAGATGTTGGCAGTTCGCTCATTGGAATAATGCTCAATACCCTGGATGTCGCCCTGATAGCTATCTCCGTTTGTAGAATTTGTATGATGGATGAACCAGTAATCAAGGGCGTAAAATATGGGATTTAAAATATTCCAGTACATCATGCCGCGGACGAAGTCGTCGTTTTTATCGATACTGTCAACCTGAAGAATGATTTCGGCCCCGATCGCCTGGGTCACCAGACCGGCAGAGTTTATAATCAACCCGTCGGTATCATCGTCGGCCTCTTCCGTAAAAGCCAGGGGCTGATTATAGTTGCCCAGCTCCCAGTCCATGTCGGTACCGGTAGCTTCCGCAGCCAGTAAATGGGCGCCTTCGTGAATCATAAACCCGGAAGCGAAACCGGCCGAATACTTCAGCATGGAGACCAGGCGGTCGCTAAAATCTCTGTATTCTTCGCACCGCGCCGGGTTGGCATCCAGCATAAAGATGGTGAAAATCAGGACGCCTAACAGGTGCAGCCGGCGTCGTGTCATTCGTTCAAAAATTTGACGCGCTTTCATCTTATAAAATTTCCAATTCAAAACGTATTTCTGAATCTTTCGGATCCTTTTGCGATTGAAAAAGTCTAAAATGAGCGGGCAGCGGACAGGATTGATCCGGGGGTTCTTTCTGTGTATTCG
>JAUVTR010000165.1 GCA_030601425.1 Desulfobacterales bacterium
CTGGTGCCGATGATAAGTATTCCCGAACCCAGACACAGGATCCGAAAATAGATGACTTCTAAAGCCTGCACCTCCGGAGGATGGCCGCCAAAGCGAAACAGTGGTTCGGCCAGAAAATAAAGACCGGCCATCGCCACTCCGGAAAGAATGGAAAAATAGATTCCCTGCCACAGGACCGCGCCGACCCGATGAAGTGTCCCGGATCCGGTATATTGGGCCACAAAAACATTTAAATACTGGGCCGTACCCAGAAAAAATGAAATGAATAAAAAAGAGGTGATCCCCGCCGGCAGTGCAGCAGCTATGGCATCCAGCGAATAATTCGCCAGGAAAATCCGGTCGGTAAACTCCATGATCATGGTCGAAGACATACTGGCCACCAGGGGCAGACTGATCCGAAGAACGTCGCGATACGGTTTAACCTCTTTTTGTGTTGAAAACTGGGAACTCATTTCTGCTCACTTAATATACGGATACAATTATTAACAATTTTTTCATTTCAATTTTGGGCAAACTCATTTACCTTAGAAGGCCCGGTATGTTATATCGATATATACCAGATAGACCAGAGAAAAATTTCAAGCAGCATTGAATCCCGACCATCTCATACGGTGCTGCTTATTAATTTTACACCGCTTTCCATAATAATGTTCCGGGCCACCGGCCACCCGCGGAGCAGGTGGCTTGGGTTTTTCCGCCATAGGCGGGAAAAAACAAAGGCACGGCAGTGCCTTAATCGGTGCGGGTGTAACCGGGTGCAAACCACCCGGTTTGAAAACACCCAATGACGGAAGTGCGGCATAAGTGGTTGTAGAAAAAAACGTTTGAATACCGGAACGTTTTTTTGACAACCACTATAGAGTAAGGAAAATCAAGATGAAACCCGTAGAACATATCAAATCGTACTGTCGGTTCTGGAAGCCCTCTGTCGCCAGAAGAATTACCCTCTATTTTTTTATTTTCGGTCTGATTATTTTTGTAACAACAACTTTTGTTTACATGCATGGGGCAAAGAAACATTTTATCGGATCGGTAATCAATTTAATAAAAAACCAGGTCGCAATCATGGAAAACAGCGAAAAAGCCGATTTTATCTGGAAAGGAATCGGCCGTCCAAGCCCCGACCTGTATCAACTTTTCCAGATGTTGGACACGATTTCTGCGACTTTTTACTCGCTTGCCGATATCGCCATATATACTAAAAAGACCGACGAAGCCAGATGGTATCAATTATTTTTTGGAGATAATAATGTGCTGCATCTCAACCCGGCCCCGGGTACATTTATACCGAAGCTGGAGCGAAATCTTGGCAGACACTTTAGTCGATCCAGCCTGATGGCGCGTTCTGATTACGAACATGCTTTGTTTGTCAATATCACTCGAGAAAACGACGTCAATTCTTACTTTCTCAAAATCGGAATTGATAGCGAAGGTTTCGCCGCGGTCATGAAAAAAGAGGCCTTGTGGCTTATTCTCATGTTTTGTATTGCCATGATTCTATCCCGCTTTCTGGGATATTATTTTGCCCGCAAGATCGCCCGACCGATTGAAAACCTTTCTCAAATTTCCGCTGATGTAGCCAAAGGGGATCTGACCCATTTAGCGCCGGTTACTTCAGGAGATGAAATCGGCGAACTGGCAAGCAACTTCAACAAAATGGTGGAAGGCCTACGGGAATGGGAAAGGGTTAAGATGATCGAATTTGAACTGGAAAAGGGACGCCAGATTCAAAAGGAGTTCCTGCCCAGTCAAATTCCGCAATTGCCCAACTGGGATATCGCCACCTGTTTTTATCCGGCCGGTCAGGTCTCCGGCGATTTCTACGATGTTTTTATGCTACCCGGTGGATACATGGGTTTGGTGATCGCCGATGTCTGCGACAAAGGGGTTGGATCGGCATTGTATATGGCGCTATTTCGCAGTTTGATCCGTGTTTTTTCAGAACAAGCCCTGGCCAGAGAAGTGTCCGTCGAGTCAGCCGGTGAATTGGTGGATAAAAATTCAAGTCCGACTGCGACTGCGGACCTGAACCTGGAGAGCGGCCTGAAAGCCGTGACGTTTACCAACAACTATATTGTCCAGAATCACGGTCAGGAGAGTATGTTTGCCACGATGTTTTTCGGGGTGCTGAATCCGACAACCGGAAGACTGTGCTATGTCAACGGCGGACATGAACCGCTTTATGTGCTTAACGAAGGCCGCATCAAAGAACAGCTGATGCCGACCGGGCCGGCGGTGGGCCTGATGCCCGACATTTCATTCAAAACCCGACAGATTCAACTTGAACCGGGTGATCTTTTGGTCGGCTACACCGATGGGGTTACCGAGGCGAGGTCTCCAAAAGATGAATTTTATACCCGGGATCGCCTGCAATCAATACTAACCCAGCCTTTTAAGTCGGCTTCCGACACGCTCGAAAGCATCAAAACCAATTTGTTCGCATTTATTGATATCGCGCCCCGAATCGATGATGTGACCATGCTGGCGGTGCAGCGCGCTTCGAATTGATTTGAATAACTTTCATAAGCGGAGACCGATATGGGTGGCGAATCTTTGGGGGATTGTTTTAAAGAGTCCTTCTTAAAACGGGGAAAAAAGAAGGCCATCACGTTTTTGCGAGAAGGCCAGATCGAGAGCGAAATCTCTTATCTGCAACTGCACCGGGATTCAAACCGGATGGCCCATACATTCCAGGAATTGGGCGTCGAAAAGGCAGATAGAGTCGTTTTCTGTATCCAAAAATCCCTGATATTTGTGATTGCCCACCTGGCCTTGCAAAAGATAGGCGCCATTTGCGTACCCTTGAACCCGGGCTTTAAAAAATCGGAAATGGATTACCTGCTGCAGGATGCAGATGCAAAATTAATTCTGGCAGAACCTGACAAAGAGCAGATTATTAAAGAAATAGATCCAAACCTGAGGGTACTGGCTGTTGATACCCGAAGACCCTACCAGGATATCGATTTTTTTCGGTCGGCCACCGAAGAGTTCTCACGGGTTGAAATTGAACCGCATGAACCGGGGCTTATTATCTATACCTCCGGCAGCACCGGAAAACCAAAAGGTGCTATTCTCACCCAGAAAAATCTTGTCCATGATGCCGGAAATATCATTCATATCTGGCAGATCAGCGAAACGGATGTGCTCTGCCATGCCCTGCCGTTTTTTCATGTGCATGGATTATGTTTTGCTTTGCATACATCTTTACTGGCCGGAGCCCATATACTCATGCTGGATCAGTTTTCACCGGAAGGGGTTATCAATGTTCTCGAGAAAAAAGAGGGCGAGTACACCTGTACGGTATTTATGGCGGTCCCTTCGATGTACGACAAGTTGATGGATTATTTAGGTGATCGGAAACTTGACTTTGAGCACATGCGCTTATGGACATCCGGATCAGCCCCATTACTGCCGAAAGATTTTAAGCGGGTATACGAAACGTTTAGCAAGGAACCTGTTGAGCGCGAAGGAATGTCAGAAACGGGCATGAATTTTTCAAATCCTCTCAGGGGCGAAAGAAAACCGGGATCGATTGGATACCCGTTACCGGATCTGGCGGTAAGAATTGTCGATCCTGACACCGGCGCGGATGTGGCGTCCGGTCAAACCGGTGAAATCTGGCTAAAAGGCCCCGCCGTTACACCGGGTTACTGGCGCAAGCCGGAGGAGACCGCCGGAGCATTCGAGCAGGGCTGGTTTAGAACCGGTGATCTGGGAAGCGTTGATAAAGACGGCTATTATTATCTGATCGATCGCATCAAGCACATTATCATCTCTGGTGGTGAAAATATTTCTCCAAAAGAGGTTGAAGTCGTTATCAATCAGCTTGAGGATGTGGTTGAATCCAGCGTGGTCGGTGTTCCGGATGAAAAATGGGGGGAAAAGGTTGTTGCCGCTGTGGTGACAAAATCCGATTCAAATATAAAATCCGAAGAAATTCAGTCCCATTGCAAAAATCACCTTCACAACTGGAAATGCCCTAAAGAGGTGGTCTTTGTTAGGGAGCTGCCAAGAAATACGATGGGAAAAGTACTAAAAGAAAAAGTTAAAAATTTATTTAGCGGAGGAGGAAATATCAAACATGGCAAAAAAAGAGCAAAAGAAACCTTCAAAAAAACCCCAGACAAAAGGGGCCGCTAAGGCTAAAAAGGTAGATGCCAAGGCTAAAAAAGCCGCTGCCCCGGCTAAAAAAGCTGCGGCTCCAGCTAAAAAAGCAGCAACGCCGAAGTCAGCAAAAGCTTTCTCTGTTCCTCAGTTCGCCGAGATGACTTATCTCACCGAGAATGGTGTCATGCAATGGTTACAACAGGGGCTTCTTCAAGGTCAGCAGGACGCCACAGGTCAATGGCAGGTTGACGCCTCGAATCTGGAGGTCCCAAATGTAAAACGGTTGGTGCGGTAAGGATAAGGCTTCAGGTGTCAGGTGTCAGGAATAAATAGCGTATTAGGTACTGGATTTAATGCATCAAATATAGGTCTGGAAATAAAATAGAGACTAGAAGTGGTTTCAAAACTTCAGATTAGGTCCAAGGGCCCCGCTAGCAAGCGGGACTTCGCATCTTATCTTTTTAATTTAAGGTGCTCAGCAAGGCGCGAGTTGATGAAAAAGCGCAGCATACATGGGAGTATGTGAGCATTTTGAAGAGGCTCGCAACGCAGCAATTGGGCCTTAGATGGGATTTTGAAACCACTTCTGAAGCAACGAACGAAAAAAAGGAGAGACGGATCATAAACAAATTCACTGATCGGCTCCCCTTTTGTTTTATTTAACTATCAAACCGGGTGGGTTTCGTGAAACGCCTTCATCAACGGTATGACCCAACCCGAGTCCTTCGGCATATATTGGGTGGACCTGAAGAAGATTTGCCTGTCGGGAACCTGGTTGCCTTTAACATTATCGATATATCTTAGGCTCTGTACAATCCCCATTTCAAAATGGGGTTGAATTCCCCACACCGGTCTATCCTTTACCTTAAATGCGAGAATGTCGCATTCCTTTGATCGTGCAATAATGGCGGCCTTTTCTTCCGGCACCATGCACACTTCATCATAATGAAAAATAAATGTATGGATCGTGCGACCGGATTGACCGAATAATGAATCACTGGAAACGATTTGAATATCCGGCCAGCCGATTTCCGGTTTTTCCCTTTTCCTGACAGCATCCATCCCAAATAACGCTCGTGCGATAATCTGGTGCCCGAAGCAACTCCCCAGGATCACTTTACCCTTGTTCACTGCTTTCTGGATCAAATCTACTTCAGCTTGCATCCACGCTGTATCATCCAGAACACTGGCAGTGGATCCCGCAATCAGAATATGCGAATACGAATCCAGTCCATCCGGCCATTGCCCGGCTGAAACGCGAAATAGATCATAGGGGAACAGTAACAAAGGCTCCCAGTAAGTGAGGGGCTGATAAACATCATCATCGATGGAGTTGTCCAAAAATAAAATACGGCTCATCGTTTCGATCTCCGATTCAGGGCTCTTTAAAAATGGATAAAAAACCGTGGAGAGGGTTTGCAATATCTTTACAAGCGCCTTATTTTTCTGAATAGCCGGTTTTAAACGATTTATCAATACCGCAAATTTCAAACCTTAATGGTTTCGTAAAAAGTCAAATAATCAATTTATTGTCATTCCGGCGAAACAGACTGTGTCACAATTGGCAGGACGATGCCGCACAACGTCTTCGTCATTCCGGGCTTGACCCGGAATCCAGTGTTTTTTCAAAGACTTACGTTTCTGGATGCCGGATCCGTCATCCCGGACTTGATCCGGGACCGGCATGACGGGCAGAATTTATGCGCTTTTTTGAATTACGACACAGTCTGGAAAGCCGGAATCCAGTCATTTCAATAACTTCTGGACTCCGGCGTTCGCCGGAGTGACGGGATTTGGACTTCATACGAGTCCATCACCCCTGATTATCAATTTTTTTTACGATTTAATGTAATAATCCGTTTGAGCCGAGGCCGGCAGAATTTGACACCGATGAAAAAACAATGATAGTCAGAAACAGAAAAATCTTTCAGGAGGTGAATCATGGCCATTGTAGTGAAAAATGAAACCATTCAAATTCAACGCTACGAATTGGGTCCCTTTGGAACCAATTCTTACATTATAACCTGTTTGAAAACAGATGACAGTATCGTTGTTGATGCACCCGGTGACCCTGAAAAAATATTAAGTCAACTGCAGCAAACGAACCCAAAATATATTTTAATGACCCACAATCATATGGATCATACCGGTGCCCTTGCGAAATTAAAATCAGCCTTAAATGTACCCATAGCAGCCCACGCTGCTGATGCTGACAGGCTGCCGATTCAACCCGATATGATGTTAGCTGATAGCGATAAGATAACCTTCGGAAATATCCACTTTACAGTAATGCACACACCGGGACATACTCCGGGGAGTCTTTGCTTCTATACAGAGGGATACCTGATATCCGGTGATACCTTGTTTCCGGATGGGCCGGGTAAAACCGGATCGCCGGCTGATTTCAGGCAAATTGTCGAATCTCTGAAAAATAAACTTTTTGCCCTGCCCGAAGATACACAGGTGTTTCCGGGTCATGGGGAGCACACCGTTTTGAAGAAAGAAAAACTGGCTTTTGAGGACTTTGCCGCCAGACCCCATGAGCCGAATCTGTGCGGGGATGTCCTCTGGTCGAAGGCATAGATCAGATTTCAGAGGACAGAGGTCAGAGATCAGAAGACAGATGGTAAAAACTGGAGGATGAAACACCTTGTCAGTCTTCTGTCCTCTGTTTTCTGTTTTCTGTTATCTGTTGACTGACCTCTGACACCTTACCAGACGATTTCTTCCCGGTGAAAGGCTTCCGCCAGGTTAAAATCTTCCCCCTCAGCTAAATCCTTGCAGCGCTGTCGTAACCAATCCTCAAGGTCCGAAACCTTCATCGATTTTACCTGGCTTTCATGACATCGCAGGGCGGTCAGCTTAAGGTCAAACGTGTCGGTAATGTCGGAAAGATAGTTGATATTTTCCGAAGCCCAGAACAGCATCTCTTTTACTTTGTGAGGCTGCAGGTCTTCTTCGAGTAATTCCGGATATGCCAGATGATCCCTGGCATACGGGAAAACCGCATCTATGGTGACTTGACCGGCGATACGATGATCCCGGTGCCAGATATATCGGCGGTAGGGATCGGCGGTAACAACCGTCTCCGGCCGGAATAGACGAATCATGCGCACAATTTGTTTTCTAAATTCCGGTGTGTCTTCAAGCCCCTGGTCCGGATTATCTAAAAATACCACCTCCTGCACTCCCAGAACTTCGGCAGCAGCCCGTTGCTCTCCCTGCCGGATTTCAGCCAGCTGCTCGGGCTTTATTTGGAGATCACTGGTTCCTTTGTTCCCGTTGGTGCAAACTACATATACAACCTGTTTTCCTTGCTTTGTCCATCGGGCCACTGTCCCGGCAACCCCGAATTCAGCATCATCCGGATGGGGAGTTACCACAAGTATATCCGCTGGTTTCGTCACCTTAAACCTCCGTGTTCAATTACATGAGTAAATGATTTCTTTAATAAACAACAACAGGAATTTTGGGGCATATATAATTTCTTACCACGAAGTTCACGAAGAGCATAAAGTAAAGAATCAAAAAAATTTTGCATTAATCTTCGTGCGCCTTCGTGTTCTTTGTGGTGATTGGGAAAATCCAAATTCATCAGAGAAAAATACTGGTGCGCAATTGATTCATCCCTTATCGTATTGTAACTTACAATGAAGCCTTACAAATTTTTAAAATAGCAAATTTTGCTTATTGATCAAATTGCTTTATTGGTATTAGGGATTACATTTAAACCTAATATGAGCGTTTCAAATTTTAAAAGGAATCATTTTGAATTAAGGGTTAAAAATAAAGCTGGTTTTCACCAATAGCAAGTCAATAGATTAAGTTTAACACAACTATGCATTCTCAATGGAATTAAAACATGGCTGGCGGATCTTACA
>JAUVTR010000184.1 GCA_030601425.1 Desulfobacterales bacterium
GATTTTTGCGCAAAAAACGCGTCGACTCCTCTGGCAATCGCCCGGGCAAAGCCAGCCAAAAACGTCGGATCACGCAGCGTTTTTTCCTCGTTGGGGTTTGACAGATTCCCGATTTCGATCGCAACAGCCGGCATATCAGCACCTTCCAAAACCAGTAGAGGGGCTCCCTGAACTTTCGTATTCGGCGGTTGGCGGACACTATTAAGCCGGTTTTGGATCAATTTTGCAAGTCTTTCACTGGTTATCCGGTATTTCGTCTGGATCTGATCCCAGCTTACGGGCTGACTGCTGTCCGTCAGCGATTTCGGCGCTTTGGGCTCCGCTGTCAAAGCAGACTCAATAAATTTCCGGTAATAATATACAATCGACCCACTGATACTCCGGCTAAAGCTGCCGCCGGTGTGCAGGCTGATAAAAATATCGGCCTTGGACTGGTTGGCCACCGCCGTTCGTCCTGAAATGTCCAGCCGGTAATCATCGCTGCGCGTCAAGACCACCCGACAGCTGGCTTTTAATTGGTCTGCGATCATGCGTGCCAGGTTCAGGGTAACTGTTTTTTCTTGAGTGCCATCCGGGCCTTGCGCACCTGTGTCGTTTCCTCCGTGCCCCGGATCGATAACCACCACCGGCAAGTTCGCTTCAAAAAGCGCCTGTTTTGCATCGGCGTTGGGACTCAGGCTGAAAATAAGCAAACTAAAGAGCATAACAGCGGTTAAATAGCAACCGCGAGCATATCTGTTGCTTCCGCACATGATATTTCTTTGCGGGCGGCTAATTTTTAAATTCGGGATTTGTGTGTTAAAAAGAAACATCGTTTTTTTATATTAAATCCTTTCTGTTTTTTCAATCCTATCAGGTGGGTGATGACATAATTTTACTTGACAGCCGATTGGATTGACATTAATTGTTTTGTCTTTTATACTGGAATTTAGCGGATTTGGGCTTAAAGTCAAGCCGTTAGATTACCAATGATTCTGGAATGAAAACTTTATCCTCCGGGGTCCGTTCGCCCAAATCACTTGCCTTGATTTCCTTTTTAAAATAAGCGAGAGTGGCGGAATTGGCATACGCACTGGACTTAGGATCCAGCTCTGGAAACAGAGTGGGAGTTCAAGTCTCCCCTCTCGCACCATTTTGAAATTTTGCAAAGTGCCTTGAAGCCAGCTGATCTCAGGCGCTTAAATTTTATACCGCTATATAGGACAGGTAACTTAATGCAATTTACAGTTGAAGATGTCAGCAGCGTTAAAAAAACGCTTCATATTCAAATTCCACAGGATGAGGTTGCTAGGGAGCTGGAAAAAGCGTATAATCAACTAAAGAAAAGCGCTAAAATTAAGGGTTTTCGGCCGGGAAAAGTCCCGCGGTCTGTTTTGGAAAGAATGTTTAAAAAGGATGTGCATGCCGATGTATCTTCAAGGCTCATTCAGAGCTCGTTCATCGATGCCGTCAAGCAAACCGAGCTTAAGGTTATCGGAAACCCACAACTGGAACCACCCGAGCTGGCTGCAGACAGTTCCTATAAATACGATGCCACCGTTGAGATTACACCGGAGATTGAGGACATCGATTTTAAAGGGCTCAGCCTGGAGCGGACCCTCTATGAGGTAAGCGACGGCGAGGTGGACGTTCAGCTGAAAACGCTTCAGAAAAGTATGGCCCAGCAGCAAAAAATTTCTGATGATCGGCCGGCGCAGGATGGGGATTTTGTCCTGATCGATCTTGAAGGCTCCAAAGATGGAGAACCCGTGCCGGAATTCGCTAAAACCGAAAATTTTGGTCTGCAAATCGGCAAGGCCGTTATATCTGAAGATTTTGACAGCCAGATCAGCGGCATGAAAACGGGGGATACCAAGGAATTTAAGGTAAAATTTCCAGAGGATTTCTCCAACGAGAACCTGGCCAATCTTGAAATTTCATTTAAGGCCACGCTAAACGAGATCAGGGAAGAAATATTAGCGAAAATTAACGACGCGCTCGCAAAAAAAGCGGGTCCTTATGAATCCCTGGATGAGCTGAAAAATGTAATCGTGGATAATCTGAAACAGGGCTATAGCAAACGCGTCGAGCAGGAACTTAACGAGCAGATCTTTTCTGAATTAATCGCCAAAACGGATTTTGAAGTGCCGGATACCATGGTCGAAATGGAGCTTGACGGCATTGTCACAGAGGCTGAGCGTTCGTTTTCTTACCGTAATACCTCTCTGGAAGAGATGGGGTTATCCAGAGAATCGATAGCCGAAAAATACCGTGACACTGCGCTCAAGCAGGTCAAGCGCCATCTCATTTTAGGTAAAATCATCGATCAGGAAAGCCTCACCCTCCCCGATGACGAGCTGGAAGGCGGACTGCAAGAGATGTCGGAAAATTTTAACAAGCCGCTGGAAGAAATTAAGAAATACTATGATCAGAATCCGGATAATCTGGAGTTTTTTAAACATACCTTACTTGAAAAAAAGGCGATCAAACTTATCATTGATAGTAGTACAATTAAAGACGTAAAGCCGGAAGAGCCGAAAAAAGCCAAATCCAATAAATTGTAGAAATTCCGAGACGTTTAATTAGTGAAGGAGACAACTGGTGCCACTGATACCGATGGTGATTGAGCAAACCGCCCGGGGCGAGCGAGCCTACGATATTTATTCGCGGCTTTTAAAAGACCGCATCATCTTTCTCGGCACGGCAATGAATGATGAGATTGCCAATCTCATTATTGCACAGCTGCTTTTTTTAGAATCCGAAGAGCCGGACAAAGATATCAATTTTTATATTAATTCCCCCGGAGGTCTGGTAACCGCCGGTTTGGCGGTGTATGATACCATGCAGTATATTAAACCGGATATTACCACGGTATGCATCGGTCAGGCCGCCAGTATGGGCGCGGTCTTGCTGGCAGCCGGATGCAAGGGTAAACGCTATTCGCTGCCGAATTCAAGGATTTTAATCCACCAACCCATGGGGGGATTTCAGGGCCAGGCGTCGGATATTGAAATCCAGGCCAAGGAAATTTTGCGCATGAAGGATCGATTGAACCAGATCCTGGTGGAGCATACCGGTAGAGAATTCGAAAGCATACAGAAAGATACCGATCGAGACTTCTTCATGTCGGGTGCGGAAGCCAAAAAATACGGTATCATTGACCATGTCATCGCCAACCGTGACGATCTTGACCACTTAGAAGAGTTGGAGAGCTAACATGCCAAAGAAAAAAGATGAAAGTGACAATCTGTTTTGTTCGTTTTGCGGGAAAAATCAATCTGAAGTCCGAAAGCTGATTGCCGGCCCGGCAGTATACATTTGTGATGAATGCATCCAGCTGTGCAGTGAAATCATTGAGGAAGAAAGCGAAAAGGATTCTGAGGATACGGATCGCATTCTGGTGCCGAGAGAAATTAAGGGAAAGCTTGACGGCTATGTGATCGAACAGGAATCGGCCAAAAAAGTACTTTCTGTTGCGGTCTACAATCATTACAAGCGCCTTGATTCTACATTGAACACCGGAGAGGTTGAAATCCAGAAAAGCAACATTATGTTGATCGGTCCAACCGGCTGCGGAAAGACGCTGCTGGCGCAAACTCTTGCCAGATTTTTAAACGTGCCCTTCACCATAGCGGATGCAACCAGTCTGACTGAGGCCGGTTATGTCGGGGAAGACGTTGAAAACATCATACTTTCCCTGCTGCAGAACGCCGATTACGATGTAGACAAAGCCAAGCGCGGTATCGTCTATATTGATGAAATTGATAAAATCGCCAGCAAATCGGATAATCCTTCGATCACCCGTGACGTTTCCGGGGAGGGCGTTCAGCAAGCATTGTTAAAAATAATTGAAGGAACCACAGCCAGTGTACCGCCCAAAGGCGGCAGGAAACATCCGCAGCAAGATTTTGTCAAGGTAGACACCTCCAATATCCTGTTCATATGCGGGGGGACTTTCAACGGCCTGGAAAAGATTATTCAGCGCCGTTTAGGAGCCAAGCAGATGGGATTCGGGGCCAACATTCTTCAGGAAACAGAAAAAAGTATCGGTGAATTCTTGATGGAAGTTAAGCCCGAAGATCTAATAAAATTCGGATTGATCCCCGAATTCTTAGGCCGCCTGCCGGTGGTTGCCACGCTTGATGAACTGAATGAAGACGCGCTGATTCGGATCGTGAAGGAACCAAAGAATGCCTTGCTCAGACAATTTCAGGTGCTCTTTGAAATGGAGGGGGTCAATCTCAGACTCACCGACAGTGCGCTGGCGGCAATTGCCAGAGAAGCCATGAAACGAAAATCCGGCGCTCGGGGGCTGCGCGCAATTATGGAATCCTGCATGCTGGAAATCATGTATGACCTTCCTTCAATAGATAATGTGAAAGAGTGCGTCATCGGAGAGGACGTCGTGCTAAAAAGGGAGGATCCCATTTTGCTGTATGAGCAGTCCAAGAAGCAAGCTTGATTTTGATTCTGAATGGATCTTTACCAAAAATTTTTAACTAAGAAGGAACTGAGGATTCAAATATGTTGTTACCACTTTTACCATTAAGAGATCTTGTCGTTTTTCCTTACATGGTGGCTCCGCTTTTTGTGGGGCGAACTAAATCGGTGAATGCACTGGCCGACGCCATGAACAAAGATAAACTTGTTTTTCTGTCAACCCAGAAAAGAGCTAACGTCGATAACCCGGGTGAAACGGACATCAATAGCCTCGGGACGATCGGAAAAGTGCTTCAGCTCCTCCGGCTTCCGGATGGGACGGTTAAAGCCCTGGTGGAAGGCAAAGCCAGAGCTCGAATCAAGAAGTTTTCCCAAGCCAAGGATTTTTTCAAGGTCGAAGTCGAAAAGGTTGTAGAAACCGTAGTGCCCGAAGCAGAAGCCACGGCGCTTATCCGATCGGTTATCAAAGAATTCGAGGACTATGCCAGCATCAACAAAAATATTTCCAAGGAACTGATTAGCAACGCCTCCTCAATTGTCGATGCCTCGCAGTTAGCCGACACGGTGGCTTCGCACTTTTCTTTTAAAATCGAGGACAAACAAAAACTGCTCGAATCGCTTAATCCTGCCGAACGGCTCTCGCTTCTTTTGAGCCTGATTAAAATGGAAATTGAAGTCTTCCGAATGGATCAGCGCATCAAAAATCGCGTCAAAGAACAGATGGAGCAGACTCAGAAAAATTATTACCTGAACGAGCAAATGCGCGCCATTAAAAAGGAAATGGGTACTGATGACGATCCGGCTGATGAGATCAGAGAACTTGAAGAAAAAATCAAACAGAAAAAGATGTCCAAGGAGGCCACCGAAAAAGTTGAGGCCGAGCTTAAAAAATTGAAGATGATGACGCCCATGTCGGCGGAAGCTACGGTGGTGCGAAACTACATAGATTGGATCATCAGCCTGCCCTGGGATGAAAAAAGCGATGTCACCGATGACCTCGACGAGGCGGAGAGAATCCTCGAGGAGGATCATTACGGACTTGAAAAACCCAAAGAGCGGATTCTGGAGTACCTGGCGGTTCAAGCACTGGTTCAGAAAATCCGGGGCCCCATTCTGTGCTTTGTGGGGCCGCCGGGCGTCGGCAAAACCTCCCTGGCCAAATCGATTTCCAGGGCCACAGGTCGAAAATACGTGCGTCTCTCCCTGGGGGGTGTACGGGATGAGGCCGAAATCCGAGGGCACCGCCGAACCTATATTGGAGCCTTGCCGGGTAAAATTCTGCAGTCGCTGAAAAAGGCCGGTGTAAACAATCCGGTATTTTGCCTGGATGAAGTCGATAAAATGAGTATGGATTTCAGAGGCGATCCGTCAGCGGCACTTCTGGAAGTTTTGGATCCGGAGCAAAACTTCAGCTTCAATGATCATTATCTGGATATGGATTACGATCTTTCGGATGTCCTTTTTATTACCACCGCCAACACATTGCCGGATATTCCACTGCCGTTGCAGGACCGTATGGAAACCATCCGTCTTGCCGGCTATACAGAATATGAAAAATATCATATTGCCAGGGGTTTTTTGGTTCCCAAGCAAATTAAATTTAATGGTCTGGAGAGCAAAAATGTAATCTTTTCCAAAAATGCTATCCTGGCCGTTATTCGACGCTATACTCGCGAAGCCGGGGTCAGAAACCTTGAACGTGAGATTGCTTCCATATGCCGTAAATTGGCCAAACAGGCGGTAAAAAATAAGGATAAAACCGAATTCAAGGTTAACGAAAAATCCATTGCCAAATATCTTGGACCTTACCGGTTTCGCCAGGAGCAGGTTGAGGAAAAGGATCAAATCGGGATGGTCACCGGGCTTGCATGGACCCCGGTGGGCGGTGAATTGCTTTTCATTGAAACTTTGATCATGCCCGGAAAGGGAAAACTCACGGTTACCGGAAAGCTGGGTGATGTCATGCAGGAGTCTGCCCAGGCCGCAGTGAGCTATGTGCGCTCGCGGGCTCAAAATTTAATGATCGATGAAAAGTTCTACCGAAAAAGCGACATTCATATCCACATTCCCGAGGGCGCCATCCCCAAAGACGGCCCCTCCGCCGGAATATCCATGTGCGCGTCACTCGTATCGGCCCTGGCCCAATGTCCGGTACACCGTGATATTGCCATGACCGGCGAAATCACCTTGCGGGGGCGCGTGCTTCCAATCGGTGGTTTGAAGGAAAAAATCATAGCCGCTCACAGGGGTGGAATCAAAAAAGTTCTGATTCCCAAGGAAAATGAAAAAGATTTAAAAGACGTGCCCAAGAGCATTTCCAAGCAAGTTGAAATTACCCTGGTGGAGCATATGGATGAAGTGCTGTCGCATGCGCTCATCCTTGATGACGGCGACTCCATTTTCAAGAACGTCGATATTCCGCTTGAGATTAATCCTGAAGGTGCCGAAAAACCGTCATCTTTAATTTAATTAGGTGCGGAAAAAAACTTCAGCCCATTTTAAGCTTGACATCATCGGTTGAAATTGTTTAAAAAATGTGATTTTGGATAACCAAACGGGCTGAGTCACCGACCACCCGCAGAGCGGGTGGTTTGGATTTTTCCGCCATAGGCGGAAAAAAACAAAGGCACGACAGTGCCTTAATCGGTGCGGGTGTAACCGGGTGCAAAGCTCCCGGTTTGAAAACACCCCAAAACGTGGGCGGGTAGCTCAGTTGGGAGAGCATCCCGCCATCCAGGCGGGAGGGTCACAGTCTTGAGCGCCAATGGCGCCTTCAAGTCCTGCTTTGCAATTATCGGCTCTTTGTACTTTTTTTGGGATATACGTGGGCGGGTAGCTCAGTTGGGAGAGCACCGGCCTTACAAGCCGGGGGTCACAGGTTCAAGCCCTGTTCCGCCTACCATTCGACCTATGAGCGGTAGCTGCTGCGGTTAATATAAAATTTACGGGGGCGTAGTTCAGTTTGGTTTAGAACGTCCCGCATTTGATGCGGGA
>JAUVTR010000078.1 GCA_030601425.1 Desulfobacterales bacterium
ATAATGAGGACATCGCATTCAATGACTGGATAATCGCGTTTCATCTAATCTCCTCTTCGCCTTTAATATTTTTAATCAACCGCAGATTCACGCAGATATACGCAGATAGCAGCAGAATGCATTCGCATTCAGCTGTGTTTATCTTTTGCCCGAACGACGTGTTCGGGCAAAAACAGCAATCGCTTCGCGATAAAATAAAATTATCTTGCTAAAATTATATTTAAGTATTTAGTGAGATCTTACTTTACAAGTGATGGACTAGTTAAAGTTAAATGTCACGACATTTGACTTTATCTGAGTGCATCTGCGGTTAATAACACGGAATCGTCCGCAAGTCTGTCCGTGTATGTCTGTGTGAGTCTGTGGCTAATTATATCTGAAATTCGTTTGTGCCTATCTGCGTCCATCTGCGTGCATCTGCGGTTAATTATTCGGAAGATCCATCAAATTTCTCTGTAAATTGCTTTGTTTTCCGTTAAACAATAGCTCTTGCGATATTCATAGGGTGTCTGTTTATAAGTAAAGGAAAGCATTTCAATCATCAGAACAGGGCTCCCTTTTCGTATCTTTAATCTTTTGGCGGTGATACTATCGGCAGGAATTGCACTGACCAATTCCTTGTTTAAAATAGTCGGCAGACCATAGATTTCTTCCAGTGCGACATAAAGGGGGATATTTTCAAATTTTTTCCGTGGCAGATTTGCCAGGTCCTGAAACATTTTATGGGGCAAATAGGAAACGCAGTAAACCAGTGGCTGTGCATCGAAATAAAAGAGCCGCTCAACCTTAAACAGGCTTTGATTCGATCTCAGATTCAGAAAGCGATTAACGGGAGCAATTCCTTTGGTAATTTTTAATTCTAAAAGCTTAATCTGAAGCTCGACCTCCTCATCAATGAAGTCTTCTAAAAAGCGATAATAGCGCAAACTTTCCGGCTGAAGGGTCATTCCGGCAACAAATGTGCCTTTGCCCTGAATACGATAAAGATAGCCTTCGTTTACCAGATTTAAGATGGCCTTTTTAACGGTGCCGACACTTAGCCGATGGGATTCGGCCAGGGCACGCTCCGGTGGAATGATTTGTCCGGGCGACCAGCGGCCGTCTTCTATTTCCTTAAGTAATTTTTTCTGTAACTGGAAATATACCGGCGTGGGATCGCCATTGAATTTGTTTCTCGCAATTGAGGTTCGTTTTAGTGCCAAGGCAGTTGATCCTGATAGAAAAAATTATCAAATCTAATTGATATATATAACTATACAACTAATCTTTTTGGTATCAGATTGTCAAGCGTTTTTTTTGATGTTAATACGCTAAATACAAAGATTTATCCGATTTCTTCCTGGCAATAAACCGTCTGACGAATCGGCACCTTTTAGCTTGACACCGATTAGGGGTTACTTTATGGTGCACTTATATAAATTGAAAATGCACAAGTAAATGAATGTGAATTAGGGGTTGGGGATTTGTAAAATTTCCAAAATTATTTAGTCGACTTCCAAAGGGAAGCCGACCAAAACGGAAAAAGGAGGAAAAAATGAAACGACTGTTCACAACAATTGCTTTAATTGTAGTTCTGTCATTTGTACTTGGCCTGGGCGCAAGTATTGCCGCCGACAAAGAGGTCACCATCGGCTACCAGCTGGTCTATAACCCTGCTGCCTCAGCCATTCTTGATGGAACATTTGAAAAAGCCACAGGTTACAAGATTAAATGGCGCAAGTTCGACTCCGGCGCCAAAGTGATCAATGCCATGGCATCCGGTGATGTTCATATCTCTCTGGCCGGTTCCAGCCCCATTGCTGCCGGCGTCAGCCGCGGCCTTGACATCGAATTGATCTATATCTATGAGGACATAGCCTCGGCCGAGGCGCTGGTGGTCCGCAACGGATCCGGCATCGTTTCACCGCAGGATCTCAAGGGCAAAAAATTAGGCGTTCCGTTTGTTTCCACCACCCATTTTCACACCCTGTTTGCCCTCGAGCAGTTCGGCATCAATCCCAAGGAAATAAAGATCCTCAACATGCAGCCCCCTGCCATTGCTGCAGCCTGGGAACGCGGTGACATCGATGCCGCTTTCGTGTGGGATCCGGCCCTGGGCAGAATCAAAGAGACCGGCAAAGTGCTGATCACCTCCGGTACACTAAGCACCTGGGGCAAAGCCACCTTTGACGGATGTGTAGCCAATAAGACCTGGGCCGCGGCCAATCCAGAATTTATGGTAAAATACATCAAAACTTTAGCCGAAGTAGATGCATCCTACCGTGATAACCCCAGCGCCTGGACACCGGATTCACGCATGGCCAAAAATATCATCAAACAGGTCGGCGGCAATGCCAAAGACGTACCCGGAGTGCTGGCGCTCTATGACTTCCCCACGCTGGAAGAGCAGGCCTCCGACCGTTGGCTGGGCGGTGGGAAAAACGGCGGTGCGGCACGTGCATTGTTCTACACCTCCGAGTTCCTTTTGAAAGAAAAGAAGCTCGAAAAATTGCTGCCTGACTACGGTGCGGTGGTCAACGCAAAATGGGTTAATATGGCCTTAGGCAAATAAAAATATACTGACTCTAAGATCCCCGGCACCATATCGCCGGGGATCTCTTCTCTGAATCCCACCCAATACCTATCAGGTAACGCGCAATGAGCAAACTCGATCTCAAAAACGTAACCGTTATTTATCCGCCCCCGACCAAAGACACTGAAGAAGTTCATGCCCTGGAAAACATTGATCTAACCATTGAAGGTAACGATTTTGTGGTTGCCCTTGGTGCATCGGGTTGCGGCAAAACAACGCTGCTCAACGTCATGGCAGGATTTATTCAACCCAGCGGCGGTGAGGTGCTTCTGGACGCAAATCCAATTAAAGGACCCGGGGCTGATCGCGGGGTCGTATTTCAACAACACGCGTTGCTGCCATGGCTTAATGTCATCGATAATGCCTCGTTTGGCCTCATGCTGCAGAAAAAAAACCCCGCAGAGCGCAAAAAAATAGTCTCAAAATATCTTAAATTAGTTGGTCTTGATGAATTTCTCAATCATTTCCCCTATCAACTATCCGGTGGCATGCAGCAACGTGTGGGACTCGCCAGAGCACTCAGCAGTGATCCCGCCATAATGCTGATGGATGAACCGCTGGGTGCCCTGGATGCGTTAACCCGGGAGGTTATGCAGGAGCTGGTTCTTGATATATGGAATGAAACCAAAAAAATGGTTTTTTTTATCACGCACAGCGTTGATGAAGCCATTTTTGTGGCCACCCGCCTTATTGTTATGTCGCCCCGTCCGGGAAGAATTATCAAATCGTATAATCTCGATTTTAACCTACGATTTTTTAAAAATCGCGATGCAAGACAGGTCAAATCTTTGCCGGAATTCCTCGCTGTACGTCAAGAAGTACTAGACATCATCCATGGCGATGAAATAAGAATAGATCAGGGTTGAGGTAAATTCATGTCTTTTACAAACAGACTCAAAGAAACTTCCAAAAGTTATCTTTCCAAATTATTTGGTCGCGGACCGGTGAAACCCGGCGAAGCTTACGGCGCCCCGGGTGTCGGCAACAGCATGGGGATCAGCATATTTACATCCATCGCACTTATTTTTTTGTGGTGGCTGATCACCAACATGGGTTGGATCAAGCCGCTTTTTTTGCCGTCCCCTGAAGCTGTCATTGCGAAATTCGTTGATATCTGGGGCGAAGAATTTAGCGGTGCAACCCTGTGGGGACACATCAAGGCAAGTCTTTTCAGGGTGTTCGGCGCTTTTTTCCTCGCCTGTATTACGGCCATTCCAATCGGCATCGCCATGGGAGTCAACCGGATATTCCGGGGTATATTTGATCCGCCGATCGAGTTTTACCGTCCGATTCCCCCGCTGGGTTATCTGCCGCTGACCATCATCTGGCTGGGAATAGAAGATACCCAGAAAATAACACTCATTTTTCTGGCCGTTTTTGCACCCATGGCCTTGAGTGCTCGCGCCGGGGTTCGGTCGGTGACCATCGAGCAAATCCAGATGGCCTATTCATCGGGCGCCACCCGCGCCCAGGTGATCTGGCATGTTATCCTGAAAGGTGCCATGCCCGAAATCCTTACCGGAATGCGGATCGGAATCGGCTTTGGCTGGACCACCCTGGTGGCAGCCGAGATGGTTGCCGCCGAAGCCGGCATCGGTCACATGGTTCTCAGCGCTGCAGAATTCTTAGTTACCGATGTCGTTATTATGGGCATTATTGTCATTGGTGCGATTGCCTATACGTTCGATCTATTCATGCGTTTCGTCGAGCGCAAGGTAGTTCCATGGAAAGGCAAGATGTAATTTGATGACCCAAAAACAGGAGGCCTTTAAAAAAAATAATGCTTTTTTTCAAAGGTCTTTTTTATTTCGAGATTTTTCAAACCAATCATGCCTGGACAATTAATTAGATTTTAGAAAGGAAGATGCTAAATGATCACCTACATCAAGAAGGCCGCCAAGACACCCGAATCCGATGAAGCTGAGACCAGAAAAGTTGTCGAAAACATCCTCAATACTGTCCGTGAAAACGGAGATGACGAAATTTTGCGGCATTATTCGTCCAAGTTCAAAAACTGGGATAAAAAGCTTATACTATCGCCTGAAGAAATAGAACAAAGAGCGCAGAGTGTACCTGCGGCAGTTAAAGATGATTTGAAGTTTGCCTATGAGCAGGTATACGGTTTTGCCGTGAAACAACGAGAAAGCATGCAGGAGTTTGAGACCGAAATTACCCCCGGGGTTACCCTTGGCCAGCGTCTGATTCCATGCAATTGTGCAGGATGTTATATCCCCGGTGGTCTGTTTGCACATGCTGCTTCGGCCATTATGAGCATCGCCACCGCCAAAGCAGCCGGCGTTCCTTTTGTTGCGGCCTGCTCACCATCGCATGATGGGGAAACCATTAATCCCGCTATTATGGCTGCCGTATCGATTTGCAAACCCGACGTATTTATGATGATGGGCGGGGCCCATGCAATCGCGGCCATGGCTTATGGCAGCTTTACCGGAAAGCCGGCGGATGTGATTGTCGGTCCCGGAAATCGATTTGTGGCCGAAGCCAAGCGTCAGCTCTTTGGAAAAATCGGAATCGATGTTTTTGCCGGTCCCACCGAATCACTCGTAATTGCAGATAAGACAGCCGACCCTTATGTGGTGGCCATCGATTTGATGAGCCAGGCTGAACACGGCTACGACTCCCCGGTGTGGCTGGTGACGGACTCAAAGGAATTGGCTGAGACAGTTATGAACGAAATGCCAAAGGCAATAACTGATTTACCTGAACCAAAAGTTGCAACCGTTTCCTGGCGGGATTACGGTGAGGTGATTCTCTGCTCAACGCGGGAGGAAATGCTTGAGGTCAGCAACGACTACGCTGCCGAGCATGTTCAGGTTATTGCCCAAGACCTTGACTGGTGGTTGGACAATCTGTCCAACTACGGGTCGTTGTTTTTAGGAGAAGAATGTACCGTTTCCTATGGTGATAAAACCACAGGCACCAACCATATTTTGCCAACCAACAAAGCGGCGCGTTATTCGGGGGGGTTGAGCGTCGGGAAATTCATCAAAGTGGTTACGTATCAAAAAATGACACAGGAAGCGAGCAAGAGAATCGGTGAGGTTGCTTCACGCATATCCCGTCTGGAGGGTATGGAAGGACATGCGCGGGCTGCCGACATCCGATTACGAAAATATTTTCCCGATGAAAAATTTGATTTTGAAGTTTACGATCCGAAGGGTACCCGTTAGGCTATTAGGCATTTTATCTAACAACATTATGGTAAGAAACTCAAGGCATCGGGAATAAGTAGGCGTCGGGTGTCAGGTGTCGGGGACTCGGTGCCAATGAAGAATTATACGGATATTGGAGCGGAAAATTTCAAAATCCCCCTTTGATCCCCACATTCGGCTAGCGCATGTCGAGCCGCTTTAAGAAAGGGGGAATACCTCTGCACTTCGTATTCCTGACACCTGAAACCTGACACCTGAAACCTGATTGTAACTGACACCTGACACCTGAACACTGAAACCTAATCCTTTTTATTGAAAAATGAGCTCTAAAACCAAGAAAAAAATAACATTCACCAAAGAATTCAACAAGCAGGAGCCTATCCCGGAAGAAGGAATCCAGAGAGCCCTTGAATTGCTGCAAAGCGGAAGATTACATCGTTACAATACCGCTGCGGGAGAAATTTCTGATGTAGCGCTTTTGGAAAAAGAATTTGCAGCGTACATCGGGACAACGTATTGTGCCGCTTTTTCTTCCTGCGGATGTTCAATATACGTTGCCCTAAAATGCGCCGGTGTTCAGCCGGGTGACAAGGTGCTGACCAATGCATTTACATTGGCTCCGGTTCCCGGTGCCATTCAAAATGCCGGTGCCGATCCGGTATTTGTCGAATGTACCTCTGAATATACGATCGATCTTGTGGATCTCGAGCAGAAGGCCAAAAGTAGTTCCTCCAGCTATTTTTTGCTTTCGTATATGCGGGGCCACATTCCCGATATGGATGTCGTTTCGGACATCTGTAAAAATTATAATTTATTTTTAATTGAAGACTGTGCCCATACCATGGGTGGCGGCTGGGATAACCGAAATACGGCAACATTCGGAAAAATCGGATGCTTCAGCACGCAAACTTACAAACATATAAACTCCGGTGAAGGCGGTCTGCTGGTTACCGATGATGACAACATCATTGCCCGGGCGATTTTGTATTCCGGTTCGTACATGCTCTACGACACGCATATCTCAAAGCCTTCTCCGGAAAAATTTGAACGCTATAAAAAGATAACACCCAATCTCAGCCTGCGCATGTCCAATCTGCAGGCCGCCATTTTGCGTCCGCAGCTACGGATACTCGATCGTCAGGTTGCCCGCTGGAATGAGCGCTATGCCTGCCTCGAGAAAGGACTAAACGAAATTGACGCCATCACGGTTCCGTCAAGGACACAAAAAGAGCATTTCGTGGGCAGTTCGATTCAGTTCACTCTGGAAAATCTATCTTACGATCGGATGGCATGGTTTTTAGATGAATGTGACCGGCGCGGTGTTCACATAAAATGGTTTGGCTGGAAAGAGCCCCGGGGCTATACGAGCACGTTTGAAAGCTGGCGATACTTTACTGCAATTCCGGATTTGCCGCAGACGAACCACGTTTTGGACCAAATGTGCGATATGCGCATTCCGCTGACATTTACGATTCGGGACTGTGAGACGATAGCAAGGATAATCCGCGACGTGCTGGAGGACATAGCCCAATGATCTTGTTTCGTTGGTTGAATGATTAAATCGTGAAAGGAGTCTATCCTCTTCGATGGTGTAGCCTGAAATTATCCGTTCTGCGGGTGAGCGTGAAACCTACCAAAGGAGACTGAAGAAATGAATCACAAAGAACGAGTCTTAATGGCCTTGAATCATGAAGAGCCGGATCGAGTGCCCGTTGATTTAGGCGGGAGGCAAACCACTTTTATGGTTGAGACGTATGAACAATTTAAGGCCCATCTTGGATTAAATGATCTTCCAACGAAAATTATGTCCCATAAATGGCAGACGGCTTATGTGGACGAGCAAATTCTCAATCGCTTTTCAATAGATTGTCGTCATATACGCCCGCCAATGAAAGCTGAGCCCGAGCTTTCTGAAACTGCGGAAGCTAAAATTATATTTGTGGATGAATGGGGTGTAAAAAGAATAATTGACGCCGGTTATGCAAGTATCATTGAGTATCCGTTGCAAACAGCAACCCTCGAAGACCTGGAGGCCTACGAGTGGCCAAATCCGGCAGAAATTTTTGACTTCAGCAGTATCCGGAGCCAAACGCTCCAGCTTTACAGCGAGGGCGAATATGCCATTGTGGGGTGTATGGGATCACCGGGAAATATATTCGAACAGAGCTGGTACCTGAGGGGGTTGACGGAATTTTTTATGGATTTGGTGGACAATAAGGATTTTGCCCATGCATTAATGTCAAAGATTACAGAGATTCGCAAACAGAATGCCAAATATTTTCTCAGTGAGGTCGGCGAGTATCTTGATGTTTTTCAGCTTGCAGATGATTTGGCAATGCAAAATGGTCCGTATATGTCCCCGGAATTATATCGTGAAATGATAAAACCCTACCAGATCGAACTTTTTCGATTTGTCAAAGAGCTAACCCCGGCAAAAATCTATTATCACAGCTGCGGGTCGGTCACCAGGCTGCTTGATGATCTGATTGATGTGGGTGTGGATATTCTAAATCCGGTTCAAGTCTCGGCAGACGGTATGGAAACAGATCGGCTGAAACAGAGATTCGGCAACAAATTAAGCTTTTGGGGAGCGATGGACACCACTGAAATACTTCCAAACGGAACCGTAGACGATGTCCGAAATGAAGTCAGGAAAATAATTCGTGACCTCGCTCCCGCAGGTGGATTTGTTCTCGCATCCGTGCATAACCTTCAACCCGATATCCCGCCGGAGAATATCATAGCCATGTTTGAAGCAGCATCACAATATGGTAAATATCCGATTCCATTAAGCGGGGCAGATGCATTTTTGAGATAGCTTTTATTTTTCAGTATAGGCATCCGCCACCTTTAGGGCCAGATCCATGATACCGATGCCCAAGTCGCTCGATGGAATAAACGCTATCAGATACTTGAAAATGAACTAAACAAAATTGATTGGGTCGAAGTTCCAGAGCGTTCCGTAAAGGAACATTTTGTGGGAAACTCGATTCAATTTACACTAAAAGACCTCACACGTAGTCAGATAAAGTCATTTTTGGAAGAATGTGATGATAGAGGCGTTCGCATAAAATGGTTTGGATGGCAGGAACCACGGGGCTACACAAGTTCTTTTGAAAGCTGGCAGTATATATCGCCCCTACCAGACTTGCCTCAAACTAAAAATGGGGTCGATTATATGTGCGATATGTGTATTCCACTGACGCTAACAATTCAGGATTGTGAGACAATTGCGATGATAATCCGCGAAGTGCTGGAAGATATAAAGAAATAAATTCGGTTGTTAACGTATTTGCGCTTTATGAGCGCAACTACCTATGCTTTGATAAATTTGATAACCAAAAAGGAAAAGTGCTATGAGCAATAAAATGGATTTTATTCGGATTAATAACTTCATAGATGGTGAGTGGGTCGAGGAGACCGGCGTCGATTACGTGCCGCTGTTCAATCCGTCAAACGGAGAGCAGATCGGGGAAGTGCCCCTGTCCAAACCTGAGACCTCCATCCAAGCCGTCCAGTCGGCCCATGCGGCCTACGACGCCTGGCGAAACATAACGGTCAACCAACGCGTCTCATATCTTTACAAAATCCGCCAAGCCATGATTGACAAAGAAGAGGACCTTGCTTTTGCCATAGCTGTTGATCAGGCCAAACATATCAGCGAGGCCCGGGGGGAGGTCCAACGGGTGGTTCAGATTATCGAAACCGCCTGTTCGATCCCTACCCTGATCCAGGGGGAATCACTGGATCACATCGCCGCAAACATTAATGGCCGGGTCGTCAAAGCCCCGCTGGGGGTTTTCTGCGGCGTGGCGCCGTTCAATTTTCCTGCCCTGGTTTTCGGCTGGTTTATCCCCTTTGCCATCGGAGCCGGCAACACCTTCGTGTTTAAACCGTCTACCCAATCCCCCTATTTTATGCAGAAGATGGGCGAGATTTTCAATGAAATTGAACTACCCAAAGGCGTCATCAACATTATCCACGGTAATCGTACCGTTGTACAGCCCTGGTATGACGACCAGCGCGTGAGCGGAATCTGCCTGGTCGGCTCCACGCCCACGGCCAAGAAGATGGCCGAGGGTTGCGGCCGCGGCGGCAAACGGTCCATGCTACTGGGAGGTGCCAAGAACTTCCTGGTCGTTATGGAAGATGTCCAATGGGATGTGTTTATCGAAAACTATCTGAATTCCTGCTATGGCAGCGCCGGGCAGCGCTGCCTGGCCGGATCGCTGGTTGCTGTCGTGCCTCAAATCCACGATGAGCTGATCGAAAGGATAGCGGAGGCATCAAAGACTGTCCAGTTCGGCAGTGCCCTGGATCCGGAAATATACATGGGACCGGTGATTTCGGCCAACGCCAAACAAAAGATCGAAAAATATATCGACATCGGCGTCCAAGAGGGCGCCAGGCTGATTCTCGACGGCCGCAACCCGCAAATGCCCGATGACATCAAAAATGGCTACTACGTGGGGCCGACCATTTTCGCCGATGTCACACCGGAGATGACCATCTATAAAGAGGAAATTTTCGGTCCCGTGGTTTGTGTCGTGAAAATCAATCATATGGATGATGTTTTGGACCTGATTCGCCAACAGGAATTCGGCAACGGCGCCTGTCTTTTTACACAGAACCTGTACTACACTGAAAAGTTCATCAATCAGGCCGATGTGGGTATGATCGGGGTGAATGTCGGCATCCCGGCACCGCACCCCTACCTGCCCTTTGGCGGTATTAAGGATTCGCATCTGGGTACTAATAAGGTGCAGGGCAAAGACGGCATCGATTTTTTCACCCAGAACAAGATTGCCACGATCCGGTTTGCTCCACCAATAGGAAGTATTGATTATGGCGATGAGAGCCAAAAAGCCGAACAAAGGTCCGAGCAGCAACCAGGAGTAAGAAGCTGCGTGGCGACCTAACAAACTAAGGTGAGGATCGTGGGCGACTGACGAGAAATGCTATAGCTTTTCAAAGGAAAGATGGCATCTCAATGAATGGCAACGGGTGGCGGAAATAAAAAAAGATGCCCGGGCCGGCAACAGAAAGAAAAGCATCACGTAGCAATTATTCAGCCCGGGCAAAAAAGAAAAAGGGATTAGTTTTCAGCATAGGCATCGGCCACTTCCAGGGCCTGATCCATGATGCCTATACCTTCGTCAATTTCATCTTTGGTAACAATCAGTGGCGGTGCCATGGCGATCACATTGCTGGGGTTGGCCGCCATGGCCATCATTCCCAGTTCGCCGAGTTTCTTGGCCACTTCGAGTTTGGGGTTCATACCCGGTTTAATTTTGGCATTCAACGATATGATCGGTTCACGTGTCTTTTTATTTTTCACCAGTTCCAATCCGACAAACAATCCGAGTCCCCTCACCTCCCCCACACTGGCGTGCTTATCCTGAAGTTCCACGGCCTTTTCCAGCAGATAGTTGCCCATCTTTTCTGAATTCTCAATGAGGTTGTCTTCCTGATAGATAGGAATGACGGCCACCGCAGCTGAGCAGGCTAAGGCATGGCCGGCGTATGTGGCCCCATGGCTAAAAAATTGCTCCTTAAATCGATCGCCGATATGTTTGCGTACTATGGTGGCTCCCAACGGTGCATAAGCACCCGAAAGACCTTTTGCCATGGTCATGATGTCCGGCACCACATTCCAGTGATCGACGGCAAACCATTTTCCGGTGCGCCCGAATCCGCTCATGACTTCATCGGCAATTAGGAGAATCCCCCACCTGTCACAAATTTCTCGAAGCTCTGGAAAATACTCCGGTGGTGGAACGATAATGCCATTGGCACCGGTCACCGGTTCACAAATGATGCCTGCTACTTTATCGCCCCCACCCTCCAGTTCAATTACCTCATCGATGTACTTCACGCACTGCAAATTACATTCGGGATACTTTTGTCCGAACATGCAACGATAGCAGTAAGGCTGGGGAACGCTGATCAACTCGGTTCCGCCCAAAACCTGGGCCCAATTGCGAGGATCTCCAGCGGAAAGAGACATGGAAGTGGCTGTCCCTCCATGATAGGTGCGGTAGCGTGCCAGCATCTTGCGTCGGTCGGTATATTGATGGCAAATTTTTACGGCGGCCTCATTGGCTTCAGTTCCACCCAGAGAAATAAACGAACGCGAAAGATCTCCCGGGGTAACCTCTGCCAGCATTTTGGCTAAAAGGGCTCTTGGTTTGGTGGAAAAGCTCGGCGCAAACGAACACAGGGTTTTAGCCTGGTCTGCAATTGCTTCCACCACACGCGAATCCTGATGCCCGATGTTATGGCTGACAAAACAAGAGCTGAAATCCAAGCGCTCTCTGCCATCTTCAGTAGTAAATCGCACGCCTTTGGCCGAAACCACCCGCAACGGAGATTGGGCGGGTTGATATGACCAGGATTGAAAATTGTGCTCTACTTCGTACAGATCCAGATCTTCTTTGGATACGGGGATGTTTTTGAGATTTATCATTCCAGCCTCCTAAAATTCTCTATAAGGTTTCAGGTATGAAAAGAGTGATAGAAAAGGGATTTAATTAAAAAACTGGATAATGGCTAACACCAGCCGGCTACAGTTGACTGAAACCTTGATCCAACACGTCGATGACGAAGTCGATGTCCTCTTTTCGAATGCAAAGAGGCGGATTGATACGCAGCACATTGCCCAGCGCTCCACCTTTGCCGATAATAACACCGTTGTCTTTGGCGTATTCCGACACACGACCGGCCTCCTCATCAGCGGCCTCTTTTGTCGTTCGATCTTTGACGAGCTCAACTCCGATCATGAGTCCGCTGCCGCGAACATCACCGATGACGCTGTGTTTGGCTTTAAGGTCCTGCAGCTTTTCCATCATATAGCCGCCGACTTCTTTTGCGTTTTGCCGAGTACCATCTTCATCGATGGCGCGCAGCACTGCCCGTCCGGCTGCGCAGGACATGGGATTCGAACCGTAGGTGTTAAAGAATTTCTTTTTGCTCATTGATTCTGCGATATCGCGCTTGACCACCACAGCGGCCAGCGGAAATCCGTTGCCGATGCCCTT
>JAUVTR010000160.1 GCA_030601425.1 Desulfobacterales bacterium
GCTCCGGGCCAAAAGATGCCGTTTGTGGATGGGCACAGGTTAACATATTTAGCCAGGTATTGCCACTATCGTAATCCTGAGCTTAGGGCAACGTCAAAGTAAATTCTAAACAAGTTGAATCAGATAACTTTCTTAAATTCGGTCAGTTACCTGTTTAAATGACGTAACCCTGGCCAAACGGTTACGATCCTTGACTTTCCTGTGGCCGTATAATAAAATTAATATTTTTGACGGTCTCGTAAAAAGTCGGAAACGCAAACTTTTTACGAGTGTGTTTTGTATTTGGTATTTAGTGTTTAGTGTTCTAACATACTGATATTGTATTCTATATTTCATACCAAACACCAAACACGAAACACCAAACACTTGATGAATTCGACTTTTTACGAATGCATCAAAGTTGAATTATTAATTTTAAAAAATTATTGTCTAAAAGACTTAAGTTTTTTTCCTCTCCGGCCGATAATGACTCTGAATATTATATTATCGCCAAAGATGCCTGCTCGCGATTAAAAATCACAATTTTCAGGCGGTGACAGACCGAACCGGATTCTAAGGGCAGGCACAGACCACCGGCCATTGTGTCTTATTTCAAATCATCAGGGAGGATTGATCATGCCAGTTTACCTGTGGACGGGCAAAAATAGAAATGACGCGACTCAAAAAGGCGAGATTGAAGCTGTCAGCGAAGAAGCTGTTAAGGCACAGCTGATTCGCCAGAAGATTAAGCCGACCAAAATCAAGAAAAAGCCAAAGGACCTTTTTGAAAACGTCAGCTTTCTCCAGCCCAAAGTCAAAGAGCGTGATGTTATACTTTTTGCCCGACAATTTTCGACCATGATCGATGCCGGGTTGCCCATTATTCAGTGCCTCGACATTCTCTACGCCCAACAAGTCAATGTCACCTTTAAAAAGATGCTCAAAGAGATCAAGGAATCCGTAGAAGGCGGGGCAACCCTGGCCGAAGCATTGAAAAAGTTTCCCAAACAGTTTGATGACCTGTTCGTCAACATGATTGCCGCCGGTGAAGCCGGTGGTATCCTTGATGCAATTTTGAGAAGGCTTGCAGCCTATATGGAAAAAACGGCCAGGCTCAAGTCCCAGGTTAAAGGGGCCATGACGTACCCCATCGTTACTTTATTGATCGCGGTTGTTGTTCTGGCAGTTATTCTGGTTTTTGTTATTCCGGTTTTTGAGGAGATGTTCGCCGACTTTGGCGGCGAGCTTCCGGTACCCACTCAGATTGTTGTGGCCATGAGCGATATGGTCAAAACCAAGATTGTCTATATCATCATCGGTATTATTCTGTTTGCGATTGCCTTCAAGAAGTTTCACAGCACCGAAAAGGGACGGGATGTGGTCGACAATCTGCTTTTAAAGCTTCCCGTATTCGGGGAGTTGTTGCGCAAAGTGGCCGTCGCCAAGTTTACCCGTACCATGGGCACCATGCTGGCCAGTGGTGTGGCTATTTTGGAAGCCCTTGATATTGTTGCGAAAACAGCTGGCAATCGAACCGTTGAAAAGGCGATTTACAACGTCCGGTCCGGCATTGCCGAAGGTCGCACCATGGCGGATCCGCTAACTGAAAGCGGTGTCTTTCCCCCGATGGTGTGCCAGATGATCGGTGTTGGCGAATCAACCGGGGCCCTGGATGCCATGCTGGAGAAAATTGCCGATTTTTACGATGAGGAAGTTGATCAGGCCGTTGACAACCTGACCGCATTGATCGAGCCTTTTATGCTGGTGTTTTTAGGTGTGACCATCGGTGGTCTGGTGGTTGCCATGTATCTTCCGATATTCAAGATGGCCGGAGCCGTTTAAGATGGCCGGAGCCCTGTCCTATCATCTATCGATAGCTATCGGTGTTGAAAATCAGGTAAAAAAAGATTGCCAAGGTACGGTTGGTACTCTGATATGACCAGCCTAACCGGTGACAGGCCCCAGCCGTTTTATTACCCTTCAATTAGTATCTCGTAACCCTGCACCTCTGAACCTTGAACCCCTGAACGGTAACAGTATATTCTATGGATCACGCATTGCAAATGCCCGAAAAGGACTTCAAAGATAAATTGAAGTGGTTGATGCTTTTTCGGGTCTTTTTTTCAACCCTGTTACTGGGCTCGTCCATCGTTTTGCAACTCGGAGACTCGCCCCCGCCCATCAGCCCTCCCATCAAACTTCTATATGGCCTTATCGCGACCATTTTTTTTCTGTCGATTTTGTATGCCCTGGCCATCGATCGTATTAAAAAACACATCGCTTTTGCCTATGTCCAGATTTTAGTCGATACCCTGATCGTTACGGTGATCCTGTTTGTTACCGGAAGTTTTGCGAGCATGTTCTCGTTTCTGTATCTGTTTGTCATCATTTACTCCAGCATATTGCTATCGATCCGGGGAACCCTGGTCATTGCGGCAATTTGCAGCATCCAGTTCGGCATTATGGTGGATTTGGAATATTATGGTGCAATCTATCCCTTTGCTACTGAAGAAGGGATGCTTGCATCAAACCACGCCTGGAATCAGGTACTTTACAAAATTCTGATAACTATGACCGCCTGTTTCGCAGTCGCCTTTTTGAGCAGCTTTCTGTCCGAGCAAGTTCGAAGTACTCGAAAAGAACTGCGGGTCATGAAGAATCACGTAAAGCGTGTTGAGAAAATGGCAGCCGTCGGTGAGATGGCCGCCGGCCTGGCGCATGAGATAAAAAATCCACTGGCTTCGGTGACCGGATCCATACAGCTTCTCAAAGAAGACATCCGTTATGATCCTGATCATGAAAGACTCATGCAGATTATTTTGCGTGAGGCCGATCGTTTAAGTTCACTGGCGAACAACTTTCTGTTGTATGCACGGCCGCCGGCCGGGAAAGTCGAGGTCATTGAGCTCGAAAAAGTATTAATCGAAACGGCCGAGCTCTTTGAAAAAGACGCATCCAATGACGGTCGCATCACAACAACCAAGAAAATTAAATCCAACATATGGATTTCAATGGACCCTGTTCACCTGCGGCAGATTCTCTGGAACCTGCTGTTAAATGCGTCAGAAGCCATTGATGGTGAAGGTGTGATCGACATTGAAATGTATGAGTCCAAAAGCAAACGCGCCTGTATCAAAATCACCGATAACGGCTGCGGGATGACGCCGGATGAGCTTAAATCCATTTTTGATCCCTTCTTCACCACCAAATCCACCGGCACCGGTCTCGGGCTGTCCATCGTGCACCGCATTCTTGAGGCCTATGACTCCTGGCTGAATGTCGAAAGCGAAGCGAACAAAGGAACCACCTTCACCCTGCAATTCAAACAGATGGATCCTCCTGCCTAACCTTCCCCGGGTAGCGTCAGTAAAACCTATCCCAGTAGAGCCAGAAGGTTTTATAAGACAATAAATCCCAAATCCCAAGCACCAAATTTAAGGGTGTCAGGTGTCGGGTGTCAAGACCAACTTGGTTTCAGGTGTCAGGTGTCAGGAACAAAAATGCAAAGGCTTTCGTCTACACATAGAAACAGGTTCCATCAGTTTTTTTTACTCGCATCACTGAGGATAGGCTCAAATTTTCGATATTCAGACAATATATGTTATCTCTCGTTCTTTCCTGAAACCTGACACCCGACACCTGAAACCTCCTTTTAGACCTGAAACCTAAATCCTTGATCATTGGAATTTGTTTTTTGATGCTTGGAATTTTCATGAATAACTCTAAACCAACTAATTTTCTTAAAATCATGTAATTATCTGATTAAATGATCTGACCCTGCCAATCTAAGAACTTGATCTTGACAGTTTCCAGCAAATACGCTATCTAAGACGATTTAAATTTATACCGCATACCGCTTTCCATAATTATGTTCCGAGATACGGAATTGCGGTATAAAAATAGATTTCATTTCTTTCCCAGCATAGCTGGATGACGCATCGATCTTTATTATTTGAGGTGCGCCTTAAATTATTAACTTATAACGAATAACAGATAACTCCCAATTGGTTTTTAACTCAATTGGGGTTAAACTTAAATTCATTAATCGGTAAAACTATGGAAAAAACCAGCGAAATGCTGCAAAAACGAAAAGCAAAAATTGAAGAATTAAAAAAGAACCACGTCAATCTTTACCCCAATAGATTTGTCGTATCACACACGGTTGCCGATATTCAAACCGCTATTGATGAATCATCTGACACCCTGGCCCAGGACGAACCGATTTTCGTCACCGCCGGTCGCATGATGGCGATCAACAGTTTCGGCAAAAGCGCTTTTATCCGTTTCAGGGACCGGACCGGACAGCTGCAGGCCTATGTCAGAAAAGACCGCATCGGCGACGAGGCTTACCGGCTTTTCAAACAGCTTGATATCGGCGATTTTGTAAGGTTAAAAGGCGGACTATTTCAAACCCGGACCGGCGAATGGACCTTGCTGGCCCAGGAGCTGAATTTGCTGTGCAAGGCCACACGCCCTCTGCCTGAGAAATTTCATGGGTTGCGTGATCCCGAAAAGCGTTACCGCAAGCGCTATGTCGACCTGATTATGAATGCCGACGTACGGGAAATTTTCTTAAAACGCAGCCAGATTATTCAACAGATCCGCAATTATTTTATCCAACGCGATTTTCTGGAAGTTGAAACACCCATGATGCAGCCCATCCCCGGAGGTGCGGAAGCCACTCCTTTTGAAACCTATCACAATGCGCTAGGGATGGATCTCTATCTGCGCATTGCGCCGGAATTATATTTAAAGCGCCTTGTCGTCGGAGGATTTGAGAGAGTTTTTGAAATCAATCGCAATTTCAGAAATGAAGGGGTGTCCACTCAGCATAATCCGGAATTTACCATGCTCGAATTTTATCAGGCCTATGCCACCGACGGCGATCTGATGGAATTAACCGAGCATTTGATTGCCGAAATCGCCGTGTCGGTTACCGGATCGGCGCAGATCAGCTACCAGGGCCAGGACATTGATCTTTCCGGAAAATGGCGCCGGTTGTCACTTTATTCCGCGCTCGAGGAACTGGGCGGTATTGATCCGACTCTTTTAAATGACAAAGAAGGGCTGCTCAGATTTGCTTCCCAGAAGGGGGTAAAAGTTACCAAAACCGGACAACTGGGTAAGGTGATCACCAAATTGTTTGACGCCCTGGTAGAACCCCAGCTAATTCAACCGACTTTTATTACTGAATATCCTGTCGAAGTTTCACCCCTGTCCCGACGCAGTGATCGGCAGCCGGATCTTACTGAGAGATTTGAGTTATTTATTGCCGGGCGCGAGATAGCCAACGGGTTTTCAGAGCTCAATGATCCCGTCGACCAGCATGAGCGCTTTCGTCAGCAGGTTGAAGGGCGCGAGGCCGGTGATGAAGAAGCGCACCGAATGGATAGCGACTATATTGAAGCCCTGGAGTACGGGATGCCGCCGACTGCCGGTGAGGGCATCGGCATCGACCGGCTGGTCATGCTGCTCACCGATGCTGCTTCTATTCGTGAAGTCATCCTCTTTCCGCATATGAAGTCCAAAGAGTGAGGAATTTAGGGATTGAGGGATTAAGGAATTTAGGGATTTAGGGATTGAGGAATTTAGGAATTAGATTGACAGAATTTCTTCAATTCCTAAGTTATGATGAACTCGTAAAAAGTCGGATTGAGACGGTTTCGTAAAAAGTTCAAATTCAAGGCTTGCAAATTTTGTAATCATGAGGCCTACTTTTCGTACGTTGAATGATTACCAAATGCAGCACAACACAGAAGTTGGACTTTTTACGAAACCGTCAAATTATAGAACTATGGGATATGAATTATGGGTTATGAACTATTCATCGGCGGCCGCTACCTGAGGGCCAAACAAAAGCAGACTTTTATTTCCCTGATTACCGTTCTTTCCATTGCCGGGGTGGCGGTGGGAGTAATGGCCCTGATCGTGGTCATAGCGGTAATGGCAGGATTTGAGGCTGATTTGAAGAGTCGCATATTGGGCGGACAATCTCAGGTGATCCTCAAACGTCACGGAGGCGCTTTTACAGAATACCGTAAAGTCTTACAAGAAGTCGAACAGACTGAAGGTGTCGAAGCCGCCACGCCGTTTATCCTTTTTCAGATAATGTTGCGCGCAAAAAATAAAACTTCCGGTGCGGTGCTGCGGGGAATAGACCCAAAATCAGCCGGCCGGGTCATGACGACCCTGCAGCAGGTGAATCTGCCCGACCCGGCAGCCGCCGGCTCCACCCGGGACGCTTCAGCTGCCATTCCCGGCATTGTTCTGGGACGTGAATTGGCCAGAAACCTCGGGGTTGTTGAAGGCGATGTCATCTATTTGATTTCTCCCCGGGGAATGTTGTCTCCCATCGGGCATGTGCCGGCAATGAAACAGTTTAAGGTAACCGGGTATTTTGAGTCCGGTATGTACGATTATGACCAGACCTTTGCCTTCATTAATATTAGAGATGCCCAGAAATTAATGCGCATGGGGAATTCCGTCACCGGGCTTGATATCAGGGTTACCAATATATATGAGGCGCGCAATGTTGCTCAAAAAATTACATCTAAACTGAAGTTTCCCTATTGGGCGATGGACTGGATGCAGATGAACCGCAACCTTTTCAAAGCACTCAAGCTGGAAAGAAGGGTGATGTTTATCATTTTGACCCTCATTGTTCTGGTGGCGGCCTTTAACATCGCCAGCAGTCTGATCATGATGGTCATGGGTAAAACCCGGGACATTGCGATTCTAAAGGCCATGGGAGCCACCGAGAGGAGCATACGAAAAATTTTTGTTTTCAATGGAATGGTCATCGGGACATTCGGCACCTTGCTGGGACTGGGCTTGGGGCTCTTGCTCTGCTTTCTGCTCAAACGCATTGATATCCATGAATTGGCCGGGGATATTTATTATTTTACGACGTCCTTGCCGGTAAAGCTTGAATTTATAAATGTAATTTCGATTATTGCCGCGGCCCTGTTAATATGTTTTCTGGCGACCCTCTATCCGGCACGGCAAGCATCTAAACTGAATCCTGTTGAGGCCATCAGATACGGATAAGGTAAACCATGCTAAATGAGAATCACGAAAAGGATTCCGAACGAGTGGAAAGTGTCATCGCTGTTCGTAATTTGAGCAAAAGTTTTTCCAACGGCGGGGTCCGTATTGATATTTTAAAAGAACTCAATTTTGATTTATCTGCCGGTGATACCGTGGCCATTGTGGGTGCTTCAGGTATTGGTAAGTCCACCTTGCTTCATATCATCGGTACCCTGGATCGGCCCGACAGCGGTAAATTGCTGTTTAAAGGCGAAGATGTTTTTTTGTATGACGATTTAAAGCTGGCACGGTTTCGCAACGAATCAGTGGGGTTTGTATTTCAATTTCATCATCTGTTACCCGAATTCAGTGCTCTCGAAAATGCCATGATGCCGGCGCTGATTCGGGGCACGCAGAAAGAAAAGGCGACTCAGGCGGCAGAGGAAATTTTAGTCCGGGTCGGACTACAAGATAGATTGCATTACCGTGTGGGGAAGCTATCAGGGGGAGAGCAGCAGCGGGTGGCCCTTGCCAGAGCTTTGGCTTTAAACCCGCTGGTCCTGCTCGCAGATGAACCCACCGGCAACCTGGACAAATCCAACAGCGAGCAAATTCACAGCCTGCTGATGGAACTGAATCGAGAATTTTCGATGGCACTGGTTGTGGTAACCCATAACACCGAGCTTGCATCTTTCATGTCCCGCCGGGTAACTATTATTGATGGAAAACTGACACCTATGCCCTAGCCCTAAGGGAAACAATCATTGGCCGCTGTTGATGTGACCATCAGAATTTTGCGCGATGTATATGGACGGCAAAAGATAAACCTCAATGTTGCATAAACAACATGGCAAAGAGTAGCTAATGGTCCGTTATTATAGCCGATATCCCAGTGAAGGCATCACTTCCTGGATATCACTACTGGTCAAGTTTAAGGATGGGGTCGATTTTGCCATGTTGTTTACCCTCCGGGAAAGCCGGAGGACTTCAGATCCTGTGTTGTCAAGGGTTCGCGGTAGCCGACTACAGCGTCACCCTTGACGCCTTGGCTCTGAAGCCCTCCGACTTTTGCAACGTTGAGGTAACCCTCCCACATAGTGGAACCAGCCGGGCTGGTTGATTTTACCGACGCACGAACTGAGCAGCAATTCTAAAAGGATTTTATGATTAAGCGCGCAGGCCCGATCCTTTTAATATTATTCTTTTTAATAGCCGACGTTGCCTATG
>JAUVTR010000086.1 GCA_030601425.1 Desulfobacterales bacterium
AAATCTGGCATCCAGCATCGGGGTGAGCACTTCAAAATCTTTACCCGCAAGCGCAAGACTTTCTTTCAGCGATCGGGTGGCATACCCGACATCCAAACCAATGTCCCACAGCGGATAAATGATTTCCTGGATCAAGTTTTCTGCCTCCCTCGGAACCTTCTTTTTAAACAGAAACAACAGATCGACGTCGGAATGAATGCATTGTTCCTCTCTGCCGTAGCCACCTAAAGCAATGATGGCATACGGATTTTTGCTGATATCCATACGGGGACCCACCGTGCTGGATTCAAATGCCTGACGGAAATAGTCGTCCAGAAGCCGCGCATGCTGCTTTAAAAAGTCGGGTTCTTTTCCTTTTAAAAGGCGCGCAATTAACCTTTTAGTTTTTTGCTGCAGCTGTTTGGCAGATTGTTGATGGGTATTATTCATTTTGCAGTTCGGTACATTTCGATTAAATTGATCGACTTTTGTTGAGCAACATACATGCCATGAGTCTTTAATTTTATAAAAATAAATAATTTCAATATATTATTACACAGCTTATTAGATTATGAAATCAATAGTTCTTACAAATTTGGTAGAAATAAGACAAATAAGTTACAAAAATGTATTATTAAATTTTTAAAATTAACAATTCTGCGGTTTCTTTTTGAGGAGACTTACTCTAGTCGAGTTGGATGGCGGCTGCTTATGTGGACTCGAAAAATATCTGCCAGATTCTTTCCACTCTCTGCCGTAAACGGTCGAATTTTTCGCTGGGAACTTTGGCCGGGTTTTCCTGGAGGTTGAGCTGGTGTGCGGCGGCACGGTAGATCAAGTAGGCATGTTTGAGGACATGGGCGGTATATTCATCCATAACACGGGTTTCGATCAAGCTTTGAAGCAGGCGTACATTATCGGTCCATTTCAGAAGCTCCGGATGGTCATAAGATTTTAAAAGTACCAGATACTGTACCAAAAATTCAATATCCACCATCCCGCCAATATCCTGCTTGAGGTCAAAGATCCCCGATTCGGGTTTTAGCAGTTCTTTGCGCATGCGGTCACGCATGCTGACGACTTCTTCCCGCAGTTTTAGTTTATCTCGCTGACGGGCCAAAACCTCATTGCGAGTGCTTAGAAAATGATCGGCTATCAAGCGATCTCCCAGAATGGGCCGGGCCTTTATCAGGGCCTGATGCTCCCAGGTCCAGGCAGCGTTTTGCTGGTAATCGCGAAATCCTTCTACAGGGCTGACCAGCACCCCGGAAACCCCGCTGGGTCGCAGTCGCATGTCGATTTCATATAATTTGCCTGCTCGTGTGTGGGAAGTCAGGATATGAATAACACGCTGCCCGAGACGGTTAAAGAATTGGGCACTGTCGATCGCCTGTTGGCTCCCTTGGGTTTTTTCTTTGCTTCCGGAATGCAGAAATACCAGGTCAAGGTCCGAGCCGTAGCCAAGCTCCAGTCCACCGAGTTTGCCGTAAGCAATAACCGCAAAGCCCTTTTCGCAGATTTTCCCGTTCAGCCGACAGGCCGGAGCACCGTGCTTTTCACATAGATGATCATAGGCCATTTTGACGACTTCACCCAGCACCGTCTCAGCGATATCTGACAGGTGGTCGCTAACTCGCATCAGCGGCAGCGCTCCGGTAACGTCGGCGGCGGCCACTCGCAGAACGTTGATTTCTTTAAAAACACACAGCTGTTCAATCTGGTATTCCAGATCATCTGATGGGGCCCGGCTCATCCGCTGTTTTAAATCAACCTTGATCTGTTTGGCCTCAGGCGGAATATAAAGGGTGCGGGGATCCAAAAATTCATCTAAAAGAACCGGATGCTGGGCCAGGAAAGAAGCAATCCAGGGGCTGGCCGCCGCCAGTTGAATCAGGTGGCTTAATGCCTTCGGATTTTCAAGCAAAAGCGCAAGATAACTGATCCGCCCGCCAATCGATTTTATCAGATCAATAATTCGACCGAGGATAATTTCAGGTCTATTTTGCCCCCCGACCTCTCTAAGTACCTGGGGGATTAATTTATCTAGACGCCGACGGCCTTTGTCACCTAACTGGCTTGACCCAGGCGTACTGCGCAAATACGCTAGCAATCGCAATACCTCCTGAGGCTCTTGGAAGCCGACCCCCACAAGGATTTCTTCCGCCTGGCTGTCGCCGATCAAACCCTGCCAGATACCCTGCAGCTGTTCTTCAAATTTCTGTGTTCCGGATTCGGAGTCTTTGGCTTCCAGCAGAATCTGAAAATGGCGGTGCACATTGCTGCGATGCTGCTCAAGCTGTGAACTGAATTTTGCTGCATCCGCGAACCCCATGGATGCTGCCAGACGGTCTTGACCCTGTACATCTAAGGGCAAATCATGGGTTTGTTGATCGCCAAATTCCTGCAGCCGATGTTCGGTATTTCTAAGGAAGACATAAGCGGCCCCCAGCTCATCACAAACCTCTGCGGGAATGTGGTTGTCGCGGACCAGAATCTTTAAAACCTTCAGGATGCTGCGTTGTTGAAGGTCGGGTGTAAGGCCGCCGCGAATCAGTTGAAACATGTGACCAAAGAACTCAATTTCCCGAATCCCTCCTCTTCCCAGCTTAATGTTGTGTTTCATTCGCTTGCGCTTGACCTCAAGGGATATCATTTGCTTCATTTCTCTCAATGAGTCAAAGGCGCCGTAATCCAGATACCTGCGGTAGATAAAGGGATTTAGCCGTTGCAGCAGATGGTTGCCGGCGTCTTTATCTCCGGCGACAACTCTGGCCCGGATCATTGCGTAGCGTTCCCACTCCCGACCCTGCTCCTCGTAGTAGTTTTCCATGGCATCAAAATTCATCACCAGAGGGCCGTTTTCCCCGTAGGGCCGCAATCTTAGATCCGTGCGAAACACGAACCCATCGCTGGTTGATTGACTGATAACCTTGATCAGCTGGCGGCAAAGACGAGTAAAAAAATCATCATTGTTGACCGATCGTGCGGTTCCGTGTGTGTGACCGGCCTTTGGGTAAGTGAAAATGAGATCGACATCGGACGAAAAGTTTAGCTCCCGGGCACCCAGTTTGCCGAGGCCCAGAACAACCAGCTGTTGGCGGGAGCCATCCTCGGCTGCAGGGACTCCCAATTTTTTACATAACCAGCTGTAAAGAACAGATATGGTATGCTCGAGGCAGGCATCGGCCAGGCCGGAGAGATCGGTGACGGTTTCCGATAGATTATTCCAGCCGGCAAGATCGCGAAACGCAATTCGCGTCATTTCCCGGCAACGATAGACACGCAGGACGTGGATTAAGGCCGCCTCATCCTTTACATCAACAAGCGCTTTTTTTAGTTCCTTCTCATAGTCATTCTTAGAGTAGCTTTGTTGAAGGTCCTGGCTTTCAATCAGATTGGAGATTAGAGAAGGGTCGCGAATGCAGTTTTGAGCAACAAAGTCACTAAATGCAAAGACGCGCTGAAGCGCCCCGATAATTTGCGGGTCTTTTGGAAGGTCAATTTTATGGGTTGCAGATGATTGTGTGAACTCTTCCCACTTTCTTTCCAAGTCCTGAGCGAGTATGTCGGGGAGGTCGGTAATCATCGTCATCGTTAATCAAGTTTATATAGATTCAAGTTGGGTGCTAAGCAGAAATCAATAACATTGATTTTAGATTTTGGAATTTGGATTGCGGATTAAAAAGATTGGAGCCAATTGAGTACCTGACCAATCTGTTCTTAAATCCAAAATCCGAATTCTAAAATCCAAATTGTGAATGCTACTTGATATACCCCCAATCCACCAACTTTTTATAGGCATGCTGGGCGTACTGGCCCTGCCGCACAACTTGCAAATACCGATTGTATTCATCTGCCGCTTGCGGGACACGATTCATACCCTCTTGACAATAACCTTTAAAGAAAATGGTGTTTGAATTTCCAGGCAGGAGCCTCTCATAAGCGCTAAATTCATTATAAGCGCCTTCGAAGTTCTTTAATTGGATTTTCGCATATCCGCTGAGGTGATAGGCCTGGGCTTCTTTTGGATAGGACTTTTGGGCCATTTCCGCATACTGGCGTCCAACTGCATTTTTCTTCTGAGCCAATTGACTTTTTGACATCATGCACAGGGCGACATAATCGTTGGGTGCCTTTTTCAACGCCCGGCGGAAATGACCGGTGGCGGCATCGTATTTGCGTTTGGCCATTTGTTTTTCGCCTTTTTGGATCTCTTCGATGGCGCTTTTTTTGGCCCGCAGTCCGGCGGTATGGTCCATATAGCGTTCTCTGTCAAGCGGTCCTTTTAAGGCGGACTGATATTTTGTATTTGCGGTCTGAACCGCTGTATTATAGCGTTCCTGACTCATTGGATGGGTGGCAAACAACAGGTCCACAGTCGTGGTTTTGTGTTTGGACATGCTGTTTAGCATGTCCATCAGCCCGATAAATCCTTCGGACCCATAGCCGGCGCCCACCATATATTCCATACCCAGGGCATCTGCTTCACGCTCGTTATCCCGGCTGTAAGATGCCAGCAGCGCACCGGCTCCTATCTGACCCAGCTGGCCTGCCAGTTCGCCCAGAGCCGCACTCTGGGTTCCGGCCAGCACCGAAACACCGCCTGCGACCGCCTGGGCAAGCTGTCCCTTTGACATCTGTTCGGCCGCGTGCCGGGCATTTACATGACCCAGTTCGTGTCCCAGCAAGGAGGCCAGCTCGGCTTCATTGTCCAGTGACAGCATAATGCCGCGGGTGGCGGCAATGCTGCCGCCGGGAAAAGCATAGGCATTGACATAGGTGGCGTTTACCACCCGGAACGAATACGGCATGTGGGGGCGATGGGATGAAGCCGCCATACTGTTTCCGACCTGGCTGATATAGCTGTTTAATTTGTGATCCTGCACCGGCCCGAAATCTGTGGAAAACTGAAGCGGTGAGTACTGTCTGTCGATTTGAATTTCGGTATCTTCGGAGACCAGCATAAATTGCGATTTTCCGGTAACCGGATCCGTGGCGCACCCGAACATCAAACCCGCAGCGGTCATCGACGAAAGCCACAAAAAATCACGTCGGGTCAGTCGGCGCAATTTAGATGTATTTGACGGATGGTTCGGCATAAATCCTCCTTAAATGTTGTGCCCGTGTACCAAAAACTTACTGGAGCGTTTGCTTTCCTGGTGTCAGGTGTCAGGTGTCAGGTTTCAGGATTCAGAGGACAGAGGTCAGAGGTCAGACGACAGATGGTGAAAACTGGAAGATGAAGCATCTTATCTGACTTCTGTTTTCTGTCCTCCGTCATCTGTTTGCCGACACCTGACACCTGACACCTGACAACCGAGACCTCATTCGTGATGATTTATTATTTGGAATTCCCGGTTTTGGGTGTTATCACCTTGTACGTTTCAAGCAACCGGTTTCCCAGGGTGGCGGCAAGTTGTCTGAAGAAAATAATACCGTTGTCGGGATCTGCCTCCAAGACCCGGGATAATTTATCACAACTGGTTTTCAGTAATTCGGTCGCTTCAATACATTCGGCCGAAGCCGAATAAACATCTCCCCCGATAAGACTGGACCATCCAAAAGCTTCCCCATTACGCCCGGCATTGTAAACTACCTGTTGCGGCTTTCCCACGCTCAATTTTACACATCCATTCAGCAGGATAAAAAAGAACTTCGCCGGATCATTTTCGCGGAAAAGAACCTCACCCTTCTTATGTGAAGACATTTCTGAGATGTCCATGAATTTCTTTACGAAATCCATGCTCGTGCCTGTAAAAAGCTCAGATTGCTTGATATACATGGCCGCTCCTATCTTAGCGTTTTAACGGTTAGAAATTTTGGTTAATATTTCCCCGCGAAACAAAACCTGATGTCCGTATTGATCCATTAAGGTTTGGGAAGTTTCGGCAATCAGATGAATCAAAAATTGGAAGTCACCATTTTTGGGGCAGAGCTCAAAATAGGAAGTTAATCCTGTATATATAAAATAAAGCCGTTGACTTGTCAAAAAGATAAGCGGTTAAGAAGGAACCCGGGGCATTCATTTGGAAAGATTAATTAAAAGCCTATTCCATTACATTTTTTTGTTTTTCAAACACTATTTATATGCTATAAGCGACTGATTGATTAGGCGCAAAGGTTTTTCGGAAGAGGGCTTTAATCAAAACCTAAAAGAAGGGAGACACCCAATTTAATTATTCCCGACAGGGGTTACGATAACGTAATGGTTGGCATTATTAATATCTAATTTTTCTTCCCGATCCATGATTCGGGACCAGTCCAATATGATGCCCCGCATGTTTTGCGGCCGGCTCGATGATTCGCGAAGATTTTTCCCGGGCCCGCGATACTCCTTCGATAAACTCCCATAAAGATTCTGATTATGAATTTCTTGGCTACAATAATTTGCAGTACATCCTGCCTCAAGCGATAACCTGACGGATCTGATCACCATTGCTGCAATTCACCGTTTCCATCGCAATGGAGGTCGCACCCTTGTCAGCTGTTGCCCCAGCAGGATTTTTTTCTTAAATTTTATACTGAAAAAGGAGATCAATCACCATGTGCCGCTTATTTGCCATCACCAGCAAGGAGCCGTTATCTCCCATGGTCGCCCTGGAGGCGCTTGATGTCATGCGCGAAGGTCATGATTGTTCCGGGGTGGGGATTTTTCTGCGTGATCTTGCCGGGCCGTTTGATGAGATGAAAGACGCCCCTATTTTATCGGGAATTTTCAGCGATAAAGGATTAAAACGCCTGGATACATTTATGATGGATATCGGCTTTATGACCAAATATAAAATCTCTGTTAAACTCCCCAAAACACCCCCTGCCGGTGTTCCTAAGCGGGATGTATATCTGATTCGGGCCTATGAATACCCTGAAGAGTGGGAGGATCTCAGCCAGGAGCAACTCTACGAACAGCTCCTTAAAATTCGCCTTCAGCTCAGGGCCATGGGGGAAGAAAAAAATGATATGATTGTTTTTTCCTTCTGGCCGGATGTGATTATGATCAAGGAAATCGGAGATCCCATGCTGGTTGCCCGGCATCTGAATCTGGACCGCAAAGAGCTTTTTGCCAGAGTGATCATGGCTCAGGGACGGCAGAACACCAATTATGCCATTACCCTGTATGCCTGTCATCCGTTTTTCATTCAGGGATATTCAACCATGACCAACGGCGAAAATACAGCTTTTGTACCCATTCGCTCGTTTTTAGAGTCCCGCGGATTTCCAGGCTATACCGGCTATCAATCGGACTCAGAGGTTTTTACCCACATCCTGCACTATGCGGTTTCCAAACTCGGGCTTGGAATTGAAACTTACAAGCATGTGATTACACCGCTTCAGGATGAGGATCTGAAAGACCATCCCAACAGAAATTTTTTAAAAAACCTCAAGCAAACCTGTCGGCCGCTGATTATTGACGGGCCCAATTGTGTTATCGGCTGTCTGCCGGACCATAGTCTGTTTATGGTACAGGATCGCAAAAAACTTCGTCCTGGCGTTGTCGGCGGCAAACCCGGTATCTATGCCTTTGCTTCGGAAATCTGCGGGCTGGACGCCGCGATTCCGAATCGAGATAAAAGTAAAGATTTTCAACCCATGTATCTGGATACGGCCATTGTCGGTCCGGGTCGCCAGGAGGTTATGTTATGGAATCAGAAAGACCCATTACCCCTTCCACACTGAGCATCAAGGATTTACCGTGGCAAATTTTATGGGATAAAGAAAAATGCACCCTATGTGGCAAGTGCACCGCCATATGCCCGGTAAATGCGATTGAGCTGGGGGTATTTCGCAAGCGGCTCCTCGACCCCCCGGCGGACATAATGCAAACACCGGCCACCGCATTTAAAAGCTACTATGGTATCCGGCAAAAAACAGACCCGGCTTACCGGTGTATCGGCTGTGCGATGTGCACCCTGGTTTGTCCCAATGACTGCATTGTTCCCTTTCGCAGCGATGAGGCCGATAAACTCAAGTTTCATGTTGACCAGGGCGGTCAGCCCCGCAGGCGGGGCGGGCGGCGGAATCTTCCCGGAGGTATCCTGGATCGCCTGAAATTCATCCGCATATCGATGTTAACCGACCCGGCGCTGGACGCCGGCCGCCATGAGTTTGAAATGCGCACTTTGCTGGGGCGCGTTCTGCCGCCTGAAGAGAATTTGAAATTTTTAAGCGTTAACGGCTGGATTCCCCCCGTGCGTGAAATCTATCCGTTGATTATCGGTGCCATGTCCTTCGGGGCTCTGTCGCCCACCATGTGGGAAGGGCTGCAGATGGGTGTGGCCTATTTGAATGAAGAACTGGGCATGCCGGTGAGGATTTGTACCGGTGAGGGCGGATGCCCGCCGCGGCTGCTGCGCTCTCGATTTTTAAAATATGTGATCCTGCAGATTGCCAGCGGCTATTTTGGCTGGGATGAGATTATTCACGCCATCCCGGAAATGAAAGAAGATCCCTGTGCCATCGAAATCAAGTATGGACAGGGTGCCAAACCGGGTGATGGCGGGTTGTTGATGTGGTACAAAGTCAACAAGCTGATTGCCGCCATCCGGGGCGTGCCCACCGGCGTGAGCCTGCCGAGTCCGCCCACCCACCAGACCAAGTATTCGATCGAAGAATCGGTGGCCAAGATGATCCAATCCATGTACATGGCCTGGGATTTCCGCGTGCCGGTATACCCGAAAATTTCGGGCACCTCGACGGCTCTGGCGGTTTTAAACAATCTGACCCGCAACCCCTATGCCGCAGGGCTGGCAATTGACGGTGAGGATGGCGGTACGGGCGCGGCCTATAATGTTTCCATGAACCACATGGGTCATCCCATCGCCAGTAACATCAGAGATTCCTATCTGACGCTGGTGGAATTGGGCATGCAAAACCAGCTGCCGTTGATCGCCGGTGGCGGCGTCGGCAAAAACGGAAACCTGGCAGCCAATGCCGCCGCCCTGATCATGCTGGGTGCCAGCGGTGTGCAAATCGGAAAGTATGTCATGCAGGCTGCTGCCGGGTGTCTGGGTTCTGAATCCGACCGCTGCAACATTTGCAACATCGGCCTTTGCCCCAAGGGAATTACCTCCCAGGACCCGCGCCTCTATCGGCGGCTTGACGCCGAGCAGGTGGCGCAACGGGTGGTCGATCTTTATTTAAGCTTTGACACCGAGCTTAAAAAAATAGTGGCCCCGCTGGGACGATCCACCTCATTGCCCATCGGCATGTCTGATGCCCTGGGGATCGATGATCCCAATGTGGCGGAGCGGTTGAAGATTAAGTATGTGGTGTAGCGATCTATCTAGTAGAGTAGCAATTTCTTCTGAACATTTTCTTTCTATGAATAGAGCTAATTTCGAAATTCGAATATCGCCTGATTTTATAAAATTGGTCGAAACAAATTCGAATATCAAATGAACGAAATTCAAAACCGTTTGGAGCATTCGAATTTATAATTTTGAAAATTGTTTCGGATTTCGTGTTTCGGATTTCTGATTTCCTCTGCTTGGGATATGTGGAGAGAACATATGAATAAACGAGAAACAAACCAACGCACTCAGGCCCCGGTGATTTCGGGAAAATTCAGCGGAGAAAGAATTGAATCAAGAGTGCTTGAAGAGCAGATTCAGGATGCTGTTGCCCGGGGCCAGCGTTCGATCGAAGTTCATGCTTTCGGTCAGCATGGAATCGGCGGCCGTCTCTGGCGGGCCGAAAATGAACCGGTTCACATCAAAATAGCCGGCCACCCCGGGCAGCGTGTGGGCTCCATGGGATTTCCCAACACTTTTATCGAAGTCCTGGGTCCGGCCTCAGATGATGTGGGCTGGCTCAATGCCGGCGCCGAGATTGTCATTCATGGCAATGCCGGTAATGGCTGCGCCAATGCCATGGCGCAGGGCAAAATTTTTATCACCGGTAACATCGGGGCGCGCGGTATGACCATGACCAAACATAACCCGCGTTTTGCACCCCCCGAGCTCTGGGTACTGGGTTCTGCCGGCGATTACTTCGGTGAATTTATGGCCGGCGGTATCGCCGTGATTTGCGGACATGAGCCGCAGAATTCGGACAATGTTCTGGGTTATCGGCCGTTTGTCGGAATGGTTGGCGGGAAGGTGTTCTTCCGGGGACCCCATGCCGGCTACAGCCAGACCGATGCCAAACTGATTCCGATCGAAGATGATGACTGGAGCTGGCTGGCAGAGAACCTTAAAGTATTCCTGCAACGAATTGATCGATCCGAGCTCATTAAAACATTTTCCGACAGAGAGCAATGGCAGCTTTTAGTGGCGCGTACGCCTCAGGAAAAAGTTTCCGGACCCATGCGATCCATGAATTCATTTCGAACGGACACTTGGGAAAAGGAACTGGGCCAGGGCGGGTTAATCGGCGATCTTACCAATCTGGATCGCACGCCGATTGCATTGATTACCAACAGCTTTTTACGGCGATTTGTTCCGGTCTGGGAAAACCGTAAATACGCCGCGCCCTGTGAGGCGACCTGCCCGACGGGCATCCCCGTTCAGGAAAGGTGGCGTTTGATCCGTGAAGGCCGCGTGGATGAAGCAGTGGATCTGGCATTAGGCTATACACCCTTTCCGGCATCGGTATGTGGATATCTATGTCCCAACCTGTGTATGCAGTCGTGTACACGGCAAATTTCAGCCATGGCACCGGTGGATGTCACCCAGCTGGGCCAGGCCAGTCTCAAGGCCAAACTGCCCGATCTTCCGCCACAAAGTGATAAAAAAATCGCGGTCATCGGCGGCGGGCCGGCTGGAATTTCAGTGGCCTGGCAGCTTCGCCGGCACGGGCATCAGGTTACCATTTACGAGGTGGCCAAAGCTTTGGGCGGAAAGATAACGCGGATCATTCCTGAAAGCCGTATTCCTAAAAAGGTGATTGCCACTGAGATGAAACGGGTCAAAGAGGTGATCCCTCAGGTAAACCTTCAACAGCCCCTGGGCCCGAAAGATATCATCCAGCTCAAAGAGGATTTTGATTTCGTCGTTATTGCCACCGGCGCTCAGAAACCCCGAAGCCTGCCGATTCCGGGCAATGAAAGGACCCTCACAGCCCTTGATTTTCTGACGGCCGCCAAAGCCAACAAAACCAAAGTGGGTAAGAATGTGGTCATCATCGGAGCCGGCAATGTGGGTTGCGATGCGGCTGCCGAGGCCCATCGTCTGGGTGCCAAAAAAATTATTCTGCTGGATATTCAGGAACCGGCTTCTTTCGGCAAAGAAAGGGAATCCGCCGAGGCGGTGGGAGCCGAATTTATGTGGCCGGTATTTACCCAGGAAATTACCAAATCCGGCGTGAAACTGACTACGGGAGAAGAGGTGCCTGCCGATACGGTCATTGTTTCCATTGGGGAGGTGCCGGATCTTGAGTTTATTCCCGACAGTGTGGCTACCGAAAACGGCTTTGTTAAAGTCAATGACAATTACCAGACATCAGACACACAGATTTTTGCCATCGGCGATGTGGTCCGGCCGGGTTTGCTGACCGAAGCCATCGGCTCGGGTCGAATTGTGGCCCGAACCATTTGCGACATGTTGGAGGGCAAGCAACCGGCTTTTGAAAAGCGCGCCATGATCGATCGCCGGCGGGTGACTTTGGAATATTTTGATCCCCGGATCACCGAATTTGCCGATCTGGATCATTGCGGGTCTCAATGTTCATCCTGTGGCGCCTGCCGGGACTGCGGCATCTGTGTTTCTGTCTGTCCGCAGTCTGCCATCAGCAAAAAAGACTTGGAAAATGACGCCTACGAATATGTCGTGGATGAAAACCTGTGCATCGGATGCGGCTTCTGTGCCGGTGCCTGTCCATGCGGCGTGTGGGATCTAGTGGAAAATACGCCGATAGATTAGAAGCTATCTCAAAAATGCATTTAACACCCGATGGTAAAGTTTTAAACCTATAAAAGGTGCTTATAACAATAAGTGAGCTAAAATTTAAAATGATCTAAAATGCCTAAAATTGAGGAATTCAACCCGTCGAGAGCCTCTAGGTCGAACGATCATATTTATAATAAAAGATGGAGCGCAGCGACACCATAACTTTAGGCATTTTAGCTCATTTTAGTCACTTTAGGCACTTCTAACTTTAGAGCACCTTTGGAACTTTTTTTCTATGTCTTCGAAGATAAACCTCTATTTTTGAGATAGCTTATAGTTTAAATTGCTTTGATGGGTTGAGTTTAAGAACCATAGGCCCTAAACAAATAAAACCAATAAAACAAAATCATATTTTTATGGATGCATTATTAGCGCTTGAGGACGGCCGCACATTTCCCTGCCGGTCATTTACCGGACCGGG
>JAUVTR010000155.1 GCA_030601425.1 Desulfobacterales bacterium
TCATTTCATACAATCGATAACAAAGGTCGCCTGATCGTGCCGGCCCGATTTCGGCAGTTTATCAAGTCGAAGGACGGTGATGGGGTGATGATCTCCCGTATGGACAGCTGCCTGGTATCGTATCCATATAAGGAATGGCACAATCTGGAGACGAAGATCGTGTCGCTGGCCGAGACCAGCGAGAACATGCGCCGGTTCAGACGGGTGTTTATCGGGGGGGCCTTTGAATGCAGTTGCGACAAACAGGATCGTATCCTCATCCCGCAAAGTTTAAGGCACTATGCCGCTCTTGACAAAGAAATCGTGCTGGTCGGCGTCCTCGAGCACTTTGAAATCTGGGCTCGCGAAAAGTGGGAGCAGGAAAACATCGAATTGGAAAATGATTTTAAAAAGGAGGAGGTCAGAAACGAAATTGCCAAATTAGGACTTTAAATCTATGGCGTACAGACACATCCCTGCGATGCTCAACGAGGCTATCCAATCTCTGAACTGTCGGCCGGGCAAAACCTATACGGACTGTACTCTGGGTGGTTCGGGTCATGCCAAAGCCATATGTGAACGAATTCTGCCGGACGGATTATTCATTGGAATCGATCAGGACATTGACGCCATCATCAATGCCCAAAAAGCCCTGCAATCTTATTCATCAAATATCCGCCTCTTCCATGGCAATTTCATAAATCTGCCTCAATATTTAGCCCAATTAAAAATAGATGCCGTTGACGGCATCCTTCTCGATCTCGGGCTGTCGCTGCATCAGCTTGAAAACAGCGGCAGAGGCTTTAGCTTCAATAAAGATGAACCGCTGGATATGCGGATGGACAATCAATCCGCAACCACGGCCGACGATTTAGTCAACAATTTAGCGGAAGAAGAGCTTCGAAAAGTTTTTAAAGACTACGGCGAAGAGCGCTGGTCCAGGCAGATTGCCCGCAAGATCGTAAAAAATCGCGCGCAAAAAAAAATTCAAACCAGCAAGGAGCTGGCCCAAATCGTACGGAAGGCGATTCCCCGTCGTGCGCCGTCAGAGCGACGAATCCATCCGGCCACCCGGGTGTTTATGGCGCTGCGGATCGCGGTGAACAAGGAACTCGAGGTGCTGAACGCGTTTATGGCCGGTGTGGCTGATTGGTTGAACCCAGGGGGCCGGTTGTGTGTTTTATCGTTTCACTCGCTGGAGGATCGCATTGTCAAGCAGCATATCAAAGCAATGGAAAAAGGATGCATCTGTCCACCGAAATTACCCGAATGCGCCTGCGGCAAGAAAAGCGTGATGCGCTCGCTGACCAAAAAGGTGCTGCGACCGGGCGATAAGGAAATTGCGGTCAACCCGATGGCCCGCAGTACCCGGCTAAGAGCGGCGGAGAAAATATAAATCCGCGGATCAATTTGGTTAAATCGTTAAATAGTTGATTGGTTAAATGGTGTTTGAAGCTCGGAGCTGACAGTAATCCGCAGATTATGCAAACCAAACAGATGATAAGGGAACATTAATCCGCAGATTACCCCGGTTGAATCCCTGCGGGGGCTGCATAGCAGCATTCAACTGGGCAAGCGCAGATTTCACAGATTATAAATAGGGAAAAGTGTTTATGGCACAGTTTGATAAGATCGTTTATTTGTTGCAGTTTGTTTTATTGCTCTTATGGGTCGTGTTTGCTTTGGCAATATGACGAGTTTGTTTAATACCTGAATCTTGCATGAAAATTAATGAGAATCGGCAAAGCTCATGAAACGCAGAAAAAAAAAGACTCGCAATCCCAAAGCATTGGCTGCCGGCCTCATTTTTATGAGTCTTTTTATTGTCGAACTCCTTTTTTATACGTGGTGCCGCGTTCAGAGCATCCAGGTCCGATACGAACTCTCCGAACTGGCTGCCGATCAAGAACGAATGGTGATGTTGCAGGATAATCTAAAAATTGAGCTGGCACGGCTAAAATCACCCCAGCGCATTGCCAAAATCGCCAAGGAACAGCTGGGTCTGATTTTACCAACCAACAAACAACTCATGCTGATTCCTTAGGGACTGCGGACAGATGAAAGAAAAATACATCAAATTGCGAGTTTTGCTTGTCGGGTTTGTCTTCATCGTCCTGTTTGGGGTGATTGGAGCAAAGGCCGTACATCTGCAGGTGTATCGCAGTCCGTGGTTGGCCCAAAAAGCCTCAAATCAGTATGAAAAGTCCTTTAAATCAAGCGGCAAAAGAGGGACGATTTATGATCGTAATCTCAGGGAAATGGCTGTCAGCATCGATGTAACCTCAATTGCCGCACGACCGGCCAAAATACTTCACCCAAATGCCGTATCCAAAGCACTGGCCAAGGTCCTGAAGACCGATCGTCGTCAAATAAAAAATAAGCTCAAATCCAAAAGCCCGTTTGTCTGGATCAAGCGTCAGGCGAGCCCAAAAGAAACCGCCGCGGTACAGGCGCTGGGGCTGGATGGTATTGAGTTTGAACCGGAGCGCAACCGTTTCTACCCCAACAAAACCCTGGCATCGCAAGCCCTCGGATTTACCGGCCTTGACGGCTACGGTCTGGAAGGAATTGAATTTTCCTATGACCGCTATCTAAGAGGTTCGGACAGTAACTTTACGGTTTTTAAGGATGCGCTGGGTAAAGTTTTCAACGAAGAACACAATAAAGATGCTCACAGCGATGGCCATAACATCGTTCTGACCATTGACCGCGCGCTACAGTACATCACCGAAAGTGCTTTGCAAGAAACCGTCAAGGAATATTCCGCCCGGTCGGGAATGGCGATTGTAATGGAGCCTCAAACCGGCGCCATCCTGGCCCTGGCGCATGCTCCGTTTTTTAATCCGAATGCCTATACCGATTTTAACAAAGAGCTGTGGCGCAACCGCGCCATCACGGATCCTTTTGAAGCGGGCTCTACCATGAAAATATTCAGTGCCGCCGCCGCAATTGACTCCGGTAATATCAAGGCGAGCAGCATCTTTTATTGCGAAAAGGGTGCCTATAAAATCGGAAAAAATATCGTGCATGACATCAAAAAGCACGGCTGGCTGTCTTTACAGCAAATTATTAAATATTCGAGCAATATCGGGGCCGTTAAAATTAGCGAGAAAGTTGGATCCCAGAGACTTTACACTACGCTTCAGAAATTTGGTTTCGGGGCCAAGACCGGGATCGACTCTCCCGGCGAAACCGCCGGCAGCCTGTCCCATTATAAGAACTGGACAACTATAGATACCGCCGCCGTTGCATTTGGTTACGGTTTTTCGGTATCCGCCATTCAGCTCATCACGGCGGCTTCAGCCATTGCCAATGACGGGATGCTGATGAAGCCCTATATTGTGAAGACCATCACGGATCAAAGCGGCCAACCGCTAAAACAGTTTCAGCCCCGGACCGTCAGACGGGTCATCTCAAAGCGAACCGCTCGAACGGTCAGAAATATCATGAAAACGGTCATCACCCAAGGCGGCACCGGAACAAATGCCGCCCTTGAAGGCTATACGGTTGGCGGCAAAACCGGAACTGCCCGCAAACTCGATGAAAATGGCGCATATTCGGATAGCAAGCATATCGCTTCGTTCGTGGGGTTTACCCCGGTCGAAAATCCGAAATTGACGATACTGGTTGTAATTGACGAGCCCAAGGGAAAATACTATGGAGGGACGGTCGCAGCACCCGTGTTTCGCAGAATTGCCCGCGAAGCGCTAAACTATCTCAACATACCGCCGCAGAGCGGAACAAAACGATTTGCGACCTCCCGCAGGATCGAGGTCAGAGGGTGAAGTTTTCGGAGTTAATTGAGGCTGCAAAACCGCTATCCATTGATGATGGCGCCGATAAGAATGGGACAGATCCGGAGATTAAGTCCGTTCATTACCGTGCCCAGGATGTCCGGCCCGGCGGGTTATTTGTTGCTATAGCGGGGCATGCAGCCGATGGCCACGATTTTATCGATACGGCCATAAAAAAAGGTGCGGTTGCCGTCGTATCGCAAAGAGAATTAAAAAGTAAAATTCTAAACATACAGGTTGCCGATACCCGGCAGGCTCTGGCCGATATTGCCGCCGACTTTTACGGGCGACCATCGGAGCGGTTGACGGTCATCGGTATTACCGGCACCAACGGAAAAACCACCACAGCATATCTGGTAGAAAGCATCCTGCAGCAGGCTGGATATGTCGTTGGTGTCATCGGAACCATCAATTACCGCTATGCAGGAAAGATCTTTGACAACCCGATAACCACGCCCGAGTCGCTTGATTTACAGCGGATTTTAGCCGATATGCTGCAGGCCGGCGTCACCCATGTGGTCATGGAGGCCTCATCGCATGCCATTGATCTCTATCGCATCAGGAGCTGCTGGTTTGATATGGCGGTGTTTATTAACCTGAGCCAGGATCATCTCGATTTTCATGGAAACCTGGAATCTTATTGGGCCAGCAAAAAAAGACTGTTTACCGAATACCTGATTACGGGACCCAAAAAGGATCAGGCTCTGGCCGTAATTAATTGCAACAGTGTAAAGGGCAAAGAACTGGCGGACAACCTGCAGGTTCCGGTCATCAAAACCGGATCAGGGCCCAATAATACGGTTCGAGCCGCAAGCACACAGTGTGACCTGAGCGGTATTGCGGGAGAAATTGCAGCGCCCGGCGGAAAATTTGATTTTAAATCGTCGCTTGTCGGTGAGCACAACCTGGAAAATATCCTTTGTGCGGTCGGCGTCGGATCCGCGTTGAATCTGTCGACTCACGATCTTAAATCCGGAATAGATGCCGTTGTGGCCATACCGGGTCGTCTGGAGCGTATTGATAACGATACCCATCGGTATGTGTATGTGGATTATGCCCATACACCCGATGCATTGGAAAATGTCATTCGGGCCCTGCGGGCGGTTACGGCCGATAGAATCATCTGTGTATTTGGCTGCGGCGGAGACCGGGACAGTAAAAAGCGACCGTTAATGGGGGAAATCACGGCGCGGCTTTGTGATCTTGCGGTGGTCACCTCGGATAACCCGCGCACCGAGGAACCCATGTCGATAATCAATCAAATTCTTGAGGGTACCCGGAAAATAAAACGCCGGCACTATTCGCCGGCCGAATTAATAAGCGGTTTTGATGAAAAAGGCTATGTGGTCGAGGCTCAGCGACGACGCGCAATCCAGCTGGGAATCAGCGTGTCGCAGACCGGCGATACGGTACTTATTGCCGGAAAGGGCCATGAGACGTATCAGATTCTCGGTACGTCCACCATTGCCTTTGATGACAGAAAAGAGGCCCGAAAAGCGCTACGCGCTGTCAGTAGAAAGTAGCCCGTGGTCAGTGGTCATAGGCCATCGATACTCAAAAATAGCGGATCATGCACTTTTACTTTTAGCTGATAGCAAAATGAAAGGTTGCTGAAGCGATTTCTGTAAATATATAGCAAGGCTCCAGAAACGGACAACGGGCAATGGACAACGGACAACTTTTACCATGGACGGTAAATAAAATCATGAAAGCCACGGGCGGTGAATTGCTGTGCGGAGACAAAACCCAGGGATTTGAAAAAGTTTGTATCGACTCCCGCAGCATCGTCCCGAACGACCTGTTTGTTGCCATTGTCGGTGAGATCCATGACGGTCACGCTTTTATCAGCGATGTCGTTGAACAGGGTACCCGCGGTCTGATTGTCAGCAGCGAAAAAGCACGGGATTTGCCGATTTCGGCATGGCAAACACGTAATATCGCCTGCGTGGCCGTCCGCGATACGACCCGGGCACTGGGCGATTTGGCAGCATTTCATCGCGCACGAACGGATGTGGCGGTAGTCGCCATTACGGGCTCAAACGGCAAAACCACGACCCGCCAGATGACGGCCGCCGTGGTTGCCAGAAAGTTTAATACGCTTTCAACCACAGGCAACTATAATAACCAGATCGGCGTTCCGTTAACGCTGCTCAGGCTTGCTCCCGAGCACAGATGGGCCGTGGTAGAACTGGGCAGCAACAGCCCCGGTGAAATCGCAAGACTGGCTCAAATCTGCTCACCGGATATCGGCGTGATTACCAATGTGGCTCCGGCGCATCTTGAGGGTCTGGGCTCACTGGATGGTGTCATGCGCGAAAAGGGACAGCTGCTCGACCATCTGAAAGCAAAGGGCAAAGCTGTATTGAACACCGATGACCGCAGAGTGTCTAAAATTGCAGCCCGTACGAAAAAAGACGTACTTTTTTTCGGCCTTTCCGAAAAAGCCGCTATTCGGGCAACGGCCGTAAATGAAAAGGCATCCGGTATTTCCTTTAGCCTGGATTTGCCGCAGGAAAGTTTGACAGTGGAGCTGAAAGCGGCCGGTCACTTTATGGTTGTAAATGCGCTGGCCGCGGCGGCGGTCGGGCATCTACTGGGGTTGCCGGCTGCCGAGATCAAGGCCGGTCTGGAAACGTTCGAACCGGCCTGGGGCCGAATGAACATTCTGCAGACCGCCAGCGGCATTCACGTTATCGATGATACGTATAATGCCAATCCGGACTCCATGAAAGCGGTGATAACAACACTGGTGTCTTTGCGAGCCAATAATCGAAGTGTATTTGTCGCCGGAGATATGCTGGAACTGGGTGCGCAAGCCGAATCCCTGCACCGACAGGTTGGTGTCCGGGCGGCCACGGCAAACATTAACAAACTATTGGTTACCGGCGACTATGCAGATGCTGTCGCCGGCGGTGCAAAAAAAGCCGGTATGAAAAGCGAAAATATATTTACCGGATCGCAGGAAAAAATCCTCAATACACTGAAGGATTCTCTAAAACCCGGTGATTGGGTCCTCGTTAAAGGCTCTCGCGGAGCCCACATGGAGACCATCGTTGAGGGCCTTAAAGAATGGGCAGGCGTTAATCTTTCGGTTTAATCGTTATTGGTTAAAGGTTATTTGTTATATGAATCATTTGGGTGCCGCTGCCTGCCCGCCATCGCTGTTGACGGTCCCGCTCTCAAGCAAACGCAGATGGCGACGGACGGGCGAAGCGGGCGGGTAAGCGCTCTTTAAGAAAATAAGTGCCTAAAATGCCTAAAATTGGAAGTGCCTAAAGTTAATGCATTCTGTCTATTTTATACCGCTTTCCATAATAATGTTCCGAATGACGGAATTGCGGCATAAGTGGTTGTAGAAAAAAACGTTTCAATACCGGAACGTTTTTTTGACAACCACTATATAATGAGAGGATTCCTTAATTTTAGCTCACTTTAGCTCATTTTAGTTCACTTTAGTGCATTTTAAACTTGTCGGTGAAGGCGAATAATCTCGTTTTAGAAAAAGTATAACAGGAATAATAATTAAGAAACAAACAAATGCTCTATCACCTATTATACCCACTGCATACGACGCTGTCGGTATTTAACGTATTCCGATACATTACCTTTCGGACCATTTATGCCAGCCTGACGGCCTTTTTTATCTGTTTTCTGCTGGGGCCGTGGGTCATTCGAAAGCTCAGCGACATGCAGGTGGGCCAGTACATCCGTGACGATGGCCCCCAGAGTCATCTGTCAAAGGCCGGCACGCCGACAATGGGCGGCCTGCTGATTGTATTTTCGATTGTGATGTCAGTGCTTCTGTGGAGCGACCTGACCAACTATTATACCTGGATTGTGCTCTTTGTCATTATCGGCTACGGGCTGGTTGGATTTATTGATGACTATTTGATGCAAATCAAAAAACGCAGCAAGGGTTTGAATTTTCGCAACAAGCTCATGCTGCAATTCAGTCTGGCCCTGATTACCGGTTATCTGGTTTACGTCAGCCCGGATTTTTCCACCCAGGTGACAATACCATTCTTTAAAAAGCTCTCGCCGGATCTTGGCTGGGGATACATCATATTTGCAGCGTTTGTCATCGTGGGTGCTTCCAATGCCGTCAACCTGACCGACGGCCTGGATGGTCTTGCCATCGGTCCGGTGATCGTTGTCGCCACCACCTATATGATATTCGCCTATGTTGCCGGCCATATCAAAATCGCAAATTACCTTCAGATTAATTATGTCGTCGGAAGCGGTGAAGTTGCCATACTTTGTGGAACATTGGCCGGAGCCGGTATGGGCTTTTTATGGTTCAATTCTTATCCGGCACAAATTTTTATGGGAGATGTGGGCGCCCTATCGCTGGGTGCGGCGCTGGGCACCATTGCCGTGATCACCAAGCAGGAAATTCTGCTTGTGCTGGTCGGCGGGCTGTTTGTGGTCGAGGCCTTATCGGTTATTTTCCAGGTCAGTTTTTTCAAAATGACCAGCGGCCGCCGAATTTTCAGAATGGCGCCCCTGCATCATCATTTCGAGCTGAAAGGCTGGCCGGAGCCGAAAGTCATCGTCAGATTCTGGATAATTGCCATCGCTCTGGCACTGCTGGCGATGAGTACGCTCAAACTCAGAT
>JAUVTR010000101.1 GCA_030601425.1 Desulfobacterales bacterium
AGCTGGGAGAGGCATCGAGCGACTTGGGAATATAGCTTTATACTAGGGAGATAATCCTAATTTGGAGCGGTTGAAAATCCGAAACCCGAAACCCGAAATTCGAAACAAATTTAAAACACGAAATCCGAATGTTCAATACAAGTTTTGAATTTCTGTCATTTGATATTCGGATTTGTTTCGATTTTCGAAATTCGAAATTCGAATTTTTCCACAAAATGGCAATAAACCGAGGTGGTCACATTTGAAGTTTAATTTTATTTAATATTAAGTTGAGTGCGAAAAGCGTATGTACAAACAACTCCTCATTAATGTGTCCGATCAGGAAACCCGGGTGGCACATTTAGAAGACGGAACCATCTGCGAATTGTATGTCGACCGCGGGGATGATTCAGATGTCACCGGGAATATTTACAAGGGAAGAGTCTTACGGGTGTTGCCCGGTATGCAGGCTGCTTTTGTGGATATCGGTCTCAACCAGGCCGCCTTTCTCTATGTGGATGATGTCTATATCAATGATTTTAAAGAGTATGAGCGCATGTTTGAGATCGAATCTGAGGAAGAAGAGGAGGATTCCGAAACCAAAAGCAACCCCGACGACCCGCCTTTTGAAGTTAAACGTAATTTTCTAATCGAAGAACTCCTTTCAGAGGGTCAGGAACTGCTGGCCCAGGTCGCCAAATCTCCCATTGGAACCAAGGGCGCGCGAATATCGTCCTATATTTCGCTGCCGGGTCGATTTCTGGTATTAATGCCGACATCGGACCATATCGGCGTTTCCCGCAGGATCGAAGATGAAGTCGAGCGGGAACGCTTACGAAAGGCCGTACAGGATTTGCGCAGGGGCAATTACGGCTATATTGTTCGGACAGCCGTTGAGGGCGAGCCCGAAGACAAGCTGGCTTCTGAAATGTTATTTTTGGATAATCTGTGGGAGAACATCAGTAAAAAATTTGAAAACGCGCCGTCCCCGTCTCTGTTGCATCAAGAGCTATCCGTCAGCCTGCGTGCGGTGAGAGACCTGCTCATCCATGAAGTTGAAAAGCTGGTCATCGATTCCAAACCGACCTACGATGCTGTTTTATCCTTTCTGGACACCTATATGCCGGACCTAAAAGATCACGTAGTGCTATATGAAGGCTCTGAACCGGTCTTTGACGCCTACAATCTGGAAGGCGATATTTCGCGCGCATTGAAGCGCAAAGTCTGGCTCAAATCCGGCGGAGATGTCACCATCGAGCACACCGAGGCCCTGGTTGCCATCGATGTCAACACCGGCCGCTATGTCGGCAAACATAACCTGGAAGAGACAATTTTAAAAACCAATCTTGAGGCCGTCAAAGAGATTGCCTACCAAATTCGGCTGCGCGATATCGGTGGTATTATTGTCATTGATTTTATCGACATGGAGAAGAAGTCCAACCAGGAAAAGGTGTTCAACGCTTTGAAGGAAGCGCTGGTAAAGGACAAGAGCAAAACCCATGTGCTGCCGATATCGGATATGGGACTCATTCAGATGACCCGCAAGCGGACGCGGGAGCCGCTGACCCGGATCCTGTGTGAGCCCTGCTATTACTGTGAAGGGGAAGGGTACATTATTTCCAAGCAGTCTACTTGTTACACCATTTTTCGCGAAATTTTGCGGGAATCCCGGGATATGAATGGGATCCGGTTAACCCTGAGAGTCAATCCACAGATTGCCGAGCTGTTGCACGGTGAAGAAAATCATCTGATTGCAGCTCTGGAACAGACCATCGGCAAACAAATCGTGATTTATCCCAACACCACCTATCATCTGGAAGAATTTGATATTTTTGAGATTTACAAGGATTGAGATATCAAATATTTGGTAAAATATTTGATCTTGACATGAATTCAGGCTTGTGATTTATATCAAAAGTTTCAGGTTTGCCATGCCAAAACCCGGCAACCTCAGAATTGGTTTAAAAATCACAACGAGAAAAAACATAATTATTTAAGGGACTTAGAAGATGAAGCGTACTTTTCAGCCCAGCCGAATCAGACGGGCCAGAAACCATGGATTTCGCAAGCGAATGTCGTCAAAAGCGGGTCGCAGAATACTTAATCGACGGCGAGCAAAGGGTAGGGCTCGACTCGCAGGTTGAAAAGGCCGGGATACCGAAATAGGTGCCGATGCGTTTTTCCTTTAAAAAGGAAGATCGAATCTTAAAGCGATCTGAATTTCTCGAACTTACCCAATCCGGACGCAAGTTACAAAACGACTGTGTTATCGCTTTTTTTGTACCTGGCCGGTACGACCGCCCACGGCTGGGCATTACCGTTACACGAAAGGTCGGAAGCGCTGCCCAAAGAAACCGAATCAAACGTCTTATACGCGAATACTTTCGATTAAACAGGCAGCATTTAAAACAAAACTGGGATATCAACATTGTAGCCAAGCCAAAGGCCGCAGACCTTTCATCCGAGAAGGTGTTTTCAGCCCTTCAAGATTTGTTTGAAAAGATTTCGAATTGTGTTGATTAAAAAGATTATATCGATATTTATGTTAGCGTCGATCAGGGCCTACCAGCTTACATTATCTCCGATTTTTGGCCTATCATGTCGTTTTTATCCAACCTGTTCGAATTATGCCTATCAGGCAATCAGGCAGCACGGTCCTTTTAAAGGGTTGCTTCTGGCTGCAAAGCGACTGCTACGATGTCATCCCTATCATCCCGGTGGCGTTGATCCGGTTCCCTAACCTGCGCGTAACAAAACTTTGCTAATGGTTGATGGTTAACGGCGCAGCACCTGCTCCCCAAACTAAGTCCCCAGATCAGAAAACGTTTTGATCATGAAACACTATGAATCTTCTCGCAAGAGGATGCATATTACATAACTCATCATTCTATATTAGGAGAAAACAATGGATCAAGCGCGATTGTTAATTGCCATCGTCCTCTCTCTAGTTGTGTTTCTGGCATGGCATTTTATTTTTAACCCGCAAAGAACGCAGCAGGAGGCAGCCAAAAAGGTTGAAGCGCCTGCAGCGGAAAAAGAACAACCGTTTCAGGAAAAGGAAAAGCCTTATACCGCAGAGACTGAAAAAATAGCGCCTGCTCAGGAAACGACCGCCCCTCTGGCGGCCCCTAAAATGGCCCGCACCATTACCGTGGATACCCCGCTTTATGAGGCTAAAATTTCAGAAAACGGCGCCACCTTTTACAGTTTTCTTCTTAAGAATTACCGTGAAACCGTTGCCAAAGATTCAGCGCGAAAACAGATTCTAACCGGTGAGGAGACTTTAGGCGTCGGGCGGCTTGGATTTGCCGGCAAGAGCATCCCGGGGGTGGATAAAAGCGTTTTTGCTGCCGATCTGACTTTCGATCGGCTCAAGGTTACCGATAGTTCTCGCGACATTAAATTTTCATGGCGTACGGACGATGGTATTCTGATCCAAAAAACTTACACGTTTATGCCGGATTCCTACGCCGTGGGTCTGGCGGTGACCATCAATAACGGATCCAACCGAGTTCTTCAGGATAAACTTTTTGTGACCTTAAACAGCAATGCTCCGGGTGATAAACGCCTTTATGCCTTTGAAGGACCCAGCGCTTATATTAATGACGAGCTTGAAGAATTTAAGATCAAAAAAATTAAAGATCAGAATACCTTTGAAGGCAAAATCAAGTGGGTTGCTTTGCAGAGCCGTTATTTTATGTCCGGCATCATACCCAATCAGATTGAGGATGCCAGTTTGCGATTGGAGGTAATATCGGATCAGTTTGTAGCCGCCCGGTATGTGCAGCCCGAAAAAGTGATCCAGCCCGGGACCCGTTTCACTTATGAGTATCAGCTTTTTATGGGTCCCAAAAGTATGCAAGAATTAGAGAAAGTCGGGAATGATCTGGATAAACTCATTAATTTCGGCTGGTTTGATTTTATTGCCAAGCCCTGTGTGTGGTTGATGAACCTATTTTACAGTGTGATCCCCAATTACGGGGTGGCGATTATCATTTTAACTATACTGGTGAAACTCATTTTGTGGCCGCTGGGACAAAAAAGCTATAAATCCATGAGCGAAATGAAAAAGATCCAGCCCCTGATGAAAGAGATCCGTGAAAAATACAAAGACGACAAACAGAAGATGAACAAGGAGGTCATGGGGCTTTATCGCACCTATAAGATCAATCCTATAGGCGGCTGTCTTCCCATGGTTGTTCAGCTCCCGGCATTTTTTGCACTGTACCGGATGTTGTATGAAGCCATCGAACTGCGGCATGCCCCCTTTTTTCTATGGATTGATGATTTGTCGGCACCGGACCGCTTGTTCCGCTTTGGTTTTTCAATACCGTTTATGGAACCACCCTATGGGATTCCGGTATTGACGGTCATCATGGGCGCCAGCATGCTGCTTCAGCAAAAAATGTCTCCGCCGATGGGAGACGCCACCCAGGCAAAGATGATGATGTTTATGCCCATTATTTTTACCGTTATATTTATCAATTTTTCATCCGGACTCGTTTTATACTGGTTGATAAACAATATTCTATCGATCGCCCAGCAATATTATACCCAGAAAAAATTTTCGTAATGACGGAGGATTTGCATGACAGTTTCGCTGGAATTTAAAGCAAAAAACGTAGAAAAGGCTGTTGAGAAGGCCAGCGAGGAACTCAATCTGCCGAAAAAAGAACTAAAATACGAGGTGCTTTCCTATGGGTCCAGCGGTATTTTCGGTCTGTCCGGTGGCAAAAAGGCCAAAATCAGGATTCAGCTGCCCGAGGACGCACTGCCTTTGGAGTCGAAACCGGAAATCAGTGAACTCGCATCGATTCCCTCTGATGGTGTTGAGGATTCCGAACCGTCAGATGAACTCAATTTAGGCGCGGATTATGCGGCTGGCAAAGAAAATTTAGAAGACGGGCAGGTCTATTCCTTTCCCGAAGATCCTGTTGATATGGGGCGTAACGTCCTGCAGCGAATAGTTGACTCCATTACAACAGATGCCCAAATATCCGTTGAAGAAGATTCCGAACGAATATTTTTTAACGTTAATGGCGGAAACGCGGGCGTTTTGATCGGTAAACGGGGGCAGACCCTGGATGCCATTCAGTCCATCATTGAAAAAGTTATCAACAAGCGCAGAAAAAACCGGACGCGGGTTTTGGTGGATATCGAAGGCTACCTGGAAACCCGTAAAGAGAATCTGGAAAAATTGGCTATGCGGTTGGCCGAAAAATCCAAACGAATCAGCAAGCCCATTTCCCTCGGACAGATGAATGCCTATGACCGCAGAATTGTCCATCTTGCTCTTGAAGATAATCCTGATGTCCAAACCCGCAGCCGGGGGGAAGGACCTTTGCGAAAGCTCGTGATATTCCCAAAGAATAGAAATCATTCAAGAAGATAGCGTTTAACTAAATATGTATTTTTATAGACCGCTTCTGCCCGGCTAACGCTTGCCTAAATCCGATGTCGCCGCCGATACTTCCTGGCTTGCCTTCTTGCGGGCAAACTGACTCCTGACAACCATTGCTGGTATATAGCAGGTCCCGGCACTATCCAAAAATACCGGGAAGCGATTTTTTATTAAAGTTTTTTCAATACCCCATCCGCTTGCGGCGGGGTGGTTAATTAAAAAAATGACAGTTGACCAAGATACAATCGCTGCCATCGCCACACCCGGCGGACGGGGTGGAATCGGCATCATTAAAATATCAGGCGCAAAATCCTTTCCAATTGCCGGCGCTATTTTCAGGCCGAGCAACTCGAGTTTGAATTTGGTGCCCGGTTCGGCCACGAAAAGCCAAAGATCTGCGCAGCTTGAATTTGAATCCCATCGCATTTACTATGGGCACATCGTTGACCCGGATAATGAGAGGCTGCTGGATGAAGTGCTGGTATCGGCAATGAAGGCGCCGCGAACCTATACCCGCGAGGACGTAGTCGAAATTAATGCTCACGGGGGCGCAGTGGTGCTGCATGCGATATTAAAGCTTGTTTTGAAAAAGGGTGCCCGTATTGCTGAGCCGGGTGAATTTACCAAACGCGCCTTTCTAAACGGGCGCATCGATCTTACCCAGGCAGAAGCGGTTATCGATGTCATTAATGCCCGCACGCAAAAAAACCTGGAGCTTGCCAGCGGCCAGATTACCGGTCGTTTTCGGCGGATTCTGGTTTCCATCAGAAAAACGTTAACCGATATGTTAATCCGTGTCGAAGCCGCCATTGATTTTCCGGAAGATGTTGCCGAACTTGTCGAACCCGGCCAAACAGCCAAAGCCGTAGAAAAAGAAGCGGTTCAGCCTTTAAAGCGTCTGATCCGCTATTATGTCGATGCCCATGTTTTTCGAGACGGCCTCAGCGTCGCCGTGGTCGGCCGCCCGAATGTGGGTAAATCCAGCCTGCTCAATCAGCTGGTAAAAAAGGACAGGGCCATCGTAACTCCCATCCCGGGGACCACACGGGATATCATTGAAGAAACCTTAAACATTGAGGGCATACCGGTTATTATCAGCGACACGGCCGGGGTTCATCAAACCGAAAACCCGGTAGAAATGATCGGGATTAAAAAAACCCTTGAGCATGTCGACGGGTCTGATCTGGTACTTTTTATGATTGAAGCCAACAGTCCGCTGGATGCTGCCGATCACCAGATATATGAGCAGATCAAATCCAAACCCGTATTCGTTGTTCTGAATAAAATCGATTTGACTCATAACACAGACGAAACAACTATTCCCGATGCGTGGACCTGTGATGAGTGTCTGCGTATCTCGGCTTTGTATGATCAGGGGATTGATCATCTTCGAGATAAAATGGTAAAGTGGGCCGCAGGAGAAAACCCGGTTGATCTGGCTGAGGCGATTGTTCCCAATTTGAGGCATAAGCTTCTGCTCGAAAAGACACTGGCCGCTGCCGAAACCATCGTTGATGAACTGCAAAAAGAAACATCCAGCGAGCTGGTGGCCATCCATCTTCAGGAAGCCATCGAAACTCTTGGGGAAATCACCGGTGATTCAGCTAAAGTGGATGTGCTGGATCAGATTTTCAGCCGGTTTTGTGTGGGAAAATAGTTAATGTTTCACGTGAAACAATGGCAAGTGACTAAAGTGAACTAAAATGAGCTAAAGTGCCTAAAGTTTTTGGTGTCGCTCGCGCAGCGCTAGCGCTTGCGCGGCGTGTGCGCCGCGTGACGCTCCATCTTTTATAAAAATGATCGTTCGACCCAGAGGCTCTCGACGGGCAGAATTCTTTAACTTTAGTCACTTTTTACTTAACTCTCAACAATATGTCTATATTAACCAATGCACTTGTATCATTGAAAAAGGAGCGATAGACTGACCAATGAATTTTGATTTTGCACCTTATTTTAAGAAGTATGAGGAGCTGGTTGCTAAATCGGATGAAGCCTTTGAAAGGGTTAGAACAGCCTATGCAGAATGTGTGAAATGTGAGGAAGCATGTGCGGATTGCTGCCATGCGCTTTTTGATTTAACGCTGATTGAAGCCTTATATATTAATTACAAGTTTAACGAGAAAATAGAGAGCTCTGAAAAAGCCGAGCTATTGGAAAAGGCAAACCGGGCAGACCGCAGAGTTCACAAACTCAAGCAAAAGGCTCATAGAGATTTGCAGGCCGGGAAAAGCGAAGAGGAGATTCTTGCCGGGTTGGCACAGGAACGGGTACGCTGCCCTCTTTTAAACGAAGCGGAATTATGTGATCTGTATGACAACCGTCCGCTCACCTGCCGGTTTTATGGGATACCGACTGCGATCGCAGGGGCGGGGCACACCTGCGGGAAGTCCGCTTTTGAAAAAGGCGAGCAGTATCCCACCGTGAATCTGGATGTGGTTAACAGTCAACTTCAGCGAATATCCATGGAATTGATCCGCGATCTTAAATCCAGATATGCGAAACTATCAGATTTGCTGGTTCCGTTGTCCATGGCATTGCTTACGATTTATGATGATGCTTATCTTGGTGTTGGAGAGGAAAAGGTCCCTGAGCTACCCCCCAGAAAAAAGCGCCGAAGGAGAACCCTATGAGCGAATTTTCTCCTGAAGAAGCCGAAAAAAGAAAACGGGCGGTCTTCGAAAGCATGTCCGACCGTCGTCAAAAACACATCTTGAAAAAGGGCTATGATAAGTGGGACCCGTTTGAAGAACCCAAAGACCCGATTGATATTCGAAAAGATAAAACCAAACGGACCACCCAGATGCTCGTCAGAGAGTTTTTGCAATCGCGCAGTTCCGATGAATACAGCAGTGCCTATGGGCGAGGCGTACTTGAACTGGCCCTGGGAATTGTGAACGAAGACGATTATTTTCGGGGAATGTTCGAGTTTTCCTGCTGGTACCGCGAGCTGCTGAAAAAAGAAGGGCTTGAGTGAATGCGGAATTCGGATTGCGGAATGCGGAAGTTTCCTGATTTTGGATTTTAGATCTCGGATTTTGGAGTGCAACAATCTTTCTCTGTGCTCAGAACTCAGTCCTCAAATCTCATCACTAAATTATTATGGAAACTCCCTGGAATATAATCGAAATGCTGGGCTCCGGCCCTTTTCCTGACACCATTGTTTCTCCAGTTGATAGTGCCGAAATGGTATTTGTTCCGGCCGGTGAGTTTGCCCGCGGAATAACCGAAGAAGAGTTGGCCCAAATATTCATGCTGGACAAGAACGAAAATCCTGTATATGCCTCCGAGGTTTCCGGCCGGACAGTCTATCTGTCAGGTTTTTATATCGATCGGTATCCGGTTACCAACTACCAGTACCAAAAATTTGTTGATGAAACCGGTCATCGAGAGCCGGTTCTCTTAAAACATCCGCTGTGGGGACAACCCATGAAGCCGGTGGTGTTCGTGGGCTGGGACGATGCACGCACCTATGCGCGCTGGGCGGGCAAATCGATTCCCACCGAGGATCAATGGGAAAAGGCGGCCCGCGGCCCGGACCGCCGCTGGTGGTCCTGGGGGCAGGAGTTTTTGCCCGATCACTGTAACTCAAAGGAATACGGTCTCGAGCATACGTCCGATATTGGAATCTTCGACCGCGGCATGAGTCCTTATGGCTGCTATGATATGTGCGGCAACGTCTGGGAGATTTGTGAAGGGCAATGGCTGGAAGAAAGTTTGCCCATGCGGGGAGGCTGCTTTTTGGGTTCCGCCACCTTTTGTAGAGCCACCTGCCGCTGGACGCCTGAAGACACCGTCGGCGGTGCTCACTGGCTGGGTTTTCGCTGCATAAAAGAGGTCCCGACGCAGCAGTAAAATAACCTAGTGTTATGCTCCTCGAAATGTTACAAAAGCCGTTTGGTATATTTTAGTTCAGTTGGGTTCTTTAAACAACACAGTGTCTATGGTTTCAGGTGTCAGTTCCCGGGTTCTGGGTTCAGAAGTTTCAGGATTTAAGTAACAGTTTTTGGCAGCCGCAGCCTGCGACGAGCTCAGTCGAGTCGAGGGTTGCCCTACGCTCCGGTTTTCATCTGTCATCTGACCTCTGTTCTCTAACCTTTGAAGCTTGAACCTATGAACCAGACGACTGACACCTGAAACCCGACATCTGACACCCCAAATAAAACCGTGTTTTGTAAATTACTTGCGGGACGCAATACTAGGGCAAGGGGCAGAGGGTAAGAAATTTTCATCGAAGTTCTTCGCTTAAACTCAGATTAATTCATAGTCGGCAAAAAAAAAGCTCGTCCTGTGGACAGAGCTTTTTTTTTGGTTATTGTTTAAATTTCGCGGAGATGGCTAGTTTATGCGGAAAATAAATAAAAATTATCTTTGTGACCTTTGTGTCTTTGTGGTGAAAATGCCGGCAGTCATATTAGATAAAAAAGCTCCACAAAATCCCGGCGCAGATTGCCGAGCCGATAACACCCGATGAGTTGCAGGCCATTCCGTGCATGAGCAAAAAGTTCGTCGGGTCCTCTTTCAGTCCCATCAAATGCACTTCGCGGGCAGAACCAGGCACGGCCGAAACCCCTGCGGCGCCCAGCAAAGGATTTATTTTTTCCTTCAGGAATAAATTCATAATTTTGGCAAAAATCACACCGGATGCGGTGGCAATGGAAAATGCAACCGCGCCCAGCAAGAAAATTCCAAGAGATTTAGGCGTCAGAAATACATCGGCCTGTGTGCTGGCGCCGACCGTAAAACCAAGGAAAATGGTGGCGGTATCGACGATGGCGGATTGGGCCGTATTGGCCAGACGATTAACAACGCCGCATTCTTTTAAAAAGTTCCCGAAAAACAGCAGGCCCAGCAGCGGCAGTGCGGTGGGTGCCAGAAAGCAGGTCAGCAAGACGCTCGCCACCGGAAATATCAGGAGTTCCTTTTTAGAAACTTTGCGGCCAGGCGGCATTTTGATAAGCCGCTCTTTCCGGGTGGTTAGCAGTCGCATGATCGGAGGCTGAATAACCGGGATTAATGCCATATAAGAATAGGCCGCAATCGCAATGGGTCCGATGAGGTGCGGCGCAAGCTTGGCAGTTAAAAAAATGGATGTGGGCCCATCGGCCCCGCCGATGATGGCAATCGAGGCGGCTTCCCTGGGAGCAAACCCGAAAAACAAGGCCCCCAGCAGGGTAAAATATATTCCCATCTGGGCTGCCGCACCCAATAGCATGAGTTTCGGCTGGGCCAATAACGATGAAAAATCGGTCATGGCCCCCAAACCCAGAAACACAATCGAGGGATAGACGCCGGTCGTTACACCGAAGTAAAGATAGTGCAGGACGCTGTTGGATTCATAGATACCGATTCCAAAACCTTTGAAAAAAGGGACATTGCCCACTAAAATGCCGAAGCCGATGGGAATCAGCAGCAGGGGTTCGTATTTTTTGGCGGTGCCAAGATAGAGAAATGTACTGCCCACCACGATCATGATGTAATGGCGATAGTCTGCTAAATAATATCCGGTGTTCTGTAGAAACTGGAAAAGTAAATCGACCATTTTTTAACCCTTAATTTCCTTTTTATTTATGCCAAATGAAGGTGCCATCCCCCTGCGTAACCAGTATGTTGGCCTCCTGCAGGCGCTGTATCGACAGATGAGGATGGGGGAAGTCATTTTTATTTGCAATTTCAAATAGTTGTGAAAGTTTAAACGGTTCGTTCAGCTGGTCAACCAGGGGTTCGTAAGTACGGGTCAGCTCATCAACAGACGGTAGATGGCGTTCCGAATAAACAGGGGCATCGGTTTTTTCGGCAACAGCGGCCAGGGCCTTTTTTTTGAATCGTTCTATGAACTTCTCTTTTTCATCCC
>JAUVTR010000117.1 GCA_030601425.1 Desulfobacterales bacterium
GAAACGACAGATCGAACGCCTGGCCGACAGCTAAAATGACCTGAACCACCAGGATGCATTCCTTGTTCTCACTAAATTCAGGACAAAACCGGCCCTGCTCGTCAAATACGCACGTACATTCCACCAGATCCATGCTGGCCACTTTACCGTCCGCACTGATCACGCGATCAGGCCCCCAGGACGGCATAATCTCCACGCCTTCAGCTCTGGCTTCTTCCAGCTCCCACGGACTGGCGGGCATTTCATCCAGACATTCCAGGCAGGCCATTTTTACATCGCCGGCACCACATCTGAGCGCTGTCATGGCCACATCCACGGCTATATTGCCGCCGCCAATGACCACCACGTTATCCTTAAGCTTGATTTTTTCGCCGGCGGCAACCCGGCGCAAAAATTCGACACCCCAGAGCACATCGGGAACATTGCAGCCCTCCAGGGGAATGCGACGGCTGTTCCGGGCACCGACACCCAAAAAGACGGCATGGTAGCCGTCGTTGGTCAGCTGATCCAGCGTAATGTCTTTTCCCAGTACCTGGCCGGGTTTCAGATCGATTCCAAGGTCTAAAATTTCATTAATTTCCTTATCCAAAATTTCTCCGGGCAGACGATATTCGGGGATCCCATAGCGCATCATGCCACCGGCAGCTTTGCCGGCATCGAAAATAGTAACCGCATGTCCTTTTTTGCGAAGGTAAAAGGCCGCTGCAAGTCCGGCAGGTCCGGCTCCGACAATGGCAACCTTCTTACTCGTATCGGCTGCTATACGGTTTTCATTTTTCCATAAGCCCTTATCACCGTCGGCGGCATATCGTTTCAGCGCGCAAATGGATATGGGTTCATTGACCTCGCCGCGCCGGCAAGCATCTTCACAGGGATGAATACATACCCGGCCGAGTATGCCGGGAAACGGCACTTTTTCCCTGATGATGGCGTTGGCTTCATCCCGCTTGCCCCGGGCACACATTCTCAGGTAACCGGGGACATCAATATGCGCCGGGCATGCGGCCTTGCACGGAACCAGATCGGTTTCCCGGGTTGCCGGCTCCACGCATTTATCCACCAGAGCCCCGGTGGGACACACTTCAACACAGGCCGTACAAAATTTACAGCCTGAGTCTTCCAGGGTTTCGGCGACAGTGCCGACCTGAATCTGCCCGTCACCATCAAAAACAAACCCAAGCGCCTCAATACCCCGCATGTCACGGCAGGCACGCACACAGCGGGTGCAGCCAATGCACAGATTATAATCTCTTTCAAACAAGGGATGATCTTTGAATATCTCGAGATCAGTGGGTACCCATCTGGGTGTGGCATTAGAGATGCCGACATAATTGGCAATATTTTGCAGCTCACAATGACCGAACAGTGGGCAGCAGCGTTCATTTTCCGGCACGTTGGACGAACACTGGGTACAGGGGCATCCTTCCTGCTGGGCACAGGTTAGACAGGCATGCCGATGCCGCGCCATGATGGGCACCAGGTTTTCCTGACGTTTGTCTTTTATGCGATCATTTTGGGTAATCACGACCATCCCGTCTGCCGCTTCAGTTGCACAGGATCCAACCAGATCGCCCAGACCCTCTAACTCTACCACACAGATGCCGCAGCCTTCGCCGGGTTGTTCCGGCATGGCATTTTCTATTTCGTGTTCGCCATGGAAAACGGCTTGAACCGCGTGGTAGTCCTTGGCAGGCGACAGGTCCGGATGGTAGCACAGACTCGGAATATAAATATCTGCTTTGCGGGCAGCTTCCAGAATGGTCGTTCCAGCAGGCACCTGCACCTGCTGTCCATCAATGGTTAAATTTATGGTATCCATTCTCCTGTATCCTCTGATTTCATCGCCCTGTTCTCTGTTTTTTAGGCTTCCGATGTCAGGATTCAGAAATATGTAGGTTTCAGGTGTCAGTGTTCAGGTGTCAGTAAACAGATGATGGAGGACAGAAAGCAGAAGTCAGATAGGATGTTTAATCCTCCAGCTTTTACCATCTGTCTTCTGTCATCTGACCTCTGTCCTCTGACACCTGACACCTGAAACCTATTTAAACTGATAACGAAAATCGATCTATTTCTTGCGGCCTTTGCCTTTCTGGCACATTGCATACCCGAACAGAGCCGCACCGACTGCACCGGCAATCTGAGTATCCCATTCGGTTCGCATGCGTTCAAGGCCGACCATGCGCATCAGGCGATCCATAACCCCACGGTTTTTGGCCATTCCGCCGGTGACCGCAAATTCCGGTTTTACACCGACGCGTTCGATAAGCGAGTAAATCCTCTCGGCCATGGCCTTGCAATAGGCTGCCAGAACTTCTTCTTTACTCCAGCCTTTGCGCAGCAGACCGGCAGCCTCAGATTTAGCGTAAACCACGCAGGTGCTGGAAACGGCACCGGGTTCTTCGCCCTTAAATTCAAAAGATCGGTCACCGACATCATTAATCGGCACGCCCAGCAGGTCGGAAAATACTTCCATGCCGCGCCCCGTGCCGGCTGCGCATTTATCATTCATCAAAAAATTGGTGACCTTGCCCTTTTCGTCGCACTGGATGGCCTTAATATCCTGTCCACCGACGTCCAAAACGGTCCGAACTTCGTTGCCGTAAATGAAATTGGCACCGCGCGCATGGCAGGCGATTTCGGTAATCGATCGATCTGCAAACGGCACATTGACCCGGCCGTAACCGGTGCCGATACAATAATCCATGCGATCTTCGGGCATGTCCGTGGCCTCCAATGCAAATTTGAGGGCATTGCGGGCACTGTCCGGGCTGTCCGAACCGGTGCGCATGTTAGCATAGGCAAAAATTTGCCCATCCGCCATAATGACGGCTTGAGAACTGACGGAGCCCACATCAATACCTACGGTGATGAATTTGGCAGAATTCCAGTCAATATCGGTATTTTTCCAGTTGGACTCGGTCCAGCGCCAGAACTCTTGTTTTTGTTCTTCAACCATATTGATAACCTCAAACGATAACGTTATTGGTTATTCGTTATTCGTTGTTCGTTGTTGACTGCATCCAGATTCAAAATATCTCTAATAACCAATAACAATTAACGAATGACTATCATTACGTTTCCGCGGCCACGACCGCTGCTCCAACGGCGGCACCATATTCCGGCCCATCCGGAATATAAATTTTTTCGACTTTCAATTCCTGCTGCAGCGCTGTCATAAAACCCGGGTTGTAGCCAACACCTCCGATCATTACAATATCTTCATTAACGCCAATGCGTCGAATTATGGATACGATTCGGCTGGCCATTGAATCATGGATGGCCTTGCTGATATCGGGCTTATCGGTTTTGGCATGTATCAGTCCGACGACTTCTGATTCGGCAAAAACGACGCACTGGGCATTCATCGGAATTTTCTTGTCGGACTCCAAACATAACAGACCCATTTCTTCAATGGCGACCTCAAGTGCCCGTGCCATAGCTTCAATAAAAGCGCCGGCGCCGGCAGCACATTTTTCATTAATCGCAAAATCAATCGGGTTGCCCTTTTCATCTATTTTGGCAGCCCGCCCCTCTTCGGCACCCACATCGATTACCGTGCGCGCATTGGAAAAGAAAAAATTGGCGCCTTTTGACATGGCCTTGATTTCATTGACCGAATCGTCTGCTATTTTAACGGCTTTTTGACCGGAACCGGTACCATAAATTTTTTGAACGTCATCTTTGGAAATACCGGCATCTTTTAGGGCCCGGCCCAGGGATTCCTCGACGGCTTTTTCTTGATCAAAACCTGTCAGGAGCATGCCTTTGCCGACGATCTCCCCGTCCTTCATGAGAATGGCTTTGGTGTTTTTGGCACCACAATCGATTCCTGCTATTATCATTTTGTCAACCTCCCTAAAAGGAAGTTTTAAATGCCTAAATTGATCTAAAATGTCTAAAATTTAGAAATGAGAAAATAATCTTTCGTGGTTATCCAGAAAGAACAAGTGGTATTGAATGTGGGAACGGCTTTCAGCCGCGACAGTTGAATTCGCGGCTGGAAGCCGCTCCCACAGAGAGTTTATCTAATGGTAACTTGGACTTTCCAGAAAGATGGCCTGCCGATTAGTGGTCGCCGCCTCGTCAAGCTCGCGCTCATCACCCATATTTCCCTCATAGGACATCACCTTGTTGCCGCGTTCGATCAAACCCAAACGGTTTTCCGCAATCCCGGTTGTAATGCATGAGGATCAATGTAATTGTAATTATATTTTAGCTACAATGTGACTACATTGACAGGTGGGAGATGTCAAACACAAAATGGATTTTCCGATAAAAATTTTGACGGATTCCGCTGGATACAGCGGATTATGAGGTGTTGCATCGCGCAGGGAATCTGGGTGCACCCCGATCCTACGCAGAAATTCAGAATCAGGAAGCGAAGCTGCGGGATTCGCCCGGGCGGGGTCAACAACCACCCGGTTTGAAAACAACCAATTAAGGGGTGCCTTTCAGAAGGGGGTGAAATATGATATAATACCTTGTAAAGCCAAAGATTTTGTGGTACAAAAACGCCGTTTCGGCCTCGGGAATTTAATTTAAGAAGGGAACGATTGTTTATGTCCGAAAAGCATCCTGAATGTCCGCTTTATAATCCACTCAATTGTAAGGAATACTATAATCCGAAGCTGTGTGCCTTTGTCAAAAAAGATAAAGTCTGTTTGAAGAAAAAGAAACCTAAAGCGAAAGCAAAGTCAAACGCGTAACCTAAAGAAAACCCTGATTAAGCATGACCCGCAGTATCCGAAAGAAACGTGGGATTGATTCCCATTTTCTTCACGGCCCCCTCCCAACGTGTTTCAACCGGCATCTCAAAAATATTCTCTTCGAAAATTGGAAAGGTCAGCCAGGCATTTTCCTTAATTTCGGCTTCCAGTTGCCCTGGGCCCCAGCCGGCGCAACCGAGAGTTATTATAAATGATTCCGGTCCTTTTCCCAAGGCAATCGACTCTATAACATCCTTGGTGTTGCTCATCGCAAGGGTTGGCGTAATCTTTAAACACGCCTCCCAGTCAAAGGGAGGGCCATGAAGCACAAATAATTCTGCGATGTGAACCGGACCGCCGATATGGATCGGAACGGATTCCATCCCCGTCGTATAGTCAATTTTCAGCTCCTCAAAAATATCCTTTGCCGTCAACTCATCATGGACACGGTTGACCACCAGTCCCATGGCACCTTCTGAGTTGTGTTCACACATACATGTCACCGTTTGGTGGAAATTGGGGTCCACCAAACTCGGCATAGATAGAAGAAACTGTCCTTTTAGAGTCCCCGGATATCCCGTTTCCATATCTTCCTCCGTCATAATCCCGCGTCTGAGACAAGATAATAGAACCTATCTCAAAAAGGTGGATCAGGGTTCATGGCAAGGCGTGGTTCGGCGAAAAAGCGGAGCATACACGGTAGTATGTGAGCATTTTGAGCCGAGCCGCAACACAGCCATGGGCACTGAGACGCTTTTTTGAGATGGGTTCTAATTGGCAGCCACAATATAGGGTTTGCCTGTTTTTCGTTCGAGCAACTCGAATACTTTCATGCCGCCGAGTTCTTTATCAAGGTCGGCTGATATTTTAATTTCGCCGACATCGGGGCACGACCGTGTTGCCCGCAGGGTGTTTTCGCTAATTAAGATTCCATTCGGAAATGATTTGGTAAGATTCTGCAGTCTGAAAACCGTATTTACGGGATCCCCGATCACCGTGTAGTCCATTTTCTTTTCAAAGCCAATATTTCCAACGACAACTTCGCCTGTGTGAATACTAATCCCCATTTGGACAGTCGCGCCGAATTTCCTTTCCAGAAATCGATTCACTGCATCGAGAGATTTTTTCATCTCAAAACCAGCAACGATCGCATTATCAGCGTCCTCGGTACTTGATACCGGTGCACCGAATAAGGCTAAAAACCCATCTCCCAGATATTTATCGACAATCCCATGGTGCTTGAACACTATACCGCCCATCACCGAAAAAAAGCTGTTTAGAAGCGTGACTGTTTTTTGAGCACCGATCTGGCGGGAAAGATCCGAAAAATCACGGATGTCAATATTGAGCAAGGTAAGGGTTTTCAACTCTTCAACCACCGGCTTGTCGTTTTCAGAATCATAAAGGATTTTATCCAAAACTTCTTTGGGGACAAACTTTTGAAACATATGACGGATATCGCGTTCCTGTTCGGCCATAGAAACGGTTTCTTTGTAGAGACGGGCGTTTTCAAGAGCAATACATACGGACGTCGCAATGGACTGTAAGAGGTCCTTATCATTTGTATCAAATTCCCCGTTGATTTTATTGAGCACCTCGATTACGCCGATCACTTTTCCCTGGGATACCATCGGCACGCACAATGCCGATTGGGTTGCAAAACCCGATGATTGATCAACCATCGGGAAGAAATGGGGCGATTTCTCAATATCATTGACCATGATCGATTTGCCCCTGGCAGCCACGTAGCCGGCAATTCCCTGGCCGATCTTAAGGCGGAATTTTTTCATGGATTTAATTTTAATATTAAATGCCACTGCAATCTCAAGCTCGTCTTCTTCTAGAAACAAAAGTGAACCCGCTTCGACGTTCATCACCTCACGGATCATATCCATAGTGTATTTAAGCACTTTACTGATATCAAATGTGGACGAAGCCAGTGCGCTGCCGACTTGGCGGATCGTATCCAATTCACGATTCCGTTTAACAACTGCCGCGGAAAGCCGATTGCGTTCAATCGCCAGTGAAAGACCGTTTGCGATCCATGTTATGAGCTTTTGAACATTATAAAAAATACCGACTTCTTTTGCTGTCAATGCTAAAACACCGGTAACGATACCATCGGTTTTCAACGGCGCAAGCAGACAGGACGTGCATCCATGCTCAGCAAATAGCTCGCGGTCCACCGCGTTGGTACTTGAACAGGTTTTGTCGACAATCAGACTGGTTTCCTGTTTAAAAACCTTTTCAATGATGGACCCTTTGTAAGGATAACTGGCGCCTTTATTGAGGTTTGAGGGGCCGTTGATGAGCAGATCGAAAATTTTTAGGTGCCCGATTTTAGCTTCATCTTCGGTCAACACAAAGGCAAGCTCAAATGGAACCACGCTTTGAATTTCATTGAGCACCGCATGCAATAGTTCGGTATCTCTAAAGCTTGAGATTAAAATTTTAAATATTTTTTCAATGGACCGCAGGTGTAAGCTGTTTCGTTCGTTTTCCTTTATCAGACGAAGATTTTCATAAGTAAAAGCGGCATTACTCAGAAGAGGGGTCAACACTTCCACATCATCTTGAGAATATACTCGATCAAAATTTCGCGATGAAATCGTTAAGACCCCAAAAATATCTTTGCTGGTTTTAATCGGCATACAGACAAAGGATTTCGTCCCGTAGTGCGCCAGATTGGCCCTCCCAAAGCGATTGTCTGTTTCGATATCCTCTACAACAAGGGGCGATTTATTAATTACCGAATATTTGGCGATGCTTGTTTCAAAATCGATGTGGTCCCCGGCCTTTACAAATTTTCCGAGTCCGACGGTCGCCTTAACGACAAATGACTTGGGGTCGGTTTTTTTGAGCATCAGGATTGAGCCGAGATCAGAGTTGGTCAACATTAAGGCGCGCTCAAGGGTTATGTGAAGAATCTCCTCCGGGTCAAAAGTGACATAGCAAAGCTCTGAAAGATCCTTGAGGATGGATATCTCGGACGCCTTCTTTTCAAGCTCATTGAATGTTCTGCTAAAGCGTCTTTCAATAGCCGTAAATGATTGGACAATGTTGTATAGCTCATCGGTTCCGCCAGAGGGTTGATCCTCTGACAGTTCATCAAGATAATCGGATGACATTTGCTCAGAAATACGTGCGATCTTGTCAAACAGATTTTTGAGTATGGTAAATCCGACAAATGAGAAAACCAGGATGCCCAGAAAGAATAAAGGGACATACTTATCTTTCAGCATGTCATATTTGATGCTAAAGAAAATAAATCCTAAAACCGGAAAGAAAAAGAAGAGACCAAAAATTAAATTAAGCTTTGTATATAGATTTTTTTTCTTCAAAAAAATATCTCCCAGGCACTTGCCGGTGCGTTTCGGCAGGTGGTGTGATCATCGGCAAACTGCAAGCTGCAATTAAATAAGCTGCATAAGCTATTTATATTATAAAAATAAATTTTCTTCAAGCCCATAAGATTTCAGGGGCCTGATGGCGGTAATTCTTTAATTAGTATCAATTGAAACATAAGGGTCACCCCCCCCCTGTGCATCTTGACACTCACAATGGTCTATCTGAAACAATATGTCTATCTTGGGTGTTGGTCGAACAGTTAAATTATGTAATAATACCATATCATTGTTTAGAAATGGTAATTTTTATGCCACAAGCATCAAAATTGCGTTGCCTGCAGGTAAACTCATTAATCTCAAGCTAAAAATTATTGAAAATGCGTGTTGTTGTTCAAAGAGTCAAAAGCAGTTCCGTCAAAACCGGTGATGAAATTGTGGGCCAAATTGGAAAAGGCCTCCTGGTATTGCTGGGAGTCGCCAAAGGCGACACTGCCAAGGATGTGGATTATCTGGCCAACAAAATCATCAACCTGCGGATATTTGAAGACCAAGACGGGAAAATGAACCGATCCTTGCTCGAAACGGGCGGTGAACTGCTGGCTGTTTCTCAATTTACGCTGTTGGCGGATTGCCGCAAGGGCAGACGCCCCTCGTTTATAGAAGCCGCTGAACCCGAAAAAGCCACCGACCTTTACGAGAGGTTTGTAAACATGGTGCGCGAGAAGGGCGTCGGAGTTCAAACCGGTCGTTTTCGCGCAATGATGGAAGTTACGCTGGTCAATGACGGCCCGGTGACGGTCATCATCGAAAGCCGCTAGTCAGGAATAAACAGGTTTCGGGTGTCAGGTGTCAGAGATGTTATTGGACGGCACTCGAATACGAGAACGAGTACGAGGACGAGTAAAATGAGGAGAATAACATATCGTCCTCGTACTCGTCCTCGAAAACCGACTGACACCTGACACCTGACACCTGAAACCATAGTCATTTTGGACTCTTGTACTGATGCGATTTCAGCTAAAGCACATTTTTGTTTCTAATTGGCAACACCATCCCAAGCAAAAAATCATCAAGTGGCTATTTTTACTGGGAATTTTTGTGGGCAGCCTGACCAACCCGTTCCACCTCATGGCCCAGGATCTTGATGAACTGCATCGTTTTATCGGCAGGAAAGATTCAATACTCGTAACCAACACCCAGGAGCAAATTTTATTGGCAAAAAATGCCGATAAAAAACTGATTCCGGCTTCGATTTTAAAAATCTTCACATCCCTTGTGGCCCTGCATTATCTCGGTAAAGATTACCGCTTTCCGACCGAATTTTATCTGGACAAACAATCAAATCTGAAAATCAAGGGCTATGGCGATCCACTCCTGGTCTCAGAGACAATTTTAAAAATATCGCAGGTCCTTGCGGTGCTCTTGAAAAATTCACAACCCATGAATAACCTGATTTTAGATGATTCATATTTTAGCCAGCCGCTCACGATTCCCGGCATTACATCGTCCTCACAGCCCTATGATGCGCCCAATGGCGCGCTATGCGTCAATTTTAATACCGTCAACTTTAAACACACATCACAGGGTTATGTCAGTGCCGAACCGCAAACACCGCTGCTGCCGTTTGTGATCAAGAAAATAAGAGCATCGAAATTAAAAAAAGGCCGCATCGTTTTTTCTCATAATAAAAATGAAATTACAATTTACGCGGGTAAACTATTCCAACATTTCCTCGAAAAACAAGGGATCCATTTCACAGGAAAGGTCAAACTCGGACGCATAAATGCCAATACCGACAGGCTGATATTCAGATACGATTCCGTATCTTCGCTGGAGCAGATTGTAGCGAAGCTCCTGGAACACTCCAACAACTTTACGACCAACCAGCTGCTCATCGCCACCGGTGCTGAAATTCTCGGTGCTCCCGGCACACTTGCCAAAGGGGTGACCATCGCATCAGATTATGCAAAAAATGAGTTAGCCATCGAAAATATGGAGATTGTTGAAGGCTCCGGAATATCACGAGATAACCAAGTGTCGGCCCTGCAAATGGACCGTGCCCTGCAGGAGTTTTTACCCTACCACTATCTGATGCGCCGGGAAGGAAGAGAATTTTACAAGACCGGCACCCTTTACGGTATCAGTACCCGTGCCGGTTATATTAAAAGGAACAATGGAGAAATCTGCCGCT
>JAUVTR010000152.1 GCA_030601425.1 Desulfobacterales bacterium
CCCAAATGCTTTATGGCTTAAAGGAAGTAAGCGATCAATTGCCCGACGCCGTTATTATGACGGATAAGGAGGGCCGCATCCTTATCTGGAATTCTGCTGCTGAAAGATTATATGGACGTGACTGGCCCCGCATGCGCGACACCAATGTCGATGAAATCTACGCAAAACCGGACGAATATAAAAATTTTTTAAAAGAGGTTCAAGCCCGATATTCAGCCAAAGAAAAAGTTTTTGATATCAAACACCCCCAGAAAGGCATACGCTGTATCTCGACAAGCTTCACCGTGCTCTACGACGGCCACCAAAACTTTCAGGGTGTCCTCTCTTTGGGACGCGATGTGACCGCAACAAAAAAATTGGAGAAAAAATATAAGCGCGCCTTTTTTTGGCTTATTTCAGCATTTATCTTAATCGGCCTTTTGACAGCGACGATTTTCCTGGGCTATCCGTACTTTTCAAAAGGCCACCAGGTCGTAGATTTAAGACAAAAGGAACTCAGGAACCTTCTGGCCAAAGATTATTTTCTGCTCAATTCATGGATAGCTGATCAGCTTGGCGGTCAAAACACAGAAGCCATAAGTCAAAAGATGAAAAAGTTTTTTAATATTCAGCAGACGACCGCAATTCCTTATACCGGCCTGGTTTTGCTGGATAAAGACAGGAAGGTGGTGAACGCGTATTCAACAAAGGCAGATATCTCTGCCGGCGACATGATCGACAGCAGTTATGCCGCCATAGAATTCCAGGGAAGTGAAGACTCACTTCACAAAGTACTCACTGTTTACCGGACCGAAAAAGATCATCCCATGGGCAAAAAAGGCATCGAGATCGCCTTTGAGCTTTACAAAGACAAAGCCTTTATGGGCTGGCTGGTCTTTCAGATGGATATGGATTCGCTGACAGATACCTATGGTATTGATGATAAGAATTTAAAAAAACTCCAGTTTGATAAGCCTTGAGTTATGAGTAACTCTGAAGAATTACAATCCTGCCGCTATGAAGTCTCACACGCTGATGATGGGGCTGTGACGCTTCACATCCAGGGGCGCATGGATGCTGCCACGGCAGCCGAAACCATTGCCGGCATAAAATCCATTTTGCAGCCCCCGCTGCCCCCTGCGTTGACCGTCGATCTTGAAAAGGTAACCTATCTGGATGATTTCGGAGCGCTGGTCCTGGTCGAATTAAAAAATTTGATGGCCGGCCAAAAAAGCCGGCTTTACCTCAAAAACGCCGATCAAAGGGTCAAAGAGATCCTCTCTATCCTCAAATACGATGCATTAGGGGAGCCGGACGCATTCACCCGCAAACCTCCCCCCAACATGTTTATTCGCTTGGGCGAAGGTGTCTTTGGTCAGGCGGCAGGTCTGAATTTTATTTTCACTTTTATCGGGTCTGTCTGCTTATCATTGATTTATGTTTGTTTGCACCCCCGGTCGTTGCGAACAGATGACACCTTCTCATTTATGAAAAAAGTCGGCGTGGATGCGCTGCCCGTTGTGGGCCTGATCAGCTTTTTGCTGGGGTTGATCATGGCCTTTATGTCCTCGGTTCAGCTGCAGCAGTTCGGGGCCAACATCTATGTGGCATCCCTGGTCAGTCTGGCCATGGTCCGCGAACTGGGGCCGATTATGACGGCCATCATCGTAGCCGGCAGGTCGGGTTCAGCCTTTGCGGCCGAAATCGGAACCATGAAAATTTCCGATGAAGTCGATGCCCTGTTCACCATGGGCTTTGACCCGACGCGTTTTCTGGTCGTCCCCAAAATTCTCGCATCCGTTATTACGGTTCCCATACTGACACTGTTTTCGGATCTGTTCGCCATATTGGGCGGTCTGGTGGTCGGGGTATTTATGCTGGATCTGACGGTCAATGCTTACATGGCGCAAACGTTGAAAACCTTGACCCTTTTTGATGTCTTCTGGGGATTTTTCAAAGCTGCTGTGTTCGCGCTGCTGATTGCCGGGATCGGCTGCCTGAGAGGGTTTCAGGTCAGAGGCGGCGCTGCCGAGGTAGGTCAGGCGACCACATCGGCCGTGGTCAGCAGTATCTTTTTAATCATAATGACCGATGCCGTTTTTGCCATCATACTGCGTTACTGGGGATGAGACAGGACCGATGAATCGAAAAGCCGTCATTCAGGTTAAAAACTTGGTCGCCAGATACGGTGATGACATTATTCTTGATCGGATTTCATTTGACGTTTATGAAGGTGAAATATTTGCTGTTTTGGGGGGCAGCGGCAGCGGCAAAAGCACTTTGCTCAAACACCTTCTGGGACTTCTTCGCCCCGCCTCCGGTGAAGTCATCATTGATGGGGATGACATTTCCGACTGTGATGAAGACGCTTTGCGGCAGATACTCAGAAAGGTCGGTGTCCTTTACCAGAGTGCCGCCCTGTTCGGCTCCATGACGGTGGCTGAAAATCTGGCCCTGCCGATTTTAGAATACACGGATTTGCCCGCAGAATCCGTGGATCATCTGGTTAAGATGAAGCTCAATCTGGTAAATCTGGATGGCTATCAAAATCATTTGCCATCTGAGATCAGCGGCGGGATGAAAAAAAGAGCCGGGCTGGCAAGAGCCATGGCGCTCAATCCCAAAATCCTGTTTTTTGATGAGCCCTCTGCCGGGCTGGATCCGGTCACATCAGCCGAACTGGACAATCTGATTATTCATCTCAATCAAAGCCTGGGAACCACCATGGTCATTATTACCCATGAGCTTGAGAGCATCTTTGCCGTGGCCGGCCGCGTGATCATGCTGCACAAAAGCACCCGGGGTATTATTGCGGATGGCGATCCGAAATATTTAAGGGATCAAAGCCGCAATCCATTTGTGAAACAATTCTTTAACCGTCTGCCCGGAGATAATACGCTTGCGAATGGAAAGGATGGGCTTTAATGGCCACCCAGAAAACAAAGTTTGCCGTCGGATTGTTTGTCGCCATTGGAATTGCCCTGGCGATACTGGTCACCATCTGGCTGGGCATGTCCCGCTTTTTGCAAAAAGGCCGGTTTTACGCAACCTATTTCGATGAGTCCGTTCAGGGCCTGGATGTAGATTCGCCGGTAAAATACCGGGGCGTCTTTACCGGTCGCGTCGAGAGCATCGGCGTGGCGCCGGATTCAAAACTAATCAAAGTCATTTTAAAATTGGAATCCGGCCAGAAGCTCGACCAGAATATTGTGGCCCAGTTGAAATCAGTCGGAATTACCGGAAGCATGTTCGTGGAACTGGATCAAAAAAGAGAAGGCGAACCGGATCAGTCACCCCCCCTTAGCTTCCCTTCAGAGTATCCGATCATCGCCTCAAAACCATCTGAAATCAGCGGATTAATTGGCGGCTTCGATGAGATCCTGAACCAGATAAAAGCACTGGACCTTGAGGAAATTTCAGGCAAAATTAAAGCGACCCTGGACAATATCAATCAAAGCGTTGATGATGCCAATGTGGAACGCATTTCTCAAACGATTAATTCATCTTTTGAGAAAATGGAGCAAATCCTGGCAGACCAAAGATGGGATAAAGTTTTAGCTTCAGCCGAAACTGCGGGTCAATCACTGAATAGCCTGCTGGACAAAGCCGACCGCACTCTTGCTCGGGTGCAGGGTATCGTCATCGGCAAAGAGGAGACGATTAAAACCGCTCTGGATAATTTTAGCCGGGCCATGGAAAACGCCAATATCCTCTTAAATAAGGGCACATCGCTGGTCAGCGGAACCGATGCGTCCATGTCCGAGCTGATGCATCATCTGGTGGTCGCTGCGCAGAATCTGGAAATGGCCAGTGAAAACCTGAACCAGCTAATGGAACTGCTGGCCGACCACCCGTCACAATTACTGTTCGGCGAACCCCCCGAGGCCCGTAATGTTGAAGGCGGCAATCAATAAGTGGAGATTATCGATGACACGCACGAAGATAATTGGGTTTTCCAAACCGGGTGCTTCGCACCTGGTTTCACCCGCAACGATTGGGGCACTTCGCGCCCCTGTCTTTTCCCGCCTATGGCGGAAAAATCCAAGCCACCCGCTGTGCGGGTGGTCGTTGACTCGGATTTTATTGATCGGTCTCGCGCTGCTTTTAAGCGCCTGCCTTGATCTTAAGCAACCCAGCAACAAAATTGATTATTACAGCCTTGAATATGATCCGCCCCGGATGCGCGGCTTTCAGCCCGTTGCGGAAGTCATCAAGGTCGAACAGTTCAGCGTTGCTCCCATATATAACACCCATAAAATCATCTTTCGCGACAAGTCATACCAGAGGGCGGCTTATACCTACCACAAGTGGCGCGTGAACCCCGCAGAATCTGTTACCTATTTTTTAGCCCGGGACATGCAGCAGTCCCAGCTTTTTAAGGCTGTTCTGACCCGCAGCAGCAAATTCCCATATGCCTATGTGCTGGAGGGCAGCGTGGATGAATTTTTGGAGTCGGACACCGCAAGTGGCTGCCAGGCAGTTTTAGCGCTCAGCATTGTTTTAATGGCGGAGCACGAACCTGACACGGGCAAAAAAATCCTCTTCCAGAAAACCTATCAAATGAGCAAGCCCTGCAAACAAAGAAACCCCAGAGCTTTAGCCGAAGCAATGAGCCTGGCCCTGTCAGAGGCTTCAGCAAAAATCATCAATGACGTTTATGAAAATCTTGCAGATCGCAAATAAAATGAAAGCCTCCGCCTCGCGCAAAACTCAGGTAAAATGAAAAAATATTATGAAATATTAGGGCTTGACATGTCCGCCTCGATCGAAGAGGTGGAGCAGGCCTATAAAGAATTGTCTGAGGTTTGGCGCCCGCAAGCCTATCAAAATCTGCCGCGCTACAGGCGCAAAGCTGAGATCAAGTCAAAAGAAATAAACGAAGCCTATAAATGTGTACAAACCTTTCTTCTGGCAAAACCGCCTGCTGAAGATCAAGAGAGCCATGTTCCGGATGGTCAATATCTTTCAGAAACTATCCAGGAGAAGCCAGCGCCTGAAGAAACCATAAAGCCGCAAATCAGCAAACCTCCCCAAAGAAAAACACTGTTATATGGTTTGATTGCCATTGCTGTGGTTTTGGGCGCCCTGGTGTTTTATCAAATTTCAGATCGAAAAAAGCCCGAACAGCAAGGCTTTCAAACAGCTGTCACCGGGAAAGAAAAGCCGACTCCTGCTTCCTCTTCACAGCAGGCTTCAACGGCTCGTCTGCAAAAAGAATCTGCGGCAAAGCCGGCCGGCGAATCGGCTGGACAAAAATATGTGGCTTCAACAGATAAACAAAAAATCGCGCCGCAAGTCAAAACTGACTATAACGCCCTGTTGACTGAAGAAGCGCTGAACAAATACAACCGGGATCCGGAGCGAGTCAAAAGGACCCAAAGAGGCCTGATCGCAAATGGCTATGATACGGGACCGCCGGATGGTATCATTGGCCCGCAAACCACCGCCGCTTTAAAACAGTTCGCAAGCGACCATGCTGTTGAAGCCGACGGTCTGTTCGCTTCCGATTTAACCGGCGCTGTGCTCGTTTATGCGGAAGTTGCCGCCACCCATCCGGATTGGCATTCAATTATTGGAAGTGATGATTTTGCGCGCTGGTTGGACCGGCAATCTTATTATCAAACAAGCACAATTCAGATTATAAAAAAATCCGCAACGTCCCGGCAGGTAATTGATATTCTGAATCGATATAAATTTGACAAAGAAAAACCTCACGCAAAGCCGCTAAGACGCAAAGATTAAATAAATCTTAAACTAAAAATATTTTCCTTCGTGAACTTCAGTGTGGGTCCGTATGAATCTGATTGGCCCGTTTAATTTTTACCCTTTGGAATGTGAAGCTTATTCAATCGAGGCGAAGCCTGTTTACCTGGGATGCTATCCATTTCATACGAGCGGGTAATAAATTTTTAAAATTCTGCAATCGGTTTGCTCAGCCCTCAGTCCTCGTTACTCAGTCCTTAATTTAATCCCCAGTCCTTAGCCCTCTGTGTTGGATCATATTTGTATTTTTGCCAACCCGTGATTACCTTAATATTCCCAACTGACTGAAATTGAATTTTTCAGAAAAGAAATCACAGGCTTAAAAATCGTAATGAATTTTTGGAAAGCCTTTTTTATTTGACACTGTAAAAAAATAAAAAGGGAGAAGAATAATGAAAAAAATGGTAACTGTTTTATTAATCCTTTTATTTATATTTGCGTGCAGCAACGACTGGACCAAAAAGAAAGCACCCCCATATCGACCATGGGCAACTGCCCAGGAAGTGCGCTGAGCAGATGATCAGGTCGTCGCCGCGGGAAGGTTACAATGGGCAAAATTCCCAGACCCTGTTTCTCAAATTGAGAGGTGGGGTTTTGTTTTGCAATATCCCTTTCATATATGTTACTCATTTTATAAGCGCATTCCATTGGAATTATTTTGGGGTTCTCTAAAAATCACTTCTTTTAGATCCACGTCCAAAGTGGTTTCTTGGGCAATTGCATAAAATTATTCGGATGATTAGCTCAATATGCGAAGGAGGGATCGGTGTTTCAGCATGTGCTTTGTGTTTATCCCTATCGGAAAGATCTAAAGAAATTTCGATTTATTCCGCCATTAGGTCTTGAATTCATCGGAAAGGTCATCGAGCCGTATGCCCGGGCATTGGATATCATCGATCTGCGTTACGAGTCCAAACGCACCCCTGATTTTTTGTGTCCAGAAACCGACATGGTCTGTTTTTCGGTAAATTGGAACCGGCGTGTCGAGTTCTTGCGTGAGGAAATTATGTCCGTACCGCCGGATATTTTTACCCTATTAGGCGGCCGACATGCGACGGAAGATCCCGATAGATGGTTCGCCAGCTGCCCGAATGTTGATGCCGTTGTTCGCGGAGATGGGGAAGAGGTGATGGAAGACCTTTGTAAGGGCGTGCCGCTTGAAAACATAGCCGGGCTTAGCTTTCGCAAGGGAAACAGCATTTCCCACAATCCCGTCCGCAGATTGGGGGCAATAAAGGATCAGCTATATCCCAACCGAAGCCTTCGCCGATACACCTATGAAGTAGAAGTTCAGAATATCAGCACCGGGGTGGAAATGGACATATTTTCCGCTTCACGCGGCTGCCCATTTAAGTGCACCTTCTGTTCCTTCAATTTCAATCCCTGGGGTGAGAAACGGAACTGGTCAGGGCGTTCACCCGAGTCCATCGTAGAGGAGCTTGCTCAGATTAAAGCGCCGCTTGTTGGTTTTACCGATGAGATATTCACCTATGACATGGATCGTGTTGATCGAATTTGTGATCTGATTCTGGACCGCGGTATTCGCAAGAAGTACATCATCAACGCGCGGTTGGAGATTGCCCGGCGTCCGGATGTGATTCGCAAGATGGAACTGGCGGGATTTGCCATGTTGATGCTGGGTATCGAATCGGCCCAGGATAAAACTCTGCGCGCCATGCGCAAGGGCTTCAATACCGCCAAGATTCGTGAATACTTTGAGGTGCTTCGTCGCAGATCCCTATTGCTGCACGGTTACTTCATTGTGGGCAATATTGGAGAGAGCGTCGCGGAAATGAAGCAGATTCTGCCATTTGCCCGTGAGTTGGGGTTGGATACGGTTAATCTTTCGCTGCTGCGCAACAGTCCGCATTCGGGTCTAGACAAACTGGTCGCTCAAAACCCCGACTACCATTTTACCCCAACCGGCAAGATCTATTCGGACCACTGTTCGATAGAGGAACTCAAGCAATTGCGTCATAACCTATCTAAAGAATTCTACACAAAACGCCAGCACCTTCGCATCCAGAACAAGATGAGGCGGACCGGCCTCCTGAAACTATTTCTTTCTCCTAGCTCTTCACATCCGGCTCGATTCGTTTATTCCCTGTTAAAAGCACGGTTGGCCGGTCATCGGCGGTGAATTTTGCATTGGCCGGTTAATCAACGCCAACTTAATCCTGTTTGGAAAAGATCCGGCTGGGGTTCATATCGCCAGATATTCAGTTGGAACAAGCCACGACCGATGCTTTGCCTTTTATCTGAAGCATCATCCAGACCTTTGATAGCTCTCAAAAAACGCCTGAAAATCTTAAAATATAGACATTAGAAGATATTTTGCGCACCTATATTTGAAATTTGTAAAAATTTATCGGGACCTTGACATGTCACAATGTGGTATTTATTATTAAAAACTCGAACATCTAACTCGACTTTTTTTCTAATCGGGAATCAAATGATCACAGATAAAGAAATAAGCATAATTGTGTTATCCAGAAAATGCCAATGAAAATAACCAACGAAAAAAATTATATTCTGGTGGAACCCTCAAAAGGAATTGATTTTTGGGAAATAATAGAAGGGATCGGCAAGTTGTTTACCATGGATGGATTCCCACAAAAAAACGACATTTGGAAATTCCGTGAAGGCCCTTTAGTTTTCCTATATGAGGATATTTACAAGATAAAGGATTTCGTCGCCAACTATTACCCCAAATATCGTAATAGACACAAAACGGCGATAGTTGTTGAAAATGGATTTCAGGCCGGGTTAGCAAAGGAATATACTAACATTGTAAAAGACCTTCCATTTGC
>JAUVTR010000226.1 GCA_030601425.1 Desulfobacterales bacterium
GTGGGGTGAGGAGCGTTCCTAATCCGGAAACTGACCTGACATCAAAGCCAGGTTGATCGGGTGAACTGTTTAACTTGATTTTGGTTTCCAGATATTAAGCCCAATCTTAGCTTTCGAAGCCCTGTTGCATATCCGGTCGAAAAATATAAATGCGACTACAGTTAACTAACCTTAAGCAAACGATTAAATAACAAAACAGGAGGATGCAATGAAAAAAATTGTCATTTTAGGATCAGGCGCCGGCGGAACGATGGTCGCCAGCCAATTGCGCAGAAAGTTAAGCCCCAAAGAATGGCAGATCACCATCATCGACAATGATGAAATCCACCATTACCAGCCTGGATGGCTGTTTATTCCATTCGGTGTCTATTCCGCAGAAGATTGCCAAAAACCAAAGCGGGAGTTCATCCCCGAGGGCGTCGATTTTGTTCTGGATGAGGTGGTCGGACTCGACACGGATAAACGCGAGATCAAAGCAAAAAAAGGGTCATACAACTATGATTGGCTAGTTATCGCCACCGGCTGCAGCATCGAGCCTGAAGAAGTCGAAGGTATGATGGATGACTGGCACAAAAATACTCATGATTTTTACACGCTGGACGGCGCCCTGGCCCTGCGCGAAAAAATGAAATACTTTGACAAAGGCCGGGTGGTGCTCAACATCGCCGAATTGCCGTACAAATGCCCGGTAGCCCCCATTGAGTTTGTTTTTATGGCCGACTGGTTTTTTGACACCAAAGGTGCACGCGACAATGTCGAAGTTGAACTGGTCACACCCATGGCCGGTGCATTTTCAAAGCCGATTGCCTCCAGTATCCTGGGAGACATTGCTATTCAAAAGAACATTAAAGTCACCCCGAACTTTGATATCGCCCAGGTCAATGCAGATGAAAAAACAATTGAAGCGCACAAGGGCGAAAAAGTGGACTATGATTTGCTGGTGTCGATTCCGCCCAATTTTGGTGCCAAATTCCTGGAAGGTACGGGTCTCGAGGATCCGCTGCGATTCGTTGAAACCGATAATTTTACCCTCAAAGCCAAAAATGCCGACCATATTTTCGTTGTCGGTGATGCCACCAACGTACCGGCTTCCAAGGCCGGCGCGGTGGCCCACTATCAATCCGAAACGGTTGTCGAAAATTTAATGCGTGAAATTGACGGTCAGGAACCGCTCGGGACTTTTGACGGCCATGCGACCTGCTTCATCTGCTCGGGTCATGAAAAAGCGTTTTTGATTGATTTTAACTATGAATATGAGCCGCTGCCCGGGAAATTCCCCTTTCCGGGCCTCGGTCCCTTCAGCCTGCTGGGCGACAGCTATATGAATTACTGGGGCAAAATGATGTTCAAGTGGGTTTACTGGAACATGATGCTCAAGGGTGTGGAATTGCCTTTGGAACAACAAATGACGATGGCCGGCAAAATGCGCCACGTCTTGACACAAGCATAAGGAGGCCGCCATGACAATCGAAAAGCAAATTCTTGAGCGACTCGATCGCATCGAGGCTCAGCTGGCTCCGATATCCGCATCGGCCAGGGGCCTCAATGAACTCAAAGAAGATTTAATTCCCTTGAGCGGTCAGGCATTTCGACTGCTGATCCGGGAGCTGGAAGATGTGGAGTCCGGCTTTCAGCTGGAAGACCTGCTGGCGCTGATGAAACGCTTTCTGCGCAGCGTAAAGCACCTGCAGTTCAGCCTTGAACAGCTGGAAAACATTGTGGACTTTGCGCTCACTATTGAGCCCCTGCTCAAGTCATCGGTACCGCAGCTGATCAACTACCTGGATGACCTCGAGCAAAAAGGTGTCCTGCGAATTATCCAATCCACGCTTGATGTGCGTGCCAAGATCGCCGCATCCTATAGCCCCGAAGACGTCGATCAGATCGGCGATGGTCTGGTGTCGCTATTGGGGCTGGCCCAAAAGCTCAGTGATCCGCAGGCCAAGGCCTTTCTGCAAAAGATGGCTGCATTGCCGTCAAAAGTGGATCTGGAGAAAGTCAAACCGGTGGGACCTTTTGGCATGCTGGGAGCCCTGTCCAGCAAAGAGGCCAGACAGGGGCTGGGGGTGCTGATGGAATTGACCAAGGCCATGGGTGGGCTGAAAAACGGCGGCAGCAGCTCAGCAGCTGGAGAATCAGAACCGATAGCTTAAACGCAAAGATCAGCAGGATGCCGCTTATACCGCTTTCCATAATAATGTTCCCAATTACGGAATTGTGGCATAAGGGGTTGTAGAAAAAAACGTTTGAATACCGCAACGTTTTTTTGACAACCCCCATAAGGCCTCGCATCCGGCACCCTGCTCATTTTGAAAAAATGGTTGCGGTGAACTGCGGGCTATTGCCTTTTTCCAATAGTTCTGGCATAAAAGGCATAAAAATAATTGGCTTTGAGCCTAAATTTGCTGGAGAACGAATATGGAAAAACAGATGGTTCAATGTGAGGATGGGCGCCGCAGACAGGCGCGTATCCACGGAGCTCCTAAAGAAGAAGGCGGCTTTAGGGTTTGGAAGGCCGGTGTTCGGTTAAAAGGCAAGCACGTTTCCGGAGAGGCCTGGTACAGTTATCAAACCAAGACCTGGTATTTTATCTCCGATCCGGAAGGCAAACACAGCCATCTGATGGACCGGATCAGCGATACCCTCCGGGGTGAGAAGCTCGGCAAATTGCGGGATCAGTTAAAGCAGCTGGCGTCGCGCCAGAACATTGAACAAAAAAAGATCGCCCAACATCGCAAATTTTTAGAGGGTATCGAAAGCGAAATTAAAGCGGTCGAAGGCGCTATCACCAAGATTGAAAAAAGGGTTCCTATGGAATCCGGGACCTCGCTGCAATATTCCCCGGCGATCAAAAGAAATTAATCTATGCCTTCGTAGCGTTGATGATATTCACCCACAAAATGCCTGCAGGCGAAACAACGGCGTGTTGTTTCGCCTGCAGATTTCGTTATATGCCTTTGTTTTTTCCCGCCTATGGCGGAAAAATTCAAGCCACCCGCTCCGCGGGTGGTCGGTGACTCCTGAAAAAATATCAATTCTGTTAAAATTAATCAGTGCAACGTTCAATTTGCCTGATTGACCAGGCCTGCTGCAAAGGCCTGTCCGGCAAGATCATAAGCCGAATGCGACCACATCAGAAGCGGTATACCTTCTTGGTTGGCTCGATCAATGGTTTCCTGATCGGGTGTCTGGCCCCCGGTGAGAACAATCGCCGCCATTTCATGCAATACGGCCACATTGACAATATTCTGGTGGGTTTGCACTGTAAGCCATATACAGCCGGTAGGCGCATTGGCCATTACATCACTTAAAAGATCACCGCAATACCCGCCTTGAATTTGCCGCTTGAGCTCATTTTGCCCTGCTGCCACGTATAAATTAAAACGGTCTACGAATTCTTTGACATTCACGGCTTAATCACCCTTTCGTTTTTGATGTTAATCGGTTGAGCCCGTTGCCCGTTAGCCCGTTTGCCGGTTAAATAAAATCAGTAATTTTCCTTTTTTAACGGGCCTAATCCCGCCTTCGGCGGGACAAACCTGAAGATGTAATCTACTACTTTTGAGATAGCTTCTGCTCACTATCATCTGTAGCTAAATGATTGGTAATGATAGGTAATGTATAGTTTAACATAATTCAAGCTCTTTTTGGCAATCCAATCGAAAGCGCCATTTAATTGGAATTGATTTATCAGGCCCTTTTCGTTATAGTGAAATCGCGATACGGCAGGTTCTGATTGCGGTATACTTTTTCCTATTGTTGAATCTGATTATGGCCCCAAAAAAGCAACCTCTTGAAAATGAGTCTTCAACACCAACCGCTATTCCGGGACTCAATCTAAATCAGTTGGTCGACCACCTCCCCTGCTATATTACCATTCAAGACCGCGACCTTCGAATCCTTTTTGTTAATGATAAATTTAAAAAGGACTTTGGGAATGGGGTCGGCAAAAAATGCCACACGGTTTATAAGTGCTCAGCGGATATATGCCCCAATTGTCCGGTCCAAAAATCCTTCGAGAACCGGTGTGCCCATATTGCCGAGGAGACGGTAAAACTGGCTAACGGAGGCATTTCTCAGCTTCTCATTCAAACATCACCCATTATCGATAATAACGGCGTTGTCACCGCCGTTATCGAAATGGCCACCAACATCACCCAGCAAAAAAAAGACCGCAAGGAGCTGGTCACCCTGGGCCAATCCATCGCGCTGTTATCCCACGGCATCAAAAACATACTGGAAGGGCTGCAGGGCGGTGCCTATATCGTTGACGAAGGGTTTAAAGACGGTGATATCGCAATGGCCCAAAAAGGCTGGAATATCGTGAACAAAAATATTTTCGATATTGCCGATGTGGTTCAAAATATTTTGTATTCATCAAAAGATCGTCCGCTGAAATACGAGCGCGTATCTCCCGGTCAACTGGTAAAAGATTCATTGGCCTTATTCCGCGAAAAAGCCGCGGGCTTGAATATCGAGCTTAAACAGCAAATCAATGAGTCCGTACCCGGGGTTCGCCTGGACATCGCCAGCATTCGTCGGATGCTAAACAATCTGATCTGGAATGCGCTGGAAGCATGTCTGAATGACAAACAAAAAAATGATCATTTTGTCAGCGTTAAAACGGACTTGCTGGATGACGATCATTTTATTTTCGAAATCGCGGATAATGGCATCGGTATGGATCAGGACACCCAGCGCAATATTTATGAAGAGTTTTTTTCAACCAAGGGCAGTTCCGGAACCGGGCTCGGCCTGACAGTGGTGGAAAAAGTCGTCAACCGCCACGGCGGGAAAATTGAGGTGACGTCGACTCCGGGAAAAGGCACTACATTTAAACTGATTTTTAAGATAAAATAACTTAATCCGGATCGGCTGGAGCGAGACAAAATGTTTTTGGTTGCCAATTTGAAAAATGTTTAGCAGATGTCGAAAAAATGCCTAAAATTTGAAATGCCTGAATTGTCTAAAGTTACGGCATTCTGTCTATTTTCAAAATGACCCCGCCAAAGGCGGTTCCTTAACTTTAGATCACTTTAGTTCACTTTAAATTTGTTGGTGAATGCTAAAATTGGATGTTTCAATAATACGTTGCCATATCAAGGACAAAAAAAAAGAGCACCGACGAGTATCTATATAATCCCTTGACGAAATGATGCATTTAATCATATATATCATAGCGCTTGACTAGGGTATAGCTTTAGCTGGATCCAGGTTCCGGGACATCATCATTGTTTTTACATGATGCCAGAAGGAGCAAACATGCAAAAAAACCTCAAAATCGTTATAGTCGATGATAACGCGGATTTCCTTTTTACCATGGAAACCTTTCTTAAAAGAAATGGTTTTGAGGTACACACGGCTGATAACGGTCAAAAGGGAATTGATTTAATCAAAAAGGAGCGCCCCGATGTTATTTTGCTGGATATCATGATGGAGACCCTGTTCTCTGGATTTGAGGTTTGCAAGCAGCTTCGGTCCGATGATGACTTGAAGGATATTCCCATCATCGGTATCTCCGCCATGGGAGCTGAACTGGACATCAACTACAGCCAATGGCCGGACTATGAATATTTCCGGCCGGACACATTTTTAGAAAAGCCGGTCGACAAGCAGCGGCTGCTGCAGCTGATTCCGGAAGTGATCCAGAAAGCGCAGAAACGTAAGCGCAGTCCCAAATGGAAAAAAGAAATGGAAAAAGATTGGGCCAAAAAAGCGTCTCAAACCTAGTAACAGGGGATGCCACCTGATAATGTTCGATTATCTCTTCTACACCTCTCTCACTGTATTTCTCCTCGGTTTAATCTATAAGATTTCAACCTGGTTTACCAAGAAAATCGGGATCTTAGGAAAGGATATCAAAGCTGCTCAACGGGTGCAGTCAGCAGCCAGGGGCGTAATCGGCGTAATTTTCAGCTCAAAAATAATCATGCTCCTCAAGGCCGTTGTGCTGGATGTCTTATTGCAACACCGCACTTTAAAAGAGAGCTTTACCCGCTGGCTGGCGCATATGTTGATATTTTACGGGTTCATGCTGCTGCTGCTCATGCATGCCCTG
>JAUVTR010000112.1 GCA_030601425.1 Desulfobacterales bacterium
TTAATAATCTGCAGCAGTCCCTCTTTCAGTTTCTGGGGCTGGCCGGCATTGACAAATACTCCTCGGCCGTTGACCGTAGCATGCCACAGATCGTCAATGGACTGCGCTTGGCGGTCGGCAGTTACCTCCGGCCAAACCACGTAATCACCGTACACGCGAGGCTCATCATTTTCGATGTACTTCATATAATGTTCGCTGGTGCGGTCATCCTCATAATCTTGCGGATTCAGGGTTCCGGAAACGCCGAAGGCCACGGCAAAGGTGACCATGTGCTGATGGGCGGCCTTATCCCATTTGTTGGTCGGCACCTTATCATCCATTGTGGAAAGATCAGTAGCGTAAAAGTACATGGCCATATCGGCCAGTGTATCCTTGTAGTCATCCTCATAGGGCTGGCTCCCGCCGCCCCATTCTTTGTATGGATCAGAATTACTACCATCGATATTACCATCAAAGGTGTGATTTTTGTCGCTGTAGTAACCATCGGTGACAATGATGGTAAAGGACTGCTGGCAGGCACCGCCATCTGCCGGATAAGGGACATCGCCTTTCTGGCCCTGTAAATCGCCGTCGTTGGTCTGATAATACTCACCGACCCGCTCCAGACCCCTCTTTAGCGGTGTTCCGCCGCTGGATTTATAGGCATACAGGGTTTCAATGAGGCTGTCGGTTTCATCTTTGAGTTCACCGCCGATAACCGCTTTAACCGGTTTTAGCGGCACAATGATTCTGTTGTTGATCCCCAAAATGCCAACGCGTACTCCCTCCAGATCATGAATGACCCGGGCAATGGCTGCTTTAGCCACAAATTCGCGCCGGCGGTAATAGCTAAACCAGTCGGCAAAATTCTGGCGGTCGTCATCATAGACCCGCGCGATGTCGTCCGGGGGAACCGCCACGGGTGTAAGCGTCTCTATCTTGTCATTGGGTGCGTCTTCGCCGTCGGTGGTAAACGTGTAGTATGAAATGGTGCCATTTTTCATGACCACCAGGTAATTGGTCTCATTAAGGGCTTTGACAAAATAATGAGCCCATGGAATCTTAAGCTTGCCATCGACACTGCCATCACCATCATTGTCAAGATCAACCGTAAATGATTCTTTATCCAGATCGAGCGTTTTTGTCTGCAAAGGATGAACCAGGGGATTATCTTTATCAGCAGGCAAGAAAGTTTGCCCTGTGTAACTGGTCCAGGGCCCGTAAGTGACATTGGGGTTGTAATATACTACATTGATCTCATGCCACTGGGAACGCCAGTATTCTCGGCCCTTCTTACCCAGCTGTCTCCAGGAATCATCTATATTGTAACCATCGCCCATATCATCGAAGACATAACAGAATCCTTCTGTAACTGAGCTGTCCGGGTTTGGAAATTGCCCGTCATATCCTCCCCTGAAGAGGATTTCAAAGGTCATGCTGCCGGAATCATCCTGCAAGATCATCAGGTTGGGCGGCGGCGGATTGATTTTGGTAAACATGGGTACATCTGCGAGATCAACGCTGTATGCGGTCATGGCGCCGAAAAACAGGATACCGGCTGTCAAAACGCAAAACTCGATGACCAGTACCCGCAGCCAGTGCTGGTGCTGGTGTCTTAATCTTTGCAGGTAAGAAGTAACGTCGTTGTGGTTAAACATAAGCAGTCTCCTGCAGCTCAATGCGTGCTAAAATGCTCTACGATATCCGACCTTGATGGTCGTTACGCCCTGTTTTTCGGTGCGGCCATAAACTGCAAATCCATGCACCCTGGACTTGCCCATACCCAGTGAATAACCCGCAGGGGTTCCCTCGTAACCGACCCGAAAACGGGTTTTGCCGCTAGAATCCATCGTCGTTGTGACCGCCTGTGAGTTCGCCTCCCAGTTATCCGCAAAATTTTCATCATCGATTACTTTAAGCCCGGCTTCAACAAAAGGCAGATTCCTGGGGTCGGGATCATTTTGCAGTTGGTCCACTGCTTCCATGGTAGCGCCTTCCGCCAGATAAAGGTTGCGCTGATACGTTAAATCGTTTCCGGCGGTTTGCACCTCTGTTCTGGCGGTATTAGAAGCCGCAATACTGATGATCGTAATCAAAGCCAGCAGCATCATGGTGGATATAATCAAGAAGTATCCGTCTTCATTTTTTAATTGTTGAATCAGCTTTTGCATCGTGAAATTTCCTCTTTTGATTACAGGTCAAACGGCGATTACAAACCAAGATTTCGGATTCCAACCCGTGCGGAATACGTACGACTGATCGTTCCGCCGCGTCCGGCAGGATCCTCTACAGTCAGGGTAATGATAACCGTCCTGATATCTGCAGTAGTGGCCGGCGTCCCATTATCGTTATCAAGGTAGATAAACTGTAAGTTGCTGACATTTTCGATTAGGGTTGCCGTGTACTGACTTCCAGTTCCCTCATATAGAACCTGCTTAAGTTTTCTTTCTGCGGGATCCCACTGGTATGTAACTTTTTCAAATTTATCGTCTACATCACCATCGGGAAATCCGCAGCCTTCCGTTCCTATCGGGCTGTCGCAGCGATCAAGGCTAAATCGGATTTTATCGGCTTTAAATTCTGTAATTTCGGCTCCAGCACCTCCAAAAGGATCGAGGCCGGCCATGCGTATATTCTGCGCCATATGCTCAATGCCGGCTCGGGTAACCTGCTGGACATCAGCGGCAACGTTCTGGAGTGTATATGAGCGCCCAACGGTGGTAAACAGGCTTATGATGGCAACCATAACCACAGATGCCAACGCGAGCCCCACCAAAATATCTACCATGGTGAAACCGGCTTGGCGCTTGGCGATGCGTAATCGAAACCTTGCCCGTTTTCTATGCGTGTAAAGAGAATTAGTCATATTCCTTTGCCTTTGGTTATCGTTTCCATAACCACCTGTTGATTTTTTCCTTTGCGCGTCCAGCTCACAATGACTTGAATCTGCCGAGAGGTACCAAATGCAAGCGGGTCGCTGGCAGTCCATGTACGCGTGAACATACCACCGACTGTTTCCGGTGCTTCAGAGGTATCGAGTTCAGTTAAGTCCGTCTTGCTTTTGAGCTCCTCCATCTTTTCTCTGGCCAGCATATTGGCATTCGTTAAAATATTTCCGTTGGTATTGTTTCGGGCAGCAGAAAAGACCAGGGTCGCAACAGCCATAAATCCAATTGCAAATATGGCAATGGCAATCGTGGCTTCCATAATCATATAACCCTTTTTATTTTTTAGTAACGGTCCGTTACTATTTTTATGAGCCATAATATATTCTCCACAATGAAGTGCATCTAATTCAGAATTTCCACCCGTATACGTCCTAAAGGAGATATCTTGATGTGTCTTTCCTGCCCCTGAACATTTGTTAAGACTGCCGTACCATTATCGGCGGTTCCTCTGCCGTTAAATCTCGTCACATTACCCAAAAAAGTCCAGTCTTCATGACTAAAGTCGAATATGACACCGGCAGGGAGGGTTCTAGTTTTTAAGAGTGGTTCATCGGCATCCCGATTGCCATCGCCACTCATATCCACAAAGACCTCATAAGCATTGCCATTAAACTTGACAGCTACAAAATTATTCTGTTTTATGGCGTTTACTTTGGCCATTTCCAGATCGCCTTTCAGATTACCGGCAGCACCTCTTAGCTTGGCGCCATTGCGCCAGCTGATGATACTGGGTACCATAACTGCAGAAACCACAGCAATGACGGCGATCACCACCAGAAGCTCGATAAGCGAAAATCCTGATTTATTTCTCATGACCTTAATACTCCTATAAAAAAAGCCGAGTCACCATTTTATCTTTATCCAAGGTAACCCGGCTATCCGGCTTCTTAACCCGCCGGACCCGCAGTTTTCCGTCCCCCGATTACTCGAGGTTTGGCTTTATCTGGGTATAAAAGAAAAACCCCCAAAAGGAAGATTCCGGTTCCTCCGAAGGCTTTAATTTATTACTTTTTTTAAAATCGCTTTCATAGCGGATTGAGCGATAGAAAATCCCTTAAATATGTAATAATCAAGCTTCCGGAAAAAAATTTACAGTAAAATAGCTATAGTGTCAATAAAAAGTGCTACAAAATGTCATATAACTTATAAGAATTAAAAGAAAAATTAAATTTCTTCTTAAAAAGCTAATTTCACCTTAAAACTCTGAAGCCCATTTTTTCCTTGGCAGCCACATTTTTTTACTGAATGGAGGTCTCACAAGAAATGATCAGAAAAGGAACAAATAAATGGGCCCGGTTACGCTTCCTTACGATAATGTTCGCAAGAACTGTACCAAAATCTATTGATTGAAAATTCATCACCTTTTCAACAAGTTAAACAATATGGGAAAATAATTTCCATTTTAATTAGCCAATAAATGTGTAATTTAGGTAACAAAAATGTGCAATTTTGTGTAAAAAGGGTTAGAATCCTTTAATTTTAGCGAGGCATATGCTGAACTTAAGCCAACAACCGAACAAAACATTTCAATTTTCTAAAGGTTTTTATTTTCGAAAAGGAGATAAAAATGGAATTAAAGAATTCTATAGCGGAGGGGATCATAAGCTGCCTGGTTTTTTTTTCAATTGTATTGGCTGCCTGTCAAGGTTTACAGCCGACGGTTGCACCCCAGGATCGAATTTCAATACGCCAGGGTGGCCCGCACACAGGATCCTGGGAGTCAAACGATGTCTTTTTGGAATATCAATATGTTACTCAGCCGGGTACCCTTAAATTAAACATTGGAGGAGGTGCTAAGCGCGGGTATGATCAATTGTCAGTTTGGATTTTATTTCTTGACGCACAAGGAAAGGTTTTGGAGACAAAAAGCGTTTACAATTCCGGATTCCGCGAAAAATTATCAAGAGCTAGGGGCGGAATTGAGAAAACCTTTGAAATACCGATGGGCAGTACGCAATTCGCTTTTCAATCTATGTTGAAAATTCGTGAAGGCAGATAACCCTGAATTGAAATTTTAATATTTTCTCATATCAAAATATTTACTGCCTTACTGAGATACGTGATACTTCGTAACCATCCGGGACTCACCAAGGTCATATTTTATTGTTTTATAACAACCGCCCGTCTCCTGATACTTTTATAGCGCCTGGTTTTTTTATTAATTTTACGTAGAACCGGCTTTTTGCTCACCGGCGGGTCGATTTTTTGAATCAGGGATGCCACAACACCACCGTTGATATGTTTGAATCCTTTAACGTAAACCCATTGCCCCCGCATAAATGACCCAAAATCAGTTTGGTTGCCCTCCGCGTCCGCGATCTCGGTGATTAATCGTTGGTCTCCAAGGCTCATATCAACCACATAAATGGTTTGCTCCGCAGCAACCAGTTGAGCCTTTTTGCTATGAACCTCCATAATTAGGGCGCGCGCTTCGAATGGATCGCAATCATCAAAGCTGAAATTTTTGAGTATGTCAGTCCCGGCAAAGGAATTTGCGGGAAGCATCAGTAGAGCAAACCCGATAAACAGACAACGATAAACAAGCTTGGCAAATTTTTTAGATGTGAAATTCATTCTTTCTTCCTTTCCCTAAAACATTTGATGCCAGTAATAACGGTTCATATCGGGGGTGGCGATGGCCGGCATGCTGACGATGCCGCCTTCAACCCCGATAAAAATCTGGGCACCGTTTTCCAGGATTGCAATCACCGGGGCGGATGGAATCGCGGTTCCGATGGCAATGAGGCGGTCCTTTTTGCCGAGGTCGGCCACATTACCGTCATCATCGATTTCGACCTCCGAACTAAAATCGCTCACCGAGGCACCGGTTTTATAATCCACTGCGTAAAGACGGCCCACCCCTCGCACCGTAGAAGCTGCGCAGGGATCACCTTCGCCGCCGCCGGTGTCCGGTGTGTAGGTCGTAAAATAAGCCACACCCCCATAAACCCTTGGGGAGGCCACTACTTTTTCACCCGGGTTCTCCAGTCGGATAAACCAGCCCTTGCCATTTTCAAGACTGGTTTGGGTTGCCAGCTTTTCAGCTTCTGTGCCGAGTTGAATCAGATCATCGGTCACATCGACCAGATCCGTTTCATCCAGCGTGCCGGCTACTGACCCATCATTTTTGATGGCATAAAAACGGTTGACCACGCCGGTTTCATTGGGATCCGTCCGATCGCCGGTCCCAAAGAAGATAAACTCGCCGTATGTTTCACCAACCACATCAGGTGCATATAGAATCTTACGCTGAACGTTATCCGCCGCAGAAGCAGAAAACAGTTTCTGCGCAGTCCAGGTACCGTCTGCAATCGACTTTGAAACGCTGCCCCCGCAAAAGGACATGACCACATCGTCTTTAAAGGCAAAGATATTCCCTCCCAGATCGCCGGCATAAATACGACTGACAATACCGTCACCGTCGTGATCAACACCCGACAGGTCCACAATAGAATGGGTCATACCCAGGGTCGCATTAAGGACTGCATTAAAATTCAACCCGCTAATCAGCTGGCCGTCAGTAATCCGCACGCCAAATAAAGCCCGGCCCACCGCATCGGTTGTACTGGGAGTAGCCAGATCCTGGTTGTTATCATAGCCACCGGGTATCAAAAAGACGTCTTCCACATCGGTATTGATAGTCACATTACACGGCGAACCGCTCTCACTCCAGGTGGCATTGGTGGCCACGGTGACTGCCTGGGGCCTGCCCCAGGATTGCCCCAGTGACTCATAGATATCGGTATCCGGGTTGTTTGACGGATCCGGATCCAAGAAATTCGATCCGATAGAGTACAGCCAGTCAGGGGCATCATGCGTGCTGATATCCAGGGCCACATAAGCCTCCCCACCGCGGCGCTCACCCATAATCAAAATTTTCCGGCTTGATCCGTAATAGACAGATGGTGAACCGTCCATGAAGTAGTCGTGATCGGCATTATCAAGTAATTTCAAACGACCCAGCTGTTGCGGCGCAATAAATCCCCAGATTTCGCTGCCGTCATCATCATCAAATGCATGCAGGATGCCGTCATTGGCACCGGAATAAATCATGGTTTTGGCATCGTCGGTGGCCGGATTGCCATCCGGATCCGGATAATGCACCACCGCCGGCTCGGAATGAATAATGTCACCCAGATCGCCTTCGTGAACCGAGGTGAACAAATTTGTTCTTTCCGCACTTGAAGCCACAGCCAGATCCGTATCGGTGATATTGGCATTTGAATCCCCAAACGCGTTGGCCGTATCGGCCAGGTCCGCTATAGAGCCGGTATAGGTATAGAGATTGCGCGCCGTGGGGCTTTCGATCATCAAGCCGAGGGCTTCAGCTGTGCCGCCTTTTTCCGCATCCGGTCCGTCATTTCCCAGGGTTGTCCAAAAAGAAAGGGCGTTGTCTTTTATCAATCCATCCGGTGTGCAGGCCACAGCCCCGGTTGCATCATACAGGATCCCGTCACTGTCCAGAGCGTAGCGCTTGATATTGCCGATCCAGCGACCGCTTTGCTGGGGTTTGAAAAATCCCAGATAGATTTTATCACCGGCATAGGTCCGGTTCATGCGGCTGATGGGAACCACCGGAGCCACAAAAACCGCATTTTTTTCGGAGATGGTCGTTAAAATCTGCTCAAAGGCCAGGGCCAGATCCGATATGTTGTCGGCCGTAAAGTATTCACCTCCACCGTTGGTGGCGGTATCCTGTAAAAGCTGTTGGGAGGTCTTAAACCCAATGGTAAAAGTAGTGATATTTTGCTTATCAAATGAGGTGCCGTCTCCCAGAGTGAGATTGGTATCATTTTCATAAAGATATTTGGCAACATCATCCAAATAGTCGGAACCGTCATCGGCGTAATCGGCTTCCGAACCGCTATGGTCGTGGTCATAATCGCCGATTTTATCTCCATTGATATAATTGGTATCGGTCAGTCTGGAGTCGATATCCTGGGTGGACTGCCCGTCGGTCATAATGATGATGTAATTTTTCTGGCAGCGCTCCTGCATGGGGGATGTATAGGTGACACCGGAATTGTACCAGCTGCTCATGCCGGCAAAATAGAGCCCGGCCTCGGCCAGGGTCTCTGCCAGGGGAGTCCAGCCGCTGGCCGTAATGTTAGCGATATCATTGATTAAAGTAGTTTTATCGGTACCGATCTCGTCAAGGATATGTCCACCTTGATCAGGGTTAAATTTCATGATGCCGAAGCGCACGCCGGTGGTGGTGTTGATCAAGTCTGTAACAACTTGTTTGGCCACATCAATTCTGCTGAGAGGTGTCCCGATACCGGACTCATCGTAGTTCATATAATTGCCGAGACGAAGCCGTCGATTTATTTTACCGCCACAAGTGTAACTTGTGGCCCGGATTTTGGCACGCGCATTTCCGTCTGAGAGCAATTCGTTTTTAACCGCATCACAGTTAAGGTCATTTATATCTGAAGCAAATAACTGCCAGATATAAACCTTGTTCGCTTTGTCCCAGTAACGCTGGTACACTGCATCGGTGGGATAAGATCCTGCGTAGGTACTTGTCGGATCATACGGATCGCCCGGCACATCCACGGTGGACATGCTGCCGGAGGAGTCGAAAATGATCAGAATGTTGGGTTCTAAGTCCGGATTGGTGACGGTGCCGTAAATTTCGGTATCGTCGGCCCAGATGGGAACTGCCGTGCTCACGATCAACATTAGCGCGACCCATAAGCATTTTTTCATGCCTGAATCTCCTTATCTTTATCAAAACAGAAGCGTTCGCTTCCCTGGCCGTTTTGTTTTTTTAGAATTTATTAAATACCTTCCAGGCCCCCACCTGAATCTGACTATTGCCATTGGTTGAGGTCCCCGTTATACCGTAACGCCGTACTTCAAAATACTTCAGGCTGTAACCCGAACCCGCCGGCGGCGGACCGATGTGGGCTTGCCGCGGTATGTTATTGGCTGATTGGGTCAGACCGGACACCGGAGTTGCCGTACTTTCGATGCAGCGCACTTCAACAGCGGCGACCACATTGCCCTCCTCGTCACTGGAATTAACCGTACTGTTGGCATCGATCGGATCGGCAGCCAGAAAATCGTTGGTCAGCCACTTGGTCGGACCGCTGTTATAATTTTCAAGAGCATCGATCACGCCGGCTTCGGCATTATAAAACTCCATGGTCATCTGGGTTTCATTGCGAACCGTTTTGAGCTCCGTGTTGGCAGTCCAGATCGCCAAAACGCCGGCTAAGACCAGAATAGCCGAAACCAGAATGGCTGTGCCCAGTATAAAGCCGTTTTCATTGTCAATGGTGTATTTCAATGATTTAATCATATTTTTTTCTCTTCCTTATAAATTGCGACATCTGACCCGGGTGGTATATGTTCGGCTAATCGGTCCGTCCCGGCCTGCTGGGCGCTGTATGGTCAAAGACACAATCACAGTGCGGATATCCTCCGGGTTGCCCACCGGAGCAGCCATCGGTGTGTCCGATGCATCCAGATACGTAAACGCTAAAGCGTCGACATTATCCAGCAAGGTGTCGGTAACAGAGCCGGTTCCTAAATCGCTGGTCTGCCTGAGGAGATCGCCGGCTAAGGCGTAAGTGATATTTTCAAAAGGATCATTCGCATCGCCGTCATAGTTGAGGTCGGCGGAAAATTGAATGTTTTCAGCGTCGGCAGCTATAATTCGCGCATTGGCCGTGCCCAACGGATCCAGTCCGGCCAGCCGAATATCACGCGTCATCAGATCGATACCAATTCGGGTTCGTTGCTGGACACCCGCTTTGACATTTTCTTTGGTGAAGGATCGGGTGAAAATATCAAAAGATCGGTAAACCGTCCCAAATAAAACGGACAGAATGGCCAAACACATCAGGACCTCAACCAGGGTAAACCCTGATGCGGTTCCTTTTTTAAATTTCTTAATTTCCTTTGAATTTAAATAGGGTTGAATTGCACTTTTCATACGCCGCTTCCCTTTGTATTGGATCGCACCACCACGCTACGCGAATCGCCAAATTTGGTCCATTGAACCGTCACCCGTATACGACGCGCCGAGGTCCCTAAAGGATCAATTCTCCAGAACCGATTGTAAATTCCACCGGGATTTCCATTTTCATCAATGGGTGTCGCGTCACTATAGTCACCCGCTGCCAGAACGGCTGAGCCGATATCCTGGTTTTTAAGCATCTCAAGCTGGGATTTGGCCAACATGCTGGCCTGGGTGCTCACATTGCCCTGGGTGTTGTTGCGCACTGCCGAATACTGCATTGAAGCGGCTGCCAGCATGCCGATGGCCAGGACGGACATGGCAATCAGCAATTCAATCAATGAAAATCCTTTTTCATCCTTTAAAGTTCTCCGGATTATTATAGTTCCCATTTTACATTAACCTCTATTGAACGTTGATAAATCCCAAGCGGTTGATGGTAATTAGCCGACTATTGGCTGTATTTGCGATGGGTACAATTTCAGGTCCAAGGATATCCGGTGGAATTCCACGGCCGTTAAATCGCGTTTTAGAGTTGAACGACGGAAAACTC
>JAUVTR010000198.1 GCA_030601425.1 Desulfobacterales bacterium
GGTCAAACGGAACAAAATCCGCCAAGCCTTTCATGCCCAAATGCTTGGTGATCGCCGCGGTCAACGTCGTCTTGCCATGATCTATGTGACCAATCGTGCCTACGTTTACATGCGGCTTGGTTCGCTTAAACTTCTCCTTCGCCATCGTCTCATCCTCCCATACTTTTTAAATTAATAAATTTTTAACATATAATCTAATATTAGAACCCATTAAGACCGTGGCCGGCAAACACACTCCCAAACGACCTTATTTTTATTGGAGCCCACGACCGGGATCGAACCGGTGAACCTCTTCCTTACCAAGGAAGCGCTCTACCGACTGAGCTACGTGGGCAAACAGATAGAAAGCAGCTCCGAGTAAGTGCATCGCTGTATGCGAATAAAAGCGGAACCCATGCTTGCTTGGAGCGGGAGACGAGATTCGAACTCGCGACATCCAGCTTGGAAGGCTGAAGCTCTACCAACTGAGCTACTCCCGCTCAGTCATCTGGTTACCTGTGTTCGCAGTGCGAATTTAAAAAATGGAGATTAAGTCCGTTCTCCTTAAAATAACTGAAATCATGCCCATGCAGGAAGCCATGTAGTACGAATCGATCCCTAAATAAACCGAAATCTCCTACATACGACTCAGTTAAGGTTGGTGGTGGGGGGAGGATTCGAACCTCCGAAGGCTTCGCCGACAGATTTACAGTCTGTTCCCTTTGACCACTCGGGAACCCCACCTTAAATCAACTTCAATCAAGCTATATGCGGACAGGGTATTCAAGTTGCGGAATTCACTCCACGTCGGGAATCATACATGGAGCCAGCGGAGGGATTCGAACCCCCGGCCCACTGATTACAAATCAGTTGCTCTACCAGCTGAGCTACGCCGGCCTAACAACTTAACCCTCTAAAATTATTTTAAAAATTCTTGAAAAAAGGCGGGACAATCCTCCGCACTTAAAACTAGTCTTTTTAGTTTTCTTTTCAGAAAATATCAAGATGAACTACAAAGAGATATAGGCTTTTATTGGTTAAAATAACTAAATATTGAAAAATTTAGCCGTTTTTCTTCTATTTTCTTTCATTATTAACGGATATCTTATATTTTTAAAACTTAACCAAACGATTTTCAACCATCATGCCGAAGACCAGACAGATGTATCAAAAAGACGATCAGATTTTTGTTTTCACAGACTTGGAATCGAAGGTGCACTGGAAGCAGTTCTTGAAATCTTTAGATCGCCCCCCGGAAATCAATAAAAATATCCTCGTAAGTAGCTAACTGACCCAATTTTAGAGGCGATTCTAATTCCCATTTAAAAACAAGTATAGCAAAATAGGATTCTACAATTAATCCTTATTGTTTTCAAGCGTTTTCCTTATTATATAAAGAGAAATTTACTGCGCATTCAGATGCCCTAACCCGGCTTTCAATCCCCACCCGGCAACACATGTGCCGTTTGGCGGCTGGCTTTAGGGTTAAGTTTTTATTAAAATTGACGATATTCAAATACATCAGCGGACGAAAAACATTTAAGTACTGCAGATTAATCATTTTTTAAAAAAAGTAAAGATTGCAGTTTTTTTTGCATATCATTTTACTAACCAAAGGAATAATGGTATATAACATCAAAATTCGATATTGGGAACTGAACTGATGAATTTTCGCTACATTTTTTTTCTCTGCTTGTGGATTTCTTTTATTGGCTGCGCACATTTAATTCAAAACCAGTCCTTGCCCCAAGAGGATCGTGCTCAAACCACCGCATCGTCGACACCTGCTTTTATTAAACTCACTCAGAACGCTAATTCTAACAACCCGCATAGTGCTCAAACGGACGCATTCGGTATCAAAGATTATAATTTAGAGGAAAAAGAACTCGAATCGGCCGAGCCTAATGCCGCAATCGAATTTGGCAATAACGAGAATCCAGCCGAAAAGAACACGACTTTTACAAAAAAGAATCAAACTTTCCTGGATGAAGCCCTTGATCTGTGTCAGGTATCCCAGGATTTCTGGCAAAACGGAGAACTCGAAAATGCGCTGCAAGCCCTGGACCAGGCGTATGCCTTAATCCTGAAAGTCGATACCTCCGATCACACCAAATTAGTCCAGCAAAAAGAAGATCTGCGCTATATGGTATCCAAGCGCATATTGGAAATCTATGCCTCGCGCCATATCGTTGTGAATGGAAGCCACAATGCTATTCCGCGGGTAATGAATAAACATATCCAGGCTGAAATTGATCGTTTCACGAAAGGCAATGAAAGAGAATTTTTCATCGAATCGTACAGACGCTCAGGCAGATACCGACAGCACATTGTTGCCGCTCTAAAAGAAGCCGGTCTTCCTGAAGAACTGTCCTGGCTGCCGCTAATCGAAAGCGGTTTTAAAGTTAAAGCACTTTCACGTTCCAGAGCTCTGGGTCTATGGCAATTTATTCCTTCTACCGGTTACAAGTTCGGACTCAAACGGGATAAATTGATAGATGAGCGTATGGATCCAATGAAATCTACCCGGGCCGCTATCGATTATCTTAAGGAGCTGCATGCGATTTTTGGCGACTGGACAACTGTTTTGGCCGCCTATAACTGTGGAGAAGGAAGAGTTCTAAATGTCATTCGTCGCCAGAATGTTAATTATCTGGACAACTTTTGGGATCTTTATGAACGTTTGCCCCGCGAGACGGCGCGTTATGTTCCCAGGTTCTTAGCCACCCTTCATATTCTGGATCAGCCGGAAATGTACGGTTTGCATCTCACCGATGTTGATATGCCACTGCAATTTGAAACGGTCACGATTTCTAAACAGGTATCGCTAAAGGATGTGGCCAGATCAATTGGGGCTGAGGAAACAGCGCTCTACGAACTGAATCCTGAATTGCGCTATAAAATATCCCCGGAGGACCGTTACCCCCTCAAAGTTCCCCCCTATAAAAGTGAAGTTCTACTGACTCAACTGGATCAAATACCGGTATCAACACCCCCCAGCAGGGCTTATGCATATCATCGGGTACGTCCCGGTGAAACCCTCTCATTGATTGCCAAACGATATCGAACCAGCGTCAGCAAAATCATGCGGGCAAACAATTTGCGCCGTTCGAATTATATTGTTGCCGGCAGATTACTTAAGATCCCGCAAAGAGGTTATCGATATCGCCCGCCAAAAATTTCGATGCCCAAATACGGCCGCAGTGTTGTCCATGTGGTCAAAAAAGGCGACTCACTCTGGACCATCGCCAAACAATATGGAACAACAACTAAAAAAATACAGGAACTCAATCATTTATCAAAGACCGATTTGCACAAAGGTCAGACCTTAACCATATTCGATGGCCAAAAAATGCCTCCAAAGGTTGAAGGTTTAAACACTTACAAAGTAAAATCAGGCGACAGTCCGTTTTTAATTGCCAGACGGCACAATATGGTCTTGAAGCGATTTCTTTATTTAAATCAATTATGGCCAAACGATACCATTTATCCCGGACAAAGCGTATATATTGAGTAGAACCCATCTCAAAAATGCGTCTAAGTGCCCATGGCGGCGTTGCAAACCGATTCAAAATGCTCACATACTAACGTGTATGCTCCGCTTTCGAATCGCTTTGCGCCTTACCCTGAACCCTAATCCACCTTTTTGAGATGGGTTCTAATCTTTAGAACTTGCTTAATAAGCGCCTCCCATCGCCTTAAATCATATATGGTCTTCGCTTCCCCATCGTTTTATTGTTACCCTATTTTTGCCCCAAATCACCCTTGGGCTTACCCTCTTCTACCGAAGCATCTTCTCATATTTTTAAATCGTCCAATTTGAACTTGCATCAGGTTTGAATACAAAATACTATCCAATCAGTAAAAAATCGGAAAGATATAAGGGGGTCGCAATGAGTCAACTCGTCTATAACCTTGAAGACCAGGTTTTTGTTATCACGGGTGGCAGCCGAGGAATCGGACTTGAAATTACCAAATTGCTTCTCGAGCAAAAGGCTAAAGTGGTCATCTGCGGAAGAAAACAGGAAGGGCTGGATTTAGCGACTGAAAAACTTCAAGCCGGTGACAATCTTTTAGCCGTTCAGAGCCATGTTGCCAAATTCGAAGAAGTTGCAAAGCTTTTTGATCAAACCCTTGAACGTTTTGGCCAACTTGATGGACTCATTAACAATGTGGGCATGAACATTATAAGTGGTGTGGTAGATGCTGATCCGGGGTTGTGGAATAAAATAATCGATTCAAATCTAAACGGAACTTTTTTGTGTTCCCGCAAAGCAGGCCAGATTATGCGCGCACAGCAAAAGGGAAAAATCGTAAACATCTCATCGATTGCTGCCAGAAGATCAGCACCTGCTATGGGAATTTATGGAATTGCCAAGGCCGGCATTGAAATGTTAACCAAAGTTATGGCGCAGGAGCTCGCTCCTTTTAATATCCAGGTAAATGCCGTCGCTCCGTGTATGGTTCGAACAACATTCAGTGAAGCCTTTTGGTCAAATAAAGATTTACATGATGCGATCATTAAAACGATCCCTATGGGAAGAATCGCCGAACCCATAGATATCGCCCACCCGGTCCTTTTTCTATGTTCAGAAGGTTCGAATTTTATTAGCGGCCAAACCCTGTTAGTGGATGGCGGCGCAAGTGCGATATGACCGTTTAAATAGCTTCACGCTTCGAATACAATTTACAGTGCCTTGAACAGATCATCGTTTTCCTTTTTCGTCAGATGCCTCCAGCGGCCCAGAGGCAAACTGCCCAGCTCGATGTTCGCTATTCGAATGCGCCTTAAATCAACAACCTGGTTTCCCACTTTTCGAACCATCCGTCTGATTTGTCTATTTTTTCCTTCCTGTAAAACAATCCAGAAGCGTTTGGCGGAAATTCGTTTAACGCGTGCCGGGCGCGTTCGGGTCCCCATCATAGGCAAACCGTTCGCCAGTTTTCGCAAAGCCCCCTCGGGCAGCGGCTTGGCAACCGTGACTTCATACTCCTTCTCGTGATTAAAAGATGGGTGCGAAAGCCGGTGATGCAGACGGCCGTCATTGGTCAACAGCAAAAGCCCGCTGGAGTCCTTGTCCAGCCTTCCGATTGGATAGACCCTTTCAGCAATATCTAAAAGATCCAGCACAATTTTTTCATTTTGTTGATGACAGCTGGAGACATAACCTCTGGGTTTGTTTAAGGCGATGTAGATTGGCACGGTATCGGATCGAATGGCGTCACTATCGACTTCAACAACATCTCTGTCCGGATCAACTTTTACGCCAAGCTCGGTGACGATCTTTCCGTTAACCTTTACCCAGCCTGCTTTGATATATTCTTCTCCCTTGCGCCGGGAACATATGCCCGCTCCTGAAAGAAATTTCTGCAATCGCATCTCAGCCATGGTTGAGCCACTTTTGAAACAAGATCGTTAAGTTGATTTTTAAATCCTTAGATCTTAACAACAACTAGAAAAAAATGCCTAAAATGAACTAAAATGAGCTAAAGTGCCTAAAGTTATGGTGTCGCTTCGCTCCATCTTTTTAATAAAAAAGACAGAATTCATTAACTTTAGGCATTTTAGATCATTTTACACTTTAGCTCACTTGTTGGTGTGAGCATTCTGAAGCGAGCCGTAACACCGCCCTCGGGCGAAAGATAAAGGTTTAAAAGTAATTTTCAGGAGCGGTACGAGGCGTTGATTTTTACATAGTCGATGGAAAAATCACAGGTAAACACCGATGCCACACCCTTGCCGGCTTTTAAATCAATCGTTATGGTATACTCGGGCTGTTTGAGGATCTGAGCGGCTTCGGCCTCTGCTTTTTTGCCGCAACCCATCCCGCTTTTTACCATCCACACATCAGAAAAATAGATATCGATCGCATCGGGTTGAATCGGCACACCTGCCCTGCCGGCGGCCGCAAGAATTCTTCCCCAGTTGGCATCTTCACCAAATAGAGCTGTTTTCAATAAATTAGAATGGGCGATGGTGTCGGCAATCCGATACGCATCGACATCAGATTTAGCGCCTTTCACCGCAATCTCGACCAGTTTGGTGGCGCCTTCTGCATCCTTAATAAGCTGTTTTCCCAGTGACATCAAAACCTCATCAAGGATTGGTTGAAATTGTCTGTTTTGAGCGTTACTGTTTATCACCGCCCCGGACAAGCCGTTTGCGATCAAAAGAGCGGTATCATTTGTACTGGTATCGCCGTCTATGGTGATGCGGTTTAGCGTATGATCGATTGACTTCAACAGCATCTCATAAAGTATATCTGACGGGCACGCCGCATCGGTCATCACAAAGCATAGCAGCGTGGCCATGTCCGGGCGTATCATTCCGGCCCCCTTGGCAACCCCGGTCACCGTAAAGGATTTTCCGTCCAGATTCCCTTTTTTGCTGACAACTTTGGGCACCGTATCGGTGGTCATAATCGCCTCGGCAAAGTCGGATATTCGATCCGGATCGAGATCGTTAACAAGATCCGGAACGGCTGCTTGAATCTTTTCAGCGGCAAGTGGTTCCCCGATAACACCGGTGGAAGTCACCAGCACCTGTTCTTCGGACAAAGCAAGCGCTTTAGCAGTCCAGCGCGCCGTTGAAATGGCATCCTGCATCCCTTTTTCTCCCGTACAGCAATTGGCATTGCCGCTGTTGGCAATAACCGCCTGACAGGTACCTGAAACGATGCGCTGCATATCCAGGATAACGGGTGCTGCCTTAACTTCATTACGCGTAAATACTCCGGCGACATTGGCAGGAATTTCAGAATAAATTAAGCCAAGATCCTTCTTGCCGTCCTTTTTTAGTCCTGAAGCAACGCCAGCAAACTTAAAGCCCTGACACATATTTCCCTCACGATTCATGAATGGTTTACATTTTAAGCACATGCATTTTTGAGATAGCTTCTCGAGTTAATCATAATATATAAAAATAAAGCGTCTGTCCATCTAGTGTCATGTCCCACAAATATGTTACAAAAGTCGTGTGGTATATTT
>JAUVTR010000011.1 GCA_030601425.1 Desulfobacterales bacterium
TTTTGGCCAATACGAACATTTAATCGAGCAGATATCCAGACACCGGGATTACCTTGAAAAGAAAGCCGCCGCACCGGTCGTCCTTCAAAAAGCGGCGAAAGACTGGTATGAAACCATTTATGAGCCGCTAATTGCTATCATTAAAAAGGGGCGTCTGGGCGAATTCTTCCCGGGCAGAACCCTGGCGGATCTTTATACCTTCATATCGGTTCACCAATGGGAGAAGAAAAACCACGGACTCAGATATGGAATTGGCATCAGTCAGCTGGTTCCCAAGAACATGGAGGATTTTCGGAAAAAAATGGCTAAATTAAAAAAGACCGAGTACCCTGAAATGCTACGGGAGATTACCGCTTTTGTGCTGATCAACGCGTCGGCTAAAAAGGAGGTCCGTCTTGTCGATAAACTCATCAAACTTGAAGAAGTAAAAGAAGTGCATTCAGTCCACGGCAATGTGGATATCATTGCCAAAATCGTGTTGAGGCGCGATCTGGTCTCCTCGGATGCTGAAACCATCGGAGATTTTGTACATAACAAGATCCGGCTACTTTCCGGTGTGATCAGTACCCAGACGTTAATCCCGGGCTACTCCAAACTAAAGAAGAAAGATGAAAATTAAATCGGAGTTTATTATTCAGGCCATTTAATGCCCTTTGACGGCTTGACCAGCTGTTTCCGAATAAACTCGTGAATCTGATCTGAAACTTCTTTATCCAGGTAGCGAGCGACCCCGGCGCCGGTGCCAACGGCGACTTGGGTAAAATTTCGATCCACCCGTTTAACTTCCACAGTGACGGGAGTGCCGTCCCCACGTCTTGCCAGTATTTCGGTTCTTAATTCATCCGTTTCTGCATTTAAAATATATATTTCAAGATCTTCCAATGCATCCGCGCTGGCCTGAACCGCTGCATTATATTCTAATTGGTACGTTTTTACTGATTTGCCCTGAAGTTCAGCACAGCCGCCGGCCAACATTGAAATCGACAGGCAAATGATTAGAAAGGCAGACTTCATGTAACCATAATATCTGATTTTTGTGATGGAGTCAAAAGTGACACTATTCAAATTCCCAATGGGTTCGCTATCGTGATCTATTTTGTTATGGGTGGATGTTAACCTGTTAACTTAACATGTGTTAACATATGTTAACCAAATGAATCGGCAGGGTGCGCTAATAATTTAATTTATATAATAAATTCAGGTCAATATAATGTTAACCGACTTGGCACGATGATTGCTATCTAATTTCTTTTTTAAAAGGTAGCAGCTGTGAACCATCCTTCGCACGGCGCTATGGCAATTAAATTCTCTATTTAACACAACATTCAGAAATAAACCGAAATTTTATTTAAAGGAGGAAACATGTTCAAAAAGACATTTTTAACCCTGCTGGCATTGGTTTTTGTCTTCAGCACCGTGGGTGTCTCTTTTGCCCTGGAAAGGGGGAATAAACGCAAGGGCAAATACATCTATCGCAAGGTTTACAAGGCCTGTTTCGAGCGTGGAGGAGTTGAATCCAAGGTGCCGGCCATCAGTCCGGCTGACAGAACCCAGGCCGAGTGGACATCTGTTTTTGAATCAAAGACCTTTGAGGCGTTCGGATGCAAAGACGAATGGAAGCAGCTGTCGGAAACTGAAATAACCGACATTTATACCTATTTGCACGACCATGCGTTTGATTCGCCCACACCGGCGAAATGCAAATAACCGCGAAATCCCATCAGGGTCAATGAAAGGGGAGCGTTTGTTCCGTTTTCAAACCCATAGAAAACAAAGGAAAAGGAGGTAATGCTGTTATGACTTTTAAAAGAACCTTTTGGTTGCCGGTTTTTCTGGCGCTGGTGCTGGCGGTGGGATTTGGATGTGCCGCCACCCAGAAGACCGCCGAACCGGCCAAAGCAGACTGGCAGTTTCACGACATTGTGGAGGTTGCGTTTGTGCAGCAGTACGCCAAAGTGCCCCAGCCGGCAGGGGTGCTGATCGTCGATTCACGGCCCTATAAACCCAAGTATGCCAACGGGCACATCCCCACGGCCGTCAATATTCCGGGTAGCAAATTTGACAAAATGACCGACCAGCTGCCCAAAGATAAGAATACGCTTCTGATCTTTTATTGCGGCGGCCCCACCTGAAAACTGAGTCACAAATCCGCCTGGAAGGCGGAAAAACTCGGTTATACGAACGTTAAGGTCTTTGCCGCGGGATTTCCGGCCTGGATGAAAGCCAAAGGCAACTATGCCGCAGTTTCCGTTGAATATGTGGCCAAACAGGTTGAGTCCAATGAAGCCGTTATCATCGATTCACGGCCCAAAAAACCCAAATACGACAAAGGCCATATTCCTTCGGCCATCAGCATCCCCGACAGCCAGTTTGAGAAGTTGCAGGGCAAATTGCCGCGGGACAGCAAAACCCCGCTGATTTTTTACTGTGGCGGCTTCACCTGAAAGCTGAGCCATGAATCCGCCCGGAGGGCGGTACAGTTGGGCTATCGCAATGCAAAGGTGTTTGCAGCGGGTTACCCGGCCTGGAAAAAGGCTTACGGTGCAGCGCCTGCGACTTATCAGGTACAGGCCGGCACCGAAGAAGGGTCGATTGACGTTGCGACCTTTGAAAAAATATTAAAAGAAAATCCGCAGAGCATTTATTTGGTTGATGTGAGGGATCCAGATGAGTTTGCTGTCGGTCATTTCCAGAGCGCGGTCAGTATTCCCGTTGATCAACTCGAGAATAAAATAAATACACTTCCGACCGACAAACCTATTGTTTTTGTTTGTTCGACTGGTGCCAGAAGCGGTGAATCCTATTATATGCTCCAAGATTTGAAACCTGATCTTAAAAAAGTGTTTTACCTAGAAGCCGAAGTGGAATATAGAAAGGACGGTTCCTATAAGATCAAAGTGTCTCAGTGAACCTGTAAAGGTAGAGGAGCGCTTGATGCGCTCCTCTTATACGCTTGCGGGTAGAAAGGCCGGAAAATTTTATTATAAAATAAATATTTTATCTTCTTGAAAGGAAAAGCAAATGGCTTTAATGACCCCGGATCAATTTGAAGAGAGTTTAAAAGTGCTGAAACCAAGGGTTTTTATGAATGGGAAAGTGGTTGAAAATATCCTTGAGAATAAGAATACGCGCACCGTTGTGGAGGCGAACAAAGCCAGCTATGCATGGGCCCTGGACCCGGATTACAAGGATATCATGACCTGCTATTCGCCGCTGATCGACGATGATGTCAACCGCTACACCCATGTCAGCGCCAGCATTGATGATTTAGTCAAAAAGGCTGAAGCAGGTACTTTTACCGCTGAAATGCTGGGAACCTGTATCTACAGGTGTGTTGGGTATGATGCTTTTCATTCCCTGGCCAGTACTTGCTGGGAAATGGATAAGGATTTGGGTACGGAGTATCATCCACGTTTTTTGGAGTATCTTAAGATGGTGCAGAGAAAAGATCTCTCCGTCGCCGGAGCCCTGACCGAGCCCAGAGGCAAGCGCAGCCAGAAGACTTTGGACTGGCCGGATCCGTATCTTTCACTAAAACTGGTGGATAAAAATAAAGACGGCATCGTTGTTCGAGGCGCTAAAATAAACATCAGCGGTGCCTTTGCCAGCCATGAACTGGTGGTGTTACCCCAGGCCGCTCATTTCAAGGGCGAGGAAGACTATGCCATCGCATTTGCCACGCCCACGGATGCAGAGGGGATCATCTATGTATGCCAGTATTCGCCTTATTCCGCAGAGAGAGATCAGGCCGATGACATCGAAGAGCTCGGCAATCCGGTGTACGGTCAGCGAGAGACCTCCATGGTGATTTTTAATAATGTCTTTGTTCCCTGGGAAAGGGTGTTTCACTGCGGAGAGTATAATTACTCATTGAAACTGGTGACGCGCTTTGCGAAAACTCACCGTATGACCTGTGGCGGCACATGTAAAGTGGGGTTTATGAATCAGATCATAGGGGCCTGTAAACTGATCCAGGAATACAAAGGGCTTGAAAAAGCCGCCCACATCAATGACCAATTGATGGAAATGGTGGTGTTGCGGGAAACTGGACGGGCCTGCGGTATGGCATCGGCCACAAAAGGTGCGGAAGAACCTTCCGGATCGGGTGTCTTCTTGCCGGATGAGTTGATGAGTAATGTATCGAAGCTAAACATTTGCAATGCATTCTGGCGAACCATGGCCCTGGCCGGCGACATCGGCGGTGGTCTGATTGTGACCATGCCTTCCCTGAAAGAGTTGAAAAATCCGGAAGTTAAAGATTACGTTGAGGAATTTTATAGCTTCGGTTCGGATGAACCCACCGAAAATATCTTAAAAACCCATAAACTTTTACAACACTGGACGGCCGGCCAGCATGGTGTGGCCACCTGGCATGGTGCCGGACCGGTTATGGCTAATAAGATTATGCTGCAAAGAGCTATTGATTATGAGCATGACAAGCAGATTGTCAAAAAAACGTTAAACTTGAAGGAAAACAAATAGACTTTCATATTTAAATCATCGAAGGATTAGCCTTCTTTCTGAGAACCCATTTTTTCGAATCCGCTGATAAAACGAAGTATGGCAGTCAGAATGGAGGCGATCAGAAAATAGAAACGGCATTCCGATTCCACTGCAAGCCTTTCCTGAAGCTTAGATATCCATGGGAGCATGATTTTAGAGGCAAATGATACGGCTTCGTTGATTAGTGTTTTGCTGCCTTCTGCCCATCCTTTTTCCAGCAGATAATAAAGATATTCCAATTCAATAGAAATGTGATCAGGTGGTTCATGGAGGCTATCGCCAATGGATAATCCGTTGGACTGAAGACGCTTTTTCATCATAATGGCGGGTTCTCCCATCAGCAATGCATTCTGACCGTTATCGCCAGAAACGTAACAGGATTCATAAAGCGGCGCCATGATGCCCGTGCGGTTACTGATAAACAGCCGAACGTAAGATTCTTCCAAATGTTGCAACAGGTGAGCGGCATTAGCAAGTTCGGTTATGATGGACCTGATTTCCTTCAAGGCCTCATGAATATGAAAATCCGGCAGCGAATTAAGCTTATCGAAAGGTTTAAAAAAGATTCCCTGTAATATGGCTACACATTTTGGGTGATCGGGTCCCCAAAAAACGCTGCATATTTCTGTCAGACTTTCCAGCAGGGCTAGTTGCTGATCTTCGGTCAGATTTAAGGATGAGTTCATGTTACCTTCACAGGTAATAGTAGCAATTTAATTAACTTGAAATGTTAAAAAAGCCTAATACCAAGGAGAATAATAAACTCTTTTGCAATTGTCCAAATTTTTCTTTATTTCTTGACAATTAGGTCAAACAAGCATATTTTTAGCATATGCTAAAAATTATTTGGAGAATCGCTTATGTCCAGACCGATCAAAGTCAGGCGCATCGCTTGTTGTCCAGAAGCGAATTATTTCAAACCGAGGGGGATTCCGGTTGTAGAATTGGAAGAGGTTATTTTATCCACTGATGAATTGGAGGCCGTTCGGCTCGCCGATTTAGACGGCCTTTACCAGGAAAAAGCCGCCGGCAACATGAAGATATCCCGCCAAACTTTTGGGAATATCATTCGTTCTGCTCACAAAAAAATTGCCGATGCTTTAGTTAACGGAAAGGCCCTGAGAATTGAAGGAGGTGTGGTTGCAATCGATGAAAGGCGATTTAGTTGTCAAGGTTGTAATTTCGAATGGACATTACCCTTCGGAACAGGCCGTCCCACGGGCTGCCCGCAATGTCGGAGCAGAAGTATTTTTCGCGTGCTAAAAGGGAAAAAGCAGTCTGCCTAACCAGGCTATAAGATTGGTTATCAATGGGCCAGAAGCCAGAATAAAAACTATTTAATGCAGCATTAAGAGCGCCTGGATTTCAAAATGACAAAAACAGATCAAATTCGTTTAACCACAACTGTTGCGGGTGCCGGTTGAGCCTCGAAGCTGCCGCCGGGGGACCTGGAACGGGCACTTTGTGGACTGGAAATTCCCACCAATGCCAACGTCATTGTTGGTATGGAGAAAGCCGATGATGCCGGAGTATATAAAATATCAGAAGAGTTGGCTATCATCCAGACGGTGGATTACTTTACGCCGATTGTGGATGATGCTTATTCGTTCGGTCAGATTGCTGCTGCCAATGCGTTGAGCGATATATACGCCATGGGCGGCGTTCCGAAAACGGCTATGAATCTGGTGGGATTTCCGCTCAAGCAAATGGAGATCTCCATCTTGCGGCAAGTCATCCAGGGCGGCCTGGACAAATTGAAAGAAGCCGATGTTGTGCTGCTGGGGGGTCACAGTGTTGAGGACAGCGAAATGAAGTACGGCCTTTCGGTTACCGGTTTCGTACATCCGGAAAAAGTTTTGACAAAGAAAAATTTAAAATCAGGTGACCTGCTCGTTCTGACCAAGCCACTGGGTACCGGTGTGATCAACACGGCAATTAAAGGAGGGATGGCTTCAGAGGCCATTATTAAGAACGTCACCCGGATGATGGCCGAGCTGAATCGCGCAGCTGCGGAGGTAATGAAGCAGTTTTCCGTGCATGCCTGCACCGATATCACCGGTTACGGGCTGCTTGGCCATCTGGCCGAGATGGTAGAAGACTCCGGGATGGCCCTTCGACTGGAATCACGGAAGATTCCTATTTTACCCGAAGCGATGGACTACGCCGGTATGGGGATGATGCCCGCCGGGGCTTTTAAAAACAAAGAGTTTCGGCTGCACATGATCGAATTTTCATCAGAAATAGATCCGCTTATCCAGGATATCTTGTTTGATCCCCAGACGTCCGGAGGATTACTGATTTGCGTAAAAAGAGAACAGGCCGATGATCTGGTTAATAAGCTCATTGAGGAGGGTGTAAGGGAGTCTAAAATCGTTGGAGAAGTAATCAGCAATCCCGCTGAAAAGATCTTCGTCGGGTAGATTCAATTTAGGGGCTTTGCCCAATTGGAATGTTGGAATACTGGAATAATGGAAGGATGGGTTTTGGTATCGTACTTTGATGGTTTATCCGCCAAAACTTGCAGGAGGGTGAATTATGAAAGAAATCGATGCTCGCGGGTTGGCCTGCCCTGCACCGGTTTTGCGAACCAAGGCTGCGGTGGAACAGGAAGATACAAACACAGTCAAAGTGGTCGTTGACAATGAGGCGTCTCAACAAAATGTCAAGCGATTCCTTGAATCCCAGGGTTTTGAGACATCTTTGGAAAAAAATGGGAATGAATTTTTTATTACCGGGACCTGCAATAAAGCTCCGCAGCCGCAGCCAGAAGGAGATACACAGGCAGACGCCGAGCAAAAGAAAATCATGGTGATGTGTACTACGGACCGGATCGGCTTTGGTGATGACGATCTTGGGCTAAAATTGATGATCAGCTTTATCGGCACGCTAAAGGAGATGGATCCGGATTTGTGGCGCCTGGTCCTGGTAAATAATGGGGTAAAGCTTACCATCGACGGATCTGAGGTGCTGCAGGATTTAAAGGAGTTGGAGGACCGCGGAATCATGATTCTGGTCTGTGGAACCTGCCTTGATCACTTCAACCTGCTGGAGAAAAAGCGGGTGGGTGAAACCACCAATATGCTAGATATTGTGACGTCAATGCAATTAGCGGATAAAGTTATTAATATTTAGCCGTGGCAAAAACTCATATCTTTTGATTACCCCAGAAAGGTTTGATTATTCTGATGATTTCCGTGGGCTGGATTTTTAGCTTTCGCAAGATGTTGTGGTCAGTGCGTTGCCTTTTTTGTCAAATTAGAATATTATGCACGAATGAAAAATCAACGAACAAGCTGATTAAAATTCAAAAAGTAGCTATCTGAGCAGTCGGGGAGTTTTTCCCGTCATGCCTGCGCAGGCGGGCATCCAGCTTTTTCAGCAGAACATTTCTGGATTCCCGCCTGCGCGGGAATGACAAGCTTTGAATAAAAAACTCCCCGACCCCTGAGCTATCTGATTAGCGGGTTTGAAACCAATTTAGGATTTTCGCATTTTACTCCAAAAGAAATGAGGCTGTTAAGCCCCCAATTCTTTTGAATATGCTGGTCGGGGCGAGAGGATTTGAACCTCCGACCCCTTGAACCCCATTCAAGTGCGCTACCAGACTGCGCTACGCCCCGACACAGGCGACCATAATTAGCACTCACATTAGCATATGTCAACCAAAGAGAGGTGTCAGCAAAACCAGTGTTCAGGTTTCAGGTGTCAGTCTTTGGCCCGGAGGGCCTACCATTGGCCTTGAAACCCACGGACTGAAAGCAGTCCCAAAGTAATTTCAGGATATGGCATTACCCACACTACCCTGACACCTGACACCCGAAACCTTGAAATGTTATGAATCCTGACAACGATAAACCCATACGCCCTCCCCGTTTAAAGCCCGGTGATACCATCGGCATTGTGGCCCCAGCCAGTCCTTTTGAGCAGGATATTTTTAATCAAGGTTTAAACATCTTGGAATCGATGGGATTTCGGACTGTCGTGCCCGATGAAGTATTTGAAAAAAACGGATATCTGGCTGGATCGGATGCGCATCGAGCGAAGCTCGTCGCGCGGCTTTTTAAAGACCCAAGCGTTAATGCCATTGTTTGCGCCAAAGGTGGATTTGGCTGTCTGCGGATTTTGCCGCTGTTGGATTTTGATGTCATGCGGGAAAATCCCAAAGTGTTTATTGGACACAGCGATATCACCGCATTACTGGCTGCAATCACTGCCAAAAGTGAGCTGGTGACCTTTCACGGCCCGGTGGTTACCACCCTTGCAGAAGCGCCGGAATTCACCCGCCACAGCATGATGGCGGCCATTTCGACTGATACGCATCTTGAGCTCACACCCGGCAATGCGGTTACCATTAAGTCCGGCAGGGCACGGAACCCGGTCATCGGCGGCAACCTGACAACATTGTGCCATCTGCTTGGAACGCCTTTTGAACCCAGGTTTGATAATCATATTCTGCTTTTAGAAGATCGGGGTGAAGCCCCTTACCGAATTGACCGCATGCTGTTTCAGATGAAACTTGCCGGCTGCTTTGAAGGTATTGGCGGTCTGGTTCTCGGAAGCTTTGAAGAATGTGGTGCTCAGGATGGGATTTTTCAAATTTTCGAAGAACATTTCAGGGACATCGGCGTGCCGATTCTCGCGGGCTTCGATGTGGGACATGGGAAGCAAAACACGACAATTCCTTTCGGTGTTGACGCCACATTAGATACCGACAAACAGATCCTGTCATTTGATCAGCCGGCCACAATCGGTTAGTCGCCAATCGTCCGTGGTCAGTTGTAGAATAAATTTAAGAAATTGGCTCTGAAACATAATCTGTTTGCAACGGACGACGGACCACGGGCAACAGACGGTTTCAAACAAAACGAGACAACGGTTTGATGTCAGAAATGTGTAGGTTTCAGGTTTCAGGTGTCAGGTGTCAGGAAAATTAGGTTTCAGTGTTCAGGTTCAAGTATCAGTCTTTGGCTCGGAGGGCCTACCATTGGCCTTGAAGCATATGGGCTGGATGCAGTCTCAGAGAGATTTCAGATTTCGGTATGGCACGTAATGCTCTGACGCCTGAACACTGAGAAGCGGCCCGTTTGATCGAAAAAGAAACTTTGCAGTTTTATACGAGCTACATGGTATAGGGTATAAGGTTGAGGGCGCAGGGCGGATGCATGCGATCTAATCTGATTCTTTTCGTGCTCGTCCTCGTGCTCGTTCTCGTGAATCAGAATTTTATAGGGGACGAGGGACGAGGACGACGACGAAGGCGGTCAGACGACAGATGGTAAAAACTGGAGGATGCAGCATCCTATCTGACTTCTGTCATCTGTCCTCCGTCATCTGTTTACTGACACCTGACACCCGACACCTGATGCCAGAGAATAGAAGCAATATGTCTATGCAGAATGTCGACAGCCTCATGAAGCAAGCCGTTGCTAAAGAGATATTTCCCGGCGGCGTTTTGCTGGTCTCTGAGAAAGGCGCTGTCATTTTTTCTAAAGCATACGGGTATGCTCATCTCTCTCCGCAGGCCCCGATGACCAAACAAACGATATTTGATTTGGCATCGCTTACCAAGCCACTGAGCACCACATTGGCTGTGATGAGACTTATCCAGCGCGATCAAATTGAACTGGAGGATCCTCTCGGCCAAATATTGCCTGAATTTGAGAGCACCGCAAAGGTCAGGATAAAACTTAAAAATTTGCTTTATCATGATTCCGGGCTTCCTGATTACCGACCTTACTATAAAGCCTTGGCGGGCATTGACCAGGATTCACGCAGAAGTGCGCTGCGAAAGCTTCTGGTGCAAGAACCGCTTATCAATCCGATCGGTAAAACAGTATGTTACAGCGATCTGGGATTTATGATTCTGGCATGGGTGGTTGAACGCGTTTCGGATCAGCGGCTGGATCATTTTGTGGCAGATGAGATTTATCAACCCCTGGGGCTTAAAAATCTTTTTTTCAATTCTAATAACCTGGCAAAAAACCGGGGTCCCTTTGCGGCAACGGAGAATTGCCCGTGGCGTAATAAAATTATAGAGGGTCAGGTGCATGATGAAAATGCGTATGTGGTCGGTGGCATTGAGGGACATGCCGGTCTTTTTGGAACGGCTGACAACGTTCATCGGCTTTTGGTTGAACTGCTCTCTGTTTATCATGGAGAAAGAAAAAGTACGATATTTCATAGAGATCTCCTGCGTCGATTTTTCAAACGATTGCCCGGGACAGATAAAGCCCTTGGATTTGATACGCCCGGCGTAACCGACTCCAGTTGTGGACACGGCTTTTCACAAACCAGCGTTGGGCATCTGGGATTTACGGGAACCTCTTTCTGGATCGATCTTGAACGATCTGTTATTGTTATTTTATTAACCAATCGCGTGCACCCTTCGCGTGAAAATGAAGGCATTAAAAAATTCAGGCCCGAAATACACGACGCCGTGATGAATACAATTGTTGCGTGAATTTTTTGGTGATTATTTTCGCTTGTCATGTTACAATAATTCTGTTAGCAATCCGTTGAATTTTTATATACATTCTTTCTAGCGAGGCCTTTCCGAATGAATTTATTTCTTGACAGAATTTTAGGTGTGTTTTCAAATGATTTAGCCATCGATCTGGGAACGGCCAACACCCTTGTTTATGTTAAGGGAAGGGGCATCGTATTAATGGAACCATCGGTGGTCGCTATCAGCACGGGCAACAGATCCAAAAATCGTATTTTGGCCGTTGGCGCTGAAGCTAAAAACATGCTGGGTAAAACACCCGGAAATATTTTGGCCATCCGCCCGATGCGTGATGGCGTTATTGCCGATTTTGAAGTGACCGAGGCCATGCTGCGCCACTTTATCCATAAGGTACATAACCGCCGGACCTTCGTCCGGCCGCGCATTATCATCGCTGTCCCCTCAGGAATTACTCAGGTTGAAAAACGTGCTGTCAGGGAATCCGCTGAGTCCGCCGGGGCTCGCGAGGTGTTCCTGATAGAAGAACCGATGGCAGCGGCCATCGGAGCTGGGCTTCCCATCACCGAACCGACCTGCAACATGGTAGTGGATATCGGCGGCGGGACCACGGAAGTTGCGGTGATTTCTCTAAAGGGGATTGTATATAGCCGGTCGGTTAGGGTGGCCGGTGATAAAATGGATTCTGCAATTATTCAGTATATCAAACGCAAATATAATCTGCTGATCGGTGAACGCTCCGCAGAGAACATAAAAACTTCGATCGGCAATGCCTACCCTGATTCTCAGAACTTAGAAACTATTGAAGTTAAAGGCCGAGACCTTGCTTCCGGGATTCCAAAAATTCTATCTATCGATTCTGAAGAGATACGAATTGCAATTTCTGAACAAATCGATGCAATCGTTGAGACAGTGAAAATTGCTTTGGAGCAGACTCCTCCTGAATTATCTGCGGACATCGTTGATCGAGGCATCATTCTGACAGGAGGCGGGGCGTTGCTTAAGAATCTGGATAAATTAATCAGAGAGGAGACTAGCTTGCCTGTTACGGTTACCGAGGATCCATTGTCAACCGTAGCACTGGGTTCGGGAAAAGCGCTCGACAACCTTGAAATCCTCAAAGAAGTTATGGTCAACTGATCCCGCGTCTCCAAAAATCTACCGGTTATCCGGATTCATAAATCAAGCTCTGAATTTGGAAGACAGGCTGGCGGCGGGTTAAATAAGGAAAATATCAATTATTTCTGGTTTATGTGAAATCATTGAGCCCATCATCATTTCTGTATTCCGCAATTCCCTTATACCACGCGTCAATGAAGTAAACGAAGCTTTATGTTCTCCAAAAAGATGGTTCTGATTGTTGGCGGGATCGTTCTGATCACTGTCAATGTAATCCTCCTTTCGGTGACCAGCAAAAGCCAATCAAATTTTGGTTTTGGGCGCGTAAGTCTTTCTTTTGTGGCTCCCTTCCAAGAGCTTGTAACCCGCTCGGTCCGATTTGCTCGAGGGATCTGGGGGCATTATTTTATTTTGGTTTCGGTCTCTCAGGAAAACGACGACTTAAAAAAATCCCTAAATCATGCCATTGAGAAAAATAATCAATGGTATGAACTTGAACTGGCCAATAAACGCCTGCGCAATTTGCTGAGCTTTCAAAGATCATTGGCGAATCGGGTTGTGGCAGCTGAGGTTATCGGAAAAGACCCGTCCACATGGTTTAAAACGGTTACCATTGATAAAGGTAAAGCCGATGGATTACAAAAGGGGCTGCCGGTGGTTTTGCCTCAGGGTATTGCCGGTCAGGTTATCGAAGCTTCTGATCATTATTCCAAGGTGATGCTTATCATTGATCGAAACAGCGCGGTTGATGCATTGGTGCAACGCTCGCGGGCGCGGGGAATTATTAAAGGCGCCTCAGCAGACCAATGTCGATTTGAATTTGTTTTGCGCAAGCACGATGTTCAGGTCGGCGATACCGTTATCGCATCCGGGCTCGACGGCGTATATCCAAAAGGACTGCGCATCGGTCGGGTATCGGATTTAAGCGAGCGCAGCTCCGATATTTTTTATGAAATTACCGTTGAGCCTTTCGTAGATTATGAAAAACTTGAGGAGGTATTGGTCGTCCTGCGCCCCAAAATACAAACCTTTGCGAGTCAGCAATGAGATATGGCTTTTACATCGGCACCTGCCTTTTTTTGATATTAATTCAAACCACCATTTTGCCTTATTTCAATGCATTTAGCGGAATTTATGATCTTCTGATTCCCTTTGTCATTTTCATATGTATCTGCCTGCCCATCCGCGAAAGCCTGCCGTTTGTTTTAATTCTCGGATTGATTATGGACAATCTTTCTGGAAGTCCCTTCGGGTTTTATCTGTCGTTTTATTTCTGGCTGTTTGTCGGTGTACGATGGGTTCTAAAATTCTTGCGGGTGAGCAATAAATTTCTTTTATCTTTAGTTGTTGTCATTGCTGTTTTAATCGAAAATATTATCGTTATCGGGACCTTTGCGCTTTCGGGACCGGATTGGCAACTACCGGCAGATGCTTTTAAAAATATTGCACTGCCGTTTTTTTGGGCCTTGATAACTGGACCTATATTTTTACTGGGCTTGTTGGCCCTATCCAGGCGCTTTAACATTCAATTAAATGGTGCTTCACCTCAACCGAACGCTTATGGTTAAATATTTAAAAACAGCAGATGCTGAATGGTACAAGCAGCGCATTACCGGCCTGATTATATGTGCTCTGGCAGCCTTTGTGGTGCTTTTTATCCGGCTGATTTATCTGCAGGTGATCATGGGCGATGAGTTCCGACGATTATCATTAAATAACAGCATCCGACTGCAAAGTATCGATCCCCCAAGAGGGCGCTTATATGATCGCAACAACGACCTGCTGGTAGATAATCGGCCTGCGTTTGATGTGAACATTACTTTAAAAGACGCACAGCCCCTGTACCGAACGCTTGAAAAATTATCGCAGTATCTCAAAACACCTGCGGACACACTGCTATCCAAAATAAAGCAGACCCGGGGTGCATCGGCTTATAAACCCCGGTTGCTCAAACAGGATGTGGGACGCGATACCCTGGCGGCCATAGAGGTGAATAAATATGATCTTCCGGGGGTCTCGGTAAATGTAAATTTGCTACGTCACTATATTCATGAACGCAAGGCCGCACATCTTATCGGCTACTTGAGCGAAATCAGCCCCGATGAACTTAAAAGCGGTTCATATCCGGATTCTCGCAGTGGTGACCTGATCGGAAAATTTGGCGCCGAAAAGGTTTATGAGAACTCTCTAAGGGGCAAACGCGGTGGCCGACAGGTTGAAGTCAATGCGAATGGTCTGGTGGTTAGAATTTTAAAGACCGTTGATGCGGAACCCGGACACAATGTTTTTTTGACCATCGATCAGCAATTGCAGCACCGCACCGAAGAGCTTTTGGATGGAGTCGTCGGTGCGGCGGTTGCTATCGAACCCGGAACCGGTCAAATTTTGGCTCTGGCCAGCAGCCCCTCCTATGATCAAAATTTTTTTGTTGGTGGTATCACGCATGAACAATGGGATTTACTGATTTCCAATCCTTTCAGACCGATGTCAAACCGGGCGATTCAGGGCGAATATCCGCCCGGGTCGACCTACAAAATAATCACGGCCCTTGCCGGACTTGAAGAGGGTGTGATCGATGAGAAAACCATCCTCAATTGTCCGGGGTACTATCGATTCGGCAATCGGGTCTACCGCGACTGGAAAAAGGGGGGGCATGGAAAAGTCGATATTATCAAGGCGGTGGAAGAATCCTGTGATGTGTTTTTTTATCAGGTCGGCCAGCGTCTCGGAGTCGATCGTTTAGCCTGGTATGCCAAAGCTTTCGGTCTGGGAACCCCGACCGGAATTAACCTGGATCAGGAAGCCCATGGGCTGATTCCAACAGCTGCCTGGAAAAAAAAGCGCACCGGTGTACCCTGGCAAGGAGGCGAAACCCTGTCAATTGCTATCGGTCAGGGATTTAACCTGGCAACTCCCCTTCAGATGGCGGTTTTGGTCGCTGCGGTTGCCAATGGGGGCAATCGTTATCGGCCGATGATATTGGACCGCATTAAAAGTGTTGATGGACAAATCATTCAGAAGAATGAACCGAAGCTGATCGGAAAATTACCGGTCAGCCCATTCAATCTAGATCTCGTTAAACTGGGCTTATGGAAGGTGGTCAACGGTGAAAACGGAACGGCTCGCGGCAGCCGTCTGGCAGACATCGATATCAGTGGCAAGACCGGTACCTCTCAGGTGATTAGCCGCAAAGAGGACGAAATGCTACCGGAAGAAGATATGCCGGTACATTTAAGAGCCCATGCATGGTTTGTGGCGTATGCGCCTTCTGAAAATCCGAGTATCGCGGTTGCGGTTGTCGTTGAGCATGGTGAGCACGGCTCCGGTACCGCAGCGCCGATAGCCAAGGAAATGATAAAAACGTATTTGCGTAAGCCACCTGTCAATACACAGTTGGCAACGCAAAACGAAGCGGATAGCACAGGCGGCGATGGCTAATCTGGCCGCTGGCCTTAAATTAGGTTTCAGGTGTCAGTGTTCAGGTGTCAGGATTGATCTATCTGAAACTCCACTATGTCGTATGCTGAAACCTGACACCCGACACCTGAAACCTACCAGCGACCAGCAGCAGGAGCGAAGCGACGATGTTTGATCGACGGTTGATACAGTATTTTGATTGGGGTTTGATGGGATTGGCCATCTTGATCGGGTGTATCGGCCTGGTCACTTTGTACAGTGCCGTAACAGCGGAGACACCGACACCTCAAAAGATGTTGTTCTTTAAGCAGCTGTTGTGGTTTTCCGTTGGGCTGGTTGCCATGGTGGCTGCTTTTCTATTTAATTATAAAATGTTGGATCGCTGGGCACAGCCCAGCTACTTTGTCTGCATTGCTTTGTTGATTGCAGTGCTATTTTTCGGTAAATATGCCGGCGGGTCGCGAAGATGGCTGATCATCGGTCCACTTTCATTTCAACCGTCCGAACTTGTTAAGATTGCTGTCATCCTTAGTTTGGCGCATTACTATTCAAGGGATGCTAAAACCCGCGGGTTTACCCTCCGTGAACTCATTCGACCACTGATGATTATTATACTGCCGGTCCTGCTTATCAGCCTGCAGCCGGATCTGGGTACGGCCGGTCTGGTGGTGTTGATTGCCGGCTCCATCACGGTTTTTGTTAAAATTGAAAGACGCTCATTTATTTATCTTATTGCTTCCGGAGCGGTACTGGTTCCGCTGATATGGTTTTTTCTAAAAGAATACCAAAAAAAGCGGATTCTCGTATTTTTGGATCCGGACCGGGACCCGTTGGGAGCCGGATATCACATTATTCAGTCTAAAATTGCAATTGGTTCCGGAATGCTCAGCGGCAAAGGGTTTCTAAAAGGCACGCAGAATGCACTTTCATTTCTCCCCGAGGAGCACACGGATTTTATTTTTTCGGTTTTGGCTGAAGAATGGGGATTCCTTGGATCGGTTACACTGGTTCTATTATTTCTTATTTTAATATTTTGGGGGTTAACAGTAGCCCATGGATGCCGCGAACCTTTTGGCACCATTGTGGCCGTCGGAGTCACGGCTATGATTTTCTGGCAGGTGTTCATCAATATCGGCATGTCGATGGGACTGTTTCCGGTGGTGGGCGTGCCGCTGCCATTTGTCAGCTATGGTGGATCTTCGGTCCTTAGCACTGCAGTCTGTATCGGCTTGTTGTTAAATGTGAGTATGCGCAGATTTATGCTGGAATAAACTGTTCTCCCAACTGCAGCGATGCGCAGTGAGATATTTTGGAATTTGGATTTTGGATTGCGGATTAAACAGGCTCGCATTTAAGGCGCAATTGCCGCAACTGTTTTTAAATCCAAAATCCGAAATCTAAAATCTAAAATCCTGGAGGTAAACGCAAAAATGAAAAAAGATAAAAAAATCGATTCTATATCAACATTTTTAGGATCTGATACCAGTTTTGAAGGCACGATTGAATTTCAAGGTACCATCCGGGTGGATGGGCGCGTCAAGGGCAAAATTTGCAGCCAGGGTGGGACGTTAATTGTTGGCGAGAAAGCGGTGATTGATGCAGATATCATTGCCGGCGCGGTTGTCGTTATGGGAGAGGTCAACGGCACTATCGATGCCAAAGAGCGGATTGAAGTGTATCCTCCCGGTCGTTTAGGCGGTAATGTTCAGGCAGCGGTTATTTCGATCGAACCCGGCGCTATTTTTAACGGCAATTGTGCCATGAAAACCCAAACCACCTCCGCAAAAAAGACCCCGGCCCCACCCCAAATTCCTTCCGTTTCAACAGCCTCCAAGGGCGAATAAAATTTTAAAAAATCCTTTGACAACGGCTTGTTGCTGATGGTATAGACCGCCGAGCCACGAGCCAAACCATCCTTTTTAATAAATTTTTAACTAGAACTCATCTCAAAAATGTGGATCAGGGTTCATGGCCCCCGCAAATTGCGGGATTTCACATCTTGATCTTAAGAATTAATGTGTTCAAAAGGCGCGGGGCGGCGAAAAAGCGGAGCATACACGGTAGTATGTGAGCATTTTGAGCCGAGCCGATGAACTCCTTAATATTCATAAAAATTGATGTGAAATCCCGCTTTAGCGGGGCAACACCGTCATGGGCACTTAGACGCATTTTTGAGATGAGTTCTATTTAGCCCAGTTGCGCAAAAATTCTTCAACGGAGGCTTTCTCGATGAGGATTTTTGGTTTGTACCGAAAATGTTCTACAGTCCTTCTAATGACCCTGGTAATCGTGCTGCTTGCTGCTTCTTTGGCCTTGGGCGTATCGGAAGAATCAGGCGGTGGCGGGATCACCGTTATTCCCGATGAATCCGTTATCATCCAGATCGCTAATTTCCTTCTCATCATTTGGATTTTGAACCTTATTTTATATCGACCTATCCGGAATATTCTGCGTCAAAGAAAGGAAAAAATAGAAGGTCTTGAGCTCAGAATCGAAACCTATAATGAAAACGCCAAAGAAAAAGATGACGCGTTTGCATCGGGTATTAAAGAGGCCCGGACAAAAGGTTTAAAGGAAAAGGAAACACTGTTACAAGCTGCTGTTGAAGAAGAAAAACAGATTATTGAAAATGTGAATGCAAAAGCGCAGGCGGAGTTGGCAGAAATTCGTAAAAAAATCGCAAAAGACACAGAAGCCGCTAGAGTATCGTTACAAGAAAAAGTGGATGAATTTGCTGATGATATTTGCCAAAAAATTTTGGGGAGGACAGTTTAATGAAATTTTCTGGTCGTAAGCGGCGGTTCGATTGGAAAAACCACCGGGCGCTTCTAATTGGCGTTCTGGTGGCTTTTATGGGCCTATCATTGGGGACTGCCCTGGCGGCTTCCGGTGGGGATTCCGGCTCGAAGGGGTGGCAAAATCTGGATTGGTATCGGCTTATGAACTTTGTCGTACTAGCGGGAGTGCTGGTTTTTATTTTGCGCAAGCCCGTTTCCCAGGCGTTGAGTTCACGCATTAAAGACATCAAGGAACAATTAGAAAGTTTAGAGGTCCAGAAAACTGAAGCCGAAAAACAGTTGGCCCAATACAATGAAAAATTATCCCAACTGGAGAGCGAAGCCGAAAAAATCGTTGACGATTATATCAAACAGGGTAATGAGGCCAAGGCGAAAATCCTTAAAGAAGCCGAACGAACTGCAGAGAAACTCCAGGCCCAGGCTCGACGAAATATTGAACATGAGTTTGACAAGGCCAAGCAGAAGCTGCAGCAGGAAGTTGTTGAATCCTCACTGCAAAAAGCTGAGGAGAGTTTAAAGAAAGAAATCACGGCCCAGGATCAGGATAAACTCGTTGACGAATATATAGATAAGGTGGTGGCATAATGAAAAATCTAGCGGTGGCCCGTCGCTATGCAAAAGCCCTTTTGCTCATCGGCAAAGAGGATGGTCAAACCGATGCCTATCGAAAGGAACTCAGCGGATTTGCCGGATTAATGGAGCAGGAGGAGGCGCTGAATCGGGCGATTACCAACCCCCTGTACGAGAGCTCGGGCCGGCGAAATGTTTTGCAGGCGGTCATTGATAATTTGGATATTTCCAAGACGATGAAGTCGTTCCTTTTATTACTTTTTGATAAGGGAAGAATTGGATTTGTCGACAGCATTAATGAATTTTATCAGAAACTCGCCGATGAGCTGAACGGCATCGCCCGGGCCAGTCTGGTATCGGCGACTGACCTTTCAGACGATACGGTGGAGAAGATCCGGGCCGCTTTGTCCAAAAAAACCAATAAGGAAATTATTTTGGAGGTTGAACAGGACCCTGAACTGATCGGCGGAATTGTGACCAAGATCGGGGATCTTGTCTGGGATGGCAGTATCAAGACGCAATTATCAAATATGAGAGAAACTTTCAAAAGGGGTGAGGGTGTCTAATGGAATTAAAAGCTGAAGAAATAAGTCAGATCATCAAAGGGCAGATTACCGATTATGACAAAAAAGTTGACCTCAGTGAAACCGGTGTGGTTCTATCGGTGGGTGATGGCATTGCCAGAATCTACGGGCTCGAAAACGCCATGGCGCTGGAGCTGGTGGAATTTCCAGGCGCCATCCTGGGACTGGTGCTCAACCTTGAAGAGGACAATGTGGGTGTGGCCATCATGGGGGAAGGCCATCATATTAAAGAGGGCGATATCGTCAAACGCACCGGTCGTATTGCCGAGGTGCCGGTTGGTGAAGCCGTCCTTGGCCGGGTGGTATCATCCATGGGAGAGCCGCTGGACGGCAAAGGCCCGATCGATGCCAAAGAACATCGCCGGGTGGAAATGGTGGCACCGGGTGTTATTGCCCGAAAGAGCGTCCATGAACCCTGCTATACCGGCCTTAAGGCGATTGATGCCATGACACCGGTTGGCAAGGGACAGCGGGAACTCATCATTGGTGACCGCCAGATCGGCAAAACCGCCTGTGCCATTGACGCGATCCTGGCGCAAAAAGGTACCGATGTTTACTGCATATACGTGGCCTGCGGACAGAAAAAATCCACTGTGGCCCAGGTCCACGCGGTGCTTGAAAAACACGGCGCCATGGAATACACCACCATCGTATCGGCCTGCGCCAGTGACCCGGCTCCCCTGCAATACATCGCACCGTATGCTGGTTGTGCCATGGGAGAATATTTCCGCGACAACAAGCAACATGCCCTGATCATTTACGATGATCTCTCCAAGCAGGCCGCTGCCTATCGTCAGGTGTCTTTGCTCCTGCGGCGGCCCCCGGGGCGTGAAGCATATCCGGGCGACATTTTCTACAATCACTCCCGCCTGCTTGAGCGGGCCGCCAAGCTCAATGATGAGCTGGGCGCCGGTTCCTTAACCGCCCTTCCGATTATTGAAACCCAGGCCGGTGACGTAGCGGCTTACATTCCGACCAACGTTATTTCGATTACCGACGGCCAGATTTATCTTGAGCCGGCATTGTTTTTCGCCGGTGTGCGTCCGGCCATTAATGTGGGTCTTTCCGTATCCCGGGTTGGCGGATCCGCACAGGTCAAGGCCATGAAGCAGGTCGCCGGAACCCTGCGGCTGGATCTGGCGCAGTACCGTGAGCTCGAAGCTTTTGCGGCTTTCGGCAGTGATCTGGATAAAGCTACTCAGCAACAGCTTACCCGCGGTGCCCGACTGGTTGAACTATTAAAGCAGCCCCAGCAGGAACCCCTGCCGATGGAAAAACAGGTGACCATTCTTTATGCCGGCACCAGGGGTTTTCTCGATAAATATCCGATCGATGTTCTGGCCAAATATGAGGCCGGTCTGTATCCGTTTATTGAAGGTCGGTATCCTGCCATCTTTACGGAGCTTGCCGAAAAACAGGAGATTAGCGACGATCTCGACAAGCAAATGACCCAGACATTGGAAGCCTACGATGAGGAGTTTAAGGACACGATCAAATAACTTCTATTATAGAGGCTGATTGGTATGGCGACTTTAAAAGACATCCTGTTAAAAATATCTGCGGTAAAAAAGACCAGACAAATCACCAAAGCCATGAACATGGTGGCCGCCTCAAGGTTACGGGGGGCACAGACCAGCATGGAGGCCTTTCGCCCTTATGCCGGCAAGTTCTCCGAGGTACTGGGAAGTCTGGCCCAACGAGCCGGCGAAGAGGCCAATCCCCTGCTGGTGCCCAGGGAGGAAGTCAAAAACGTGCATGTGGTTTTGTGCACTTCTGACCGGGGGCTTTGCGGTGGATTCAATGTGAATTTAATTGAAAAGGCCGCTGCCTTTATGAAAGAAAAAGCCGACACCGGCATTGATTTTTCATTTACCAATTTTGGCAAAAAAGGCCGAGACTGGTGCCGCAAGGAAAAATTACAGATCGACAACGAGCATTTAGGCGTTGTCGGCGCCAGTTTTGGATTTAATACCGCTGCGACTGTCGGCAAAAATCTGGTGGATGCTTTTTTAGAGGGCACCTACGATGAAGTCTATGTGGTGTATGCCGAATTTGCCAGCATGGCCAGACAGCTTCCGGTTTTGCAACAACTGCTTCCGATTCCACCAATTGAAACCGGCGGAGCCGAAGAAGCCGGCGCCTATATGCCGGAGCATATTTGTGAACCTTCAACCGATTCCCTGTTCGGCGATATGCTGCCCAGAAATGTTTATGTTCAGATTTACAGCGCTTTGCTGGAAACATCGACCAGCGAGCATGCCGCGCGCATGATGTCGATGGACAATGCCACCAAGGCCTGCAGCGACATGCTTGAAAATCTCACGCTGGTATACAACAAAGCCCGGCAGGCAGCCATTACAGCGGAGTTAATGGACATTGTCGGTGGCGCTGAAGCGCTTAGATAGATAGGTATGAAGTGACTAAAGTGATCTAAAGTTTAAAGTGACTAAAGTTAATGTGTCGCTGCGCTCCATCTCATTTTAAACGATGAGATTCTTCCATCTTGGATTGTCTTATACTTTAGATCACTTTAGTACCTCAACTTTAGATCACTTTAGATCACTTTTAAATTTAGATCACTTTTATTTTACGGAGGGTTTTCGATGGGAGAGAACATTGGTAAGATTTTGCAGGTATTGGGACCTGTTGTTGACGTTGAATTTGAGCAGGGGAAACTGCCGACGATTTATTCGGCACTGTCCATCAGCAATCCCGCCATCAGTGATGAAGCCGATAATCTTGTGGTAGAGGTTGCCCTGCATCTCGGCGATAATGTGGTTCGGGCCATCGCCATGGACGTCACCGACGGGCTGGTTCGGGGGATGCCGGTTAAAGACTCCGGAAAACCCATCATGATGCCGGTCGGTGAGGCCGGTCTGGGACGGATTCTCAATGTGGTCGGTCGACCCGTTGACGGTCTGGGGCCGGTGAGCCAGGAAAAAATGCGCCCCATCCACCGTGAAGCTCCGAAATTTACCGAACAAGACACCACGGTGCGGGTTTTGGAGACCGGGGTTAAGGTTATTGATCTTTTGGTTCCCTTTCCGCGGGGGGGTAAAATGGGCATGTTCGGCGGTGCCGGTGTCGGCAAAACCGTTATCATGATGGAAATGGTGCATAATATCGCCATGCAGCATGGCGGTATTTCGGTTTTTGCCGGCGTGGGTGAGCGCACCCGTGAGGGCAACGACCTGTATCACGAGATGAAAGACTCCGGGGTTTTGCCAAAAGCCGCATTAATTTATGGACAGATGACGGAACCGCCCGGTGCCCGGGCGCGTGTTGCGCTTTCCGCATTGACGGCTGCTGAATATTTTAGGGATGAAGAAGGCCAGGACGTGTTGATCTTTATCGACAATATTTTCCGCTTTACCCAGGCCGGTTCTGAGGTTTCCGCACTTCTGGGGCGTATGCCGTCTGCAGTCGGCTATCAACCGACACTGGCGGTTGATCTGGGCGAGTTGCAGGAGCGCATCACCTCAACCGATAAGGGATCCATTACCGCCGTGCAGTGTGTATATGTGCCGGCCGATGATCTGACCGACCCGGCGCCGGCAACCACTTTTGCGCATCTGGACGGAACCGTTGTTTTGTCGCGCCAGATTGTTGAGCTGGGTCTCTACCCCGCGGTGGACCCCCTGGATTCAACCTCACGGATTCTGGATGCCGCTTATATCGGCGAGGAACATTATCGGGTGGCGCGCGAGGTGCAGCAGATTCTGCAAAAGTATAAAGAACTTCAAGACATTATTGCCATTCTGGGAATGGAAGAGTTATCCGACGAAGACAAAGTCACCGTGTCGCGGGCCCGGAAAATTCAAAGATTCCTGTCCCAGCCCTTCCATGTTGCCGAAGCTTTTACGAATAAACCCGGCGTTTACGTAAAGATCGAAGATTCCGTCAGAGCCTTTAAAGAGATTTGTGAAGGTAAACATGATGACATTCCCGAACAGGCCTTTTACATGCGCGGCGGTATCGAGGAGGTCATTGAAGCTGCCAAAGTAATGGCTGAAGCCGAATAGATTGATAAAAGTAAACCCATCTTAAGGAATCGTTATGGCCGGAAATATTCATCTGGAAGTGGTGACTCCCGAAAAGATTGTCGTCAGCGAAGAAGTCCAGATCGTGGCCTCTCCGGGGTCATTGGGAGAGTTTGGTGTTCTCAGCGGCCACACGCCTTTTCTAACCACCCTTAATACCGGTATTATGCGTTACACCGATTTGAATGAAAAAGAATATTACGTGTTTGTGAGCGGTGGATTTGCGGAAGCGCTGCCGGATAAAGTTACGGTGCTGGCCGAATCAGCAGAGAGAAGAAGCGACGTTGATCTTGAACGGGCCAAAGCAGCTATGGAGCGCGCCGAGAAGCTACTGGCCGAAGAGCGCTCCCGGGAAGATATCGATTTTTCCAGGGCCAGTGCCTCGTTGGAACGGGCCACGGTTCGCATCCGACTTGTTGGGTTAAGCTAGTGTCTTGTCCCACAAAAATGTTATAAAAGGCGTGTGGTATATTTTAGTCCAGTTGAGCTCTTTAAACAATACAATGTCTATGGTTTCAGGTGTCAGGAAGATACAGAGGACAGAGCACAGATAACAGATGACAGAAGACAAAGAGCAGACTGTTTCTGTTTTCTGTCATCTGACTTCTGTCATCTGTTATCTGACACCTGACACCCGAAACCCGACACCTAAAATAAAACCGTGTTTTGTAAATTACTTGATAATCTACTGCTACTGGAACAAATTTCTTAGATAGGTCGGAATAATGGTAAACAAGGGCAAACCAGCGAATTGGGTTTGCCCTTTTTATTTATTGAGTTTAAAATGATACATATGGATGTAAAAATTACGGTTGTCATACTGGCGGCGGGTTTGGGAACCCGCATGAAATCAAATAAAGTCAAGGTGCTACACGAGGTCTGCGGCAAGCCCATAGTCAATTATGTCGTTGAAACGGCCAGAAAAGTGGCCGGCAACGATGTGGTGCTGGTGGTGGGCCATCAGGCTGACAAAGTGCGCGAAACGGTTTCAAATTTAGGGACTTTCAGTTTTGCCTATCAGGAAGCGCAACTGGGTACCGGTCATGCGGTCCTGTGCGCTTTGCCTCACATCCCGGATCGATGCCAGGAAGTCGTGATTTTGTGCGGCGATGTGCCGCTGATTAAAGCCGATACCGTGAGCGCACTGATAAAATCCCATACCCATGAAAACAGGGATATTTCCGTTTTGGCTGTTGAGCTGGAGGATCCCACCGGATATGGCCGCATCCTGCTGGATGAAAATAGCCGTGTGCAGGCCATTGTTGAAGAATCCGATACCACCCCGGAACAAAAGCGCATCCGATTAATTAATACCGGTATTTTTTGCGTTAAAAAAGATTTTTTATTACGGGCGGTGCCGCAACTTAAATCCGACAATGCGCAGGGTGAAATATACTTTACCGATATTGTTGAAATTGCCTACGCTGAAAAAAAGCATATCGGCGTAACAATTGGTGATAATCATTTTGAAGTGACCGGTATCAACACGATTCAAGAGCTTAAAAGAGTCGAACGTGTCATCAAAAACCCGCAGCTAATATAGCTTGACTTTTTCTAATATTACAGATTATATTGAAAAAAATAATCATGAGGTTAAGCCTTGGATAATGCAATCATTTCTAACCAGTTCAAGGAGATTGAGAAAAAAGTTGCACGGTTAATAGCGGTATGTCAAGCACACGAGGCTACCAATTTTGAACTTAAAAATAAATTTAAAAGCCTAGAGGAGGAGCTTTTAGGTAAGATCGAGGCGGAAAAAAGCTACGCGCAAGAGAGGGCTTTGATCCGGTCAAAGATTGATAGTTTGTTGGTCAGACTTGAGGAGATTATTGAAGTTTAGGGCACCATGACCGTCATGGTATAGGTTCTTGAAGACGAAGAATGGAAAGTAAAAAGCGGAAAAAGGAAAGGCAGATTTAATATTCATTGGATCAACTTGTAACCATAGAGCTTTTTGGGAAACCATACACCTTTAAAGCTGAATCGGAGGTTAAAAAAGCTATAGAAGTTGCTGATTTATTAACAAAAGAAGTGTCACGGGTTGAAAGTCAACAATCCGGTGAATCTTCAACGACTTCACATTTAACCACTTTGATGTTAGCTGCACTGAACATCGCTTATCAAAATATGGAACTGGAAAACAATTATTCGAAATTTTTGCAAGATATATCGGAACGCTCGTCGAAATTGATCCGTAAGATAGATGATTGCGTGCAGTAAATGGGGACCGTTTATTACAAGTTGAAAATGAATTGCCCGTGAAACGGGTTCCAACATAGTTTTTCGCGAGACCTATACCGACTAGCTTCTTGAATGCATCCGGGGATGATTCAGGTCTAAAGTCTGGTCAAACGGTTTTCGCAGAATTGCCCCTACCATGTCCGTGATTGGGAGTTATTCTTTGACCCAACAGCTATCTTCAGGGAGCCTTCTCTGGTTTCTGTGTGCATGTTCTGCTGGTTCAGAAAAGCCTAACGAAACTAAAAGGTGCCCACTTTGAACCCCTGGTTCAAAGAACTGTCAACACGGCATTTTGGTGGGGGTTCTTTTTTTGCAGAACCTATGGATGGGAACTCCCTTTGCCGGTGTTTCGATGCGACCCAATGCGAATTGCGTTGACGATGGAACACCCATTGAAACCATAATTCAAGTTTTCGGATTTGCCGGCGTAGCCAGTCTTTTATTATTTCCGCCTCCTTATATGCTTACCTCAAAGTTTCGCTCCAAGGCCTTATCTTAATCAACTAGAAGCTATCTCAAAAATAGTAGATCACGTCCAATAGCCCCGCTAGTTAGCGGGACTTCGCATCTGATCTTTTTAATTTAAGGTGCTCAGCAAGGCGAGAGCCGACGCAAAAGCGCAGCATACACGGCAGTATGTGAGCATTTTAAGGAGGCTCACAACGAAGCCATTGGGCGTTAGATGCATTTTTGAGATAGGTTCTAATTGTTTTCACCACAAAAACCACTACCTTCTGAAGGGGGTATTTATATGTTCAACCCCAAAAAAGATGACATTGACCTTGAGACTTCGGTTGAAATCGCTGATGGTATCTATTGGATCGGCTTTTTCGATGAGCAGGCAGGTTTGCATTG
>JAUVTR010000272.1 GCA_030601425.1 Desulfobacterales bacterium
AAATCCTGTTAATCCTGTCAAAGTTAGAAGAAAAAATCTTAGGTGGGTTTTTTATTTCTTCTTTTGTGCGGCCGGCAGGTAAATATAAAATGTGGTCCCCTGTCCCTTTTTGGACTCCACATTCACATAACCTTCGTGACTCTTTACAATGCCGTAAACCGATGCCAGTCCGAGCCCTGTGCCCCAGCCGGTTCTTTTGGTAGTAAAAAAAGGATCAAAAATGCGCTGCTGGATCTGTTTATCCATTCCGACGCCTTTGTCAGAAATCTTGATCCGGACGTATTTGCCCGGCACGGGTTGATAAAGCTTGCTTTTGATATCCGTGTGGATCACGTTTTGGGTCTGTAAAATAAGATCCCCGCCACCCGCCATCGCATCAGCGGCATTGATGTATAAATTCAAAAGCATCTGTTCCATCTGGCCCTGATCCGCTTCGATATCATATGGCCTCTGGGTGAGTTCACGATGAATTAGTATTTCTCTTTTCATTTTCCCAAAGGTTTTGGAAGTATTTTCAACGATTTCGTTCATGTTGATCAGCCCGGTCCGATATCGGCCCTTACGCGCATAGCCTATCAGCTGGCTTGTCAGTTCGGCTCCATCTTGAATTTCTTTTTCAATTTTCTTCAGGGACTCGTAATGCGGATGGGTGGAATCGATATCATAAAGCAGCAATGAGGTGTACCCCTGGATGCCCATCATGAGGTTGTTAAACGCATGCGCAATCCCCCCTGCCAGGGTGCCGATGGCTTCCAATTTAGCGGCAAATTGAAGTTGTGCATCCAGCTTCTTTTTTTTGGTTATGTTGCGAACAAAATTTAAGGTGGCCGGCTTCCCTTCCCAGATAAGGCGCACGGTAGTGTCCTCAATCCATATCTCTTTGCCCGTTTTGCTTAAGATTCTAAAAGAATGGATGCCGGCTGCTTTTTGGCCTTTGAGTTTTTTTACATGTCTGGAAACAACTCTTTCCCTGTCCTCCGGGTGGACGATCTCGGAGATGAGAAGTGTTTTTAGTTCTTCGTTCGTGTATCCCAATACGCCTCGTGTTCTGCGGTTGGCAAATTTTATGGCACCATCCTGGATGATAAAGATGGCTTCACTGGCTTTTTCAAATATAAGTTTATGCTTCTCCCCCAGCGCCTGCAGATCCTTTTCGGTTTGGATCCGCTGCTCGATGTCTGCTTCAAGCTTTTTGATCCTGGCTTCTAATTGTTTGTATGTTGGTTTTTCGACCCTCTTTGCCGTCGGGAGATGACCAATCGGCCTTTCGGTCTTAGGAATCCGGATTTTATAAGACGTATTCTCCATTCACCCCCCCTAACTGTATTGCGTCTAACAAAAAAATGCACCCGTTTTAATTTTTTATGATATCGATCAAAAAGCAGAAAAGATAAGTGATGCGGGTTGATACTTCAATAAAAATGAACGAGGTTATTATCAGCAAAATTCATACCAATTTATCATATAAAATTTATCTTATTTTATATCTAATAGTTATGTATTTTCATGCTTCACAGCCAGGTGCATTTCTGACAAAACTTGTCAGTTTTTTTGCCAATAAACGTCAAAGGAATGGCTCGGGATTCAAGGAAGAATCTGGGAAAGCCTGCGCAAAAAATTTACTGCCGTGCAGGCCGAGGTTTAAAGCAGAAAAAAAAATCTTTCCCGGGGTGTGAATCTCTTTCTAACGCTAAGTACCGGAATCGGTTGCCTCAGAATTTTAATCCGGGCCAGCTCACAATGGGATCGGACGAACGAACAATGCGCATTCCGGCATCCGCAAATTTTTGAAACGCTGCGTCCGCCTGATCGGTGTAATCGATAACCCCGGGAATAACCACAGGAGAAGAACAATCCTCTAAAAGATAAATTTTTTCGGTCAGCTTCCTGTCGGAAATATGGATTTCCGTCAACAGATCGTCAATTGTCCAGGCCACGCAGTGGCTTTTTGCCTGTCCGGCAATAATTACGGCATCAAAGTCTAAGAGTTTGTGAATAAATCCGACATTCTTCTCGGCAATCCCCTCTCCCGCAGGGCCCGCCAGCACTTCCGGGCTGAGAACCGAGTAATTCTCGGTGAACGGATTGCCCCCTTTTTCGTGAAAATCCGGTTGACTCAAGCGGGCGATGCTGTGGAAAAAGACCGCTTCCTCGACGGCCGAAACCAGCGCATGACCGATACCGCCGAGCATGGCATGATAGGGCCATATCGTCAGATCATATTTGCCGCCTTCTTTCAATTTCCGGGTGTAATGAAGTAGATATTCATGGCCGTAATCTTCGTTGATTTGAAGGCTGGCGGCCAGTTGCGGGTTAAATCTCCATATACCCTCCTCAATGTCTTGCGGGGTAATGAGCGTAAAGGGGGCTGGATGCTCCCCTTTGTCATTTACCAGAAAGATGCTGTGGAAGATCTGCAGCGCCTGATGCGTATCCATGGTCGGGCAGATTTCGGTGATCACATTGAGATTGCGATAAATAAAATCACACAGCAGGCGGTTATCATCCACGGCCCCTGTTCCGGAAGTTCCGGCGACATAAAGTTCAAAATCCGGGATACAGAAGGTATTTTGAACATCAACCAGCAACAGGGAAATTTTAAGCTTATCACGGGAGGCAGGCTGCAGGTTATGCTGCTTTGCCCATTTTTCAGCATCTTCTGCCCGGGCTTCATAGGGAACTTTCCAGACTTCACCCACGCTTTGCGGGTTGAAATGAGATGGAATCGGAAGTTCATGAATTGCCATAGATCCTCCTTATCAATGAAGCATCAAAAAATCAGGGCTATATTTCAGGGAGTTCCTTTAATATACTGCAATATGTCAAAAAACCAAGAGGCTTGTCAAAAAGACGGCATTGGCATCGATGATTACAATTTGGGATGGTGAGGCGATCGATCATACCGCTGCCGGAAAGCTTTGCGAAGACCCAGCTGGGTGAAAAATGAATTAAGGGCAACACCGAAAGAAGGTCGGTTCCTGAGGGTATGAAACGTCCGGCTCAGAATACGCCCCATACTGAAACCTTCCTGCAGGACCCGGGAGTTTAAATCGAACATTTCTTTTGGATCCATCGTCGGGTGTTTGAAAACTACGGAGTCGCCACCGTAATGATCCCACGATAGTTCGGTAAATATCCTTCCCTGTTCCAGGTACTCATCGTAGATTGGGCTTCCCGGCATCGGGGCCAGGGTTAAGATAAATGGAATAATCTGCATTTCATCGCAAAAGTCCAGGGTGCGGCGGTAAGTTTCCAGTGTATCTTCGTCCCAGCCGATAACGAAAAAACCCATGATCTCGATGCCCAGCTCTTGAATAATCCTGATGTCTTCCTGCATCTGCTCAACATTAAAAGCATCCGGCGAGGTAAAGTGAAGCTTACGCCATGCCCCGGACTGCTTTTGCCCCGCGCCGGATATGGATTCTAAACCGGCAGCGATGGAGCAAAGCCCGCTTTCGGCCGCCAATTCGACAATTTTTTGGCCGTCTTTGTAATTTATGGCCGACAAACCGCCCGCACCGCTCCACAGTCGTTTCGGTTGCAAGCTCGCCAGTTCTTTATATAAATCCAGATAGTATTGATTTTCCTCGGACCGGTCCGTTATCTGCGGATGACCAAACACGCTGTCATCTACATTAAAGTAGTTTTTACGCAGGGTATCGACTTCAGCAACGACTTCATCGATGGGTCGATGACGAATCTGGGGGCCAAAAATCGGGGTAACCGGGCAAAACCGGCAAAAATTGGGACACCCCCGGGTAGTAAAAACAGAATCCATGAGATAGCGATCGCGCGGCAGCAGGTCGCGCTTCATCATCGGCAGGTTGGCCAGGTCCGGCCTTTTGGGCTGATGATATACGCTGCCCTCAAGCGATTCTTTTTTATAAGGACCGCAGACATAATAATCTTTTAAACTGCCGGTCTGTACATCGTTCAAGATTACCGACCAGGTCTCTTCGGCCTCACCAATCGCAACAGCGGAAGCATGCTGTCTGGCTTCTTGCGGAAAGGCAAAAATGTGGGGACCTCCCAAAACCACGGTCTTACCCCTGGCGATAAATTTATCGGCAATGTTATAGGCAATCATGGCCAGGGGGGTGCGAACCGTTATGCCAACCAGATCACAATCCGCATCATAATCTATTTCGTCACCATAAAACATGTCGATCAGTTGAAGTTCATGTTCCGGCGGGGTCAGCGCTGCCAGCAATGTGGGCGCCAGAGGCATCACCGGCAACATGGATTTGCCCATTTCAAGTTCGCGGCCGGGAAAAATGAGTTTAATTTTCATTTATCACCTCACATCTAGTTTCATGTCCCATAAATATGTTACCAAAGTCGTATGGTATATTTTAGTCTAGTTGAGTTCTCTAAACAACACAATGTCTATGGTTTCAGGTGTCAGTGTTCA
>JAUVTR010000111.1 GCA_030601425.1 Desulfobacterales bacterium
CAAACTGACCGGAATGATAGTTGAACTTTTCTTCATCTTCCGGGTTTAAGAAGACAAAGCGAAATGTTTTTAGATTCTTATCTTCGGTTTCAACGGTGATATTATCGATGCGAACCGGATACGGCATATATGGATTTTGCACAGTAACCCCCATACAAATTGAATATTGAATATTGATGAATTCGTAAAAAGTCGAATTCATCAAGTGTTTGGTGTTTCGTGTTTGGTATGAAATATTTGATGCTATATCAGTATGTTAGAATACTAAACACTAAACACCAAATACAAAACACACTCGTAAAAAGGTTGCTTTTCTGACTTTTTACGAGATTATTAATATTCAATCAAAAATATTCAATCCTTTGCAGCGGCGTGGCTGTTCATCAATTCACAAACTCGACGAATATCGATGTTGACCGGACAGAGGCGAACGCATCGACCGCATCCCACACACTGAATCCCGGTGTCATATTTATCAACATAATATTTTAGTTTGTGCATAAATCGCTGGCGGACCCGGTGCAATTTGGTGTCTCTGGGATTATGCCCGGAACCATGCGCGGTAAAAAGCGGGTACATGCAGCTGTCCCAATTGCGCATTCGACAGCCGCTGCTGCCGAGGTTTTCATCCTGAATATCAAAACACCAGCAGGTCGGACACACATAGGTGCAGGTGCCGCAGTTAATACAGGAAAAAGAAACCTCTTCCCAAAATGGTGCATTGTAAAGCTCGTTGGTTTCAATTTCGCGTAATTTGTCGGTGTTTACAGTGGAGCATATTTTATCCTCAGCGGCCTGTTTTTTGGCCTTAATTTCTTTAAGGGCTGTTTTTTCATCCACCGTTTGGGTCCATCCGGCGGCCTTTAGAAATGCTTTGCCCTTGTCTGTGATTATTTTGGCCCAGTATTGATCGCCGCTATCGATCAGCAGCAGATCCAGCTCTTCTTCATGATAGGGCCCGCAGCCCGCGGTAGTGCAGAAACAGGAACTGCACGGAGACTCACATGCCAGTCCCACCAGCGTTGTGGCTTCATAGGCTTTGAGCCAATACGGGTCCTGGTGCTCCGGGGTGTCAAAATTGAGTCTGACCAGCGCAAAGGCCCTGGCATCACAGGGCCGGATACCGATAACCGCTTGCGGGGAATAGTCTTTTTTGACTTCCTTTAATATGTGATGGTCTTTCTGGTTTTCATCCAGAGTGTATTCGAACATTACTTCCGATTGGGGATAAATGATCGATTTGGGTGACAGGCGGGTGTTTAAACAATTTAAATCCGGCAACTGTCCCTGCTCGAGTTCCAAAAAATTATGGAAATCATCTTCTTTGACGGGACCGAAAAGGCGATAAATTTCGGATAATTTTTTAAGACCATCCGTCCAATTTTCTTTGTTTATTTGAACGATCTTCATAATCAATGACCTTGATCTGTCAGTTGTGATTGCAACGGACAACATGCGACGGACAACGGGCATTTTCTATTTTATAAACTCATCCGGATCACCCGGTCTGTACGTGTCCAGGGGCGGCCGCACATCCGGATCCAGGCCGGCCTCCCATTCAAACAGCTCCAGGCAGTCTTTTTCCAGTTTTTTGGTAAAGACGCGCATATTGATGCCCACCGGGCAGGAACGCTCGCAGGCGCCGCAGTCGGTGCAGCGGCCGGCACAATGATAAGCTCTTAAAAAGTGAAATGTGCTCACATCGGTCGGGTCCTGGCCTTTACCGACCCATTGCGGTCGGGATTCATCGGTAAAGCAGGTGGGGCAGTAGCAAAGCGGACAGGCATTACGGCACGCGTAACACCGAATACAGGGTTCCAGGAGTTTCTCAAAGTGTGTTGCTTTTTCTTGCGGCGCCAGGGCTTCAATTTCACGGACATCCTCGTAGCGGTCCACATCGATCTGCTCTTCGACGAGGTCACCCACCAGTTCATCGTGAATGACCGGGTTGCGGTGAATGCAGATGGCGCAGTTTTGCTGGAGCACATCCTTTTTATTTAAGGTCTTTTCAAAGCCATCGCCTTTAACCGTGATGTTATTTTCATTTTCGATGACTTCACCAATCTCCCCCTCGAACATGGCGGAAATCTTGCGCTTATCAATCATCCCTTTGCAGGGGACACCGATGATGACGAGCTGATCCCGTTTGATTTTATTTTCAATGATATGGGTGACAATATTACGGGAATCACACCCTTTGGCCAGAATGCCGATTTTTTCGCCACGATTCGTGAGATAATTGCACAGGTTAATGCCGCAATTGCTGTCCCAGACGAAGTTTTCAACATCTTCAGGAGATTTGGCGAAGTGAGGTTCATTCATCATTGGAACGGTTCCCTTGCGGAACCCGATAACCATTTCCACCCGGCACTCTTTTAAAAGCCGTATGGAAATTTCCTTTATTTTATCAATGTAACTCAACATCTTAAGCGACCTTCGGCATGGTTTTGACTAAATTTTTATTCGGTCCCAGGTCTTTTATGGCCCGGGTGACTTCAGTGACCACCTGGACGAATTTGGTCGCTTCCGCGGAGGAAACCCAGGAAAACTGCAGGCGGTCGGGTTCAATTCCCATGTGTTCCATCAGGTTCTGAAATAGCGCAAATTTGCGTCGGGCATAATAATTACCTTCCAGGTAATGGCATTCGCCGGGGTGTCACCCGGATACCCAGACGCCGTCTGCGCCTTCACGCAGGGCAGCCAGGAAAAACTTAGGATCCATCCTGCCGGTACAGGGGATTCGAATCACCCGGATGTTGGATGGATATTCCATCCGTCCAACCCCTGCCAGATCGGCAGCGCCGTAGCTGCACCAGTTGCACAGAAAGGCAACGATTTTAGGTTCCCATTCGGACATGGTTGTATTCTCCTTAAAGCGAGTGAGCTAAAGTTGGAATTGATCTAAAGTGCCTAAAGTTAAGGAATACTGTCATTTTTATAAGAGATGGAGCGACACGCGGCGCAAGCGCCTGCGCTGCGCGAGCGACACCTTAACTTTAGTCACTCCAAACTTTAGTTCACTTTAGTCACTTTTTTTGCTTATTATCACACCGCTTTATTTAATGCAAAAATTTGTGCAAAGATCTGATCGTTGTCAAAGCCTTTCAGATGAATCGCGCCGGATCGGCACGAAGCCACGCAAAGTCCGCATCCTTTGCAAAGCACCGGATTAATCTGGGCTCGGCCGGCAAAGGGCCCCTCTTCGGCAAACGAGGGCGCTGAATACGGACAGACCGACACGCAAACCCCGCACTCACTGCACAGGGTAGGGTCGGTTTCGGCAATGGTTCCGCTGGTAAAAATGGTCTCTCGCGCCAGCAGCGTTACGGCCCGGGATGCGGCCGCCTGTCCCTGGGCGATAGACTCATCGATGGGTTTGGGATAATGGGCCATACCGCACAGAAATACGCCGTCGGTGGCAAATTCAACCGGACCCAGTTTGGCATGGCGTTCTACAAAGAATCCGTCGTCGTTTAACGGGACTTTGAAAAAATTCGCCAACTTCCCCACATCGTTGGGTAAGATGGCGGTTGCCAGGCTGACCAGATCGGTTTCGATTTCCACCGGCCGACCGATGACAGGGTCGATGACTCTGACAAACAGCTTCTCGCCCTCGGTGATTACTTCGGGTTTGGTTTCAAGGCTGAAGCGAATAAAAATCACTCCGACTTCACGTGCCTTTTTATACAACACCTCGCGCTCACCATAAGTTCGCAGGTCCCGGTACAGAACAAATACGTCCATTTCCGGATTGAGCTGTTTGAGTTCCAGGGCATTGTCAACCGAATGGGTACAGCACACCCGCGAGCAGTAAGGACGCTGCGGTTCCCGGGAGCCGACACACTGGATAAACACCGCCGTGTTCAAATCTTTCAAGGCAGCGTCATTTTTAATAAATTTGCGATCAAGCTCCAGGCTGGTGAGGATGCGCGGATCCTTACCGTAATTGTATTCTTCGGGTTGATACGGTGATGCGCCGGTGGCAATTACAGCCACCCCGTGTTCAAGAATCTCTTCATTTCCGTTGCTGACAAGGGTGGACTCGAAATTGCCGACAAATCCAACCACATGCTCGATTTGGGCTTCAAGATGGACATGTATTTTTTTGTTTTTCCGGATTTTTTCAACCAGGCCGGCCAGCTTCTCCTGAACACTGTCACCGGAAGCCGTACGGTTAATATGACGCGCCTGACCCCCCAGCCGGGTGTCTTTTTCAATGATGTGGGTTTCATATCCCTGACGCGCCAGGCTTCTGGCGGCGGCCATGCCGGAGATACCGCCGCCGACGACCATGGCGGTCTGATTGATTTCGAGCTCGGCCTCTTTTAGCGGCGCCATTAAAGCCACCTTGTGAACCGCCATGCGGATCAGGTCTTTGGCTTTTTTGGTGGCCAGATCCGGGTTGTTCTTATGTACCCAGGAGTCCTGGTTGCGAATATTGGCCATCTCAAACAGATATTTATTGAGCCCGGCGTTGATCAGTGTTTCCTGAAACAACGGCTCATGGGTTTTGGGCGTACAGGCTGCCACCACGACCCGATTTAATTTTTTCTCCGCGATAATTTTAGCCATGGTGTCCTGTGTGTCCTGGGAGCAGGAATACAGGTTGTCGGTCGCAAAATCGACGTAGGGCAGGGTGCCGACATATTCGGCCACGGCGGGCACATCCACCACCCCGGCGATATTGATGCCGCAATGGCAGACAAATACACCGATGCGAGGCCGCTCATTGACCACATTGACCTCGGGCACCACTTCTATCTTGCGGGTAAGCGTGTTGCGGGCGGCGGTTAAAATTTCACCGGCCGCCGTTGCGGCCGCGCTGGAATCAACGATTGATTGCGGGATGTCTTTGGGTCCCTGGAAGGCGCCGCAGACATAAATACCTTTTCGGGATGTCGCCACCGGTTCAAAGGTTGAGGTTTGACAGAAATTGTCGTCCGTTAGGTCGATTCTAAGCTTTTTGGCAAGCTGGATGACTTCCGGTGAAGTCTCCATCCCGATGGACAGTACGACCATGTCAAAGGTCTCGGTGATCAGTTCACCGCCTTCCGTCATATAGCGAATCTCAAGGTCATCGGTTCCCAGTACCGGATCGACGCTGTGCACCCGGCTTCTGATGAATCGGATACCGTGTTTTTCCCGCGCGTTGTCGTAAAAGCGTTCAAAGTCCTTTCCCGGGGTGCGGATGTCCATAAAAAAGACCGCGCAGTCCAGGTCATCGCCCACGTGCTCTTTGGTGATGACCGCCTCTTTGATGGCATACATGCAGCATACTGAGGAGCAGTAGGCGTTATCGCATTTGTTCATGTCCCGGGAGCCCACACACTGAAACCAGGCAATTTTTTTCGGCTCGCCGTTGTCTTTTGATTGACGGGTAACGTGCCCCATTGTCGGACCGGATGCGGACAGGATGCGCTCAAACTCCAATGAGGTCATGACATTGGGAAGGTTGGCGTACTGGTAATTATCGAATTTTGAAGGATCAAAAGGCGAAAAACCCGGTGCCAGAACCACCGATCCGACCTGCAGGGTTTCGGTTTGCGCTTTTTGATCAAAATCTACGGCGTCAGTGGGGCAGATTTTTTTGCAGGCCCCGCATTTGCCTTTCTGGATATAAATACAGCTGTCTCCATCGATACAATATTTCAGTGGAACAGCCTGGGGGTATTCGACAAAGGCAGATTTGCGTTTGACCAGCTCCGTGTTGTAGGGATCCACGACCTTTTTGGGACATTTTTCAGCACAGGCGCCGCAGGCGATACACAACGACTCGTCAATATATCGCGGGTGGCGCATCAGTTCGACTTGAAAATTGCCTGCGCTGCCCTTGATTCCTTTTATTTCACTGAGCGTTTTGAGCTCGATATTTAAATGCCGGCCGACCTCGACCAGTTTCGGTGAAATAATTCACATGGCGCAGTCATTGGTGGGAAAGGTCTTGTCCAGCTGGGACATCACGCCCCCGATGGATGAGCCTTTCTCGACCAGGTAGACATAGTAGCCTGAATCTGCCAGGTCCAGCGCCGCCTGCATACCGGAAATACCGCCTCCGACGACCATTACCGATCCGATAACTTCTTTTGGCATTGAATGCTTCTCCTGAAATAATTCTGTAACTACCTGCATTTATCAAATAGAATCCAAAAATCGCTTAAGCATCCACAAATTTTTTGAAAAGTTAGGCAGAATATATGCTAAGCACGCCTTTGTCAATGAATTTAGGCATGATTTAGGTTAAAACCGGCAGCGTGCTGAAAGCAGAATTACATGAAATATCAAAATCTTAGTCAATGAATAAATGACGGTCAGCTTTTTGCCCGCGAGCCTGAATCTCAACACCGAATCACAACCAACATTAAATCTTTTGCAGACGACCATGAAAGACGTCTGATTGACTTTCATTCCCCACCTGTGTCATTTAAACTGCTTGGAATATAATCCCCATAATGCATCTAACGCCCAATTGCTTCGTTGTCCCGTGAAGCGGGATTTGCGCCAATTTTATTACACTAAGGTGCATCATGAGTCTTGTTAAAATGCTCACATGATATGGGTTGAGCCGGTTGGCCCGTTAGCCCGTTTGCCCGGAAAAAATAAAATCAGACATTTTTCCGATTTAAACCGGCTCAATCCCGCCTATCGGCGGGACCAACCTAAAACCGTTGCCGACTTATGAATTCTGCTACTGCAAGGCCCAAAATAATTATTATCTGCGGTCCTACCGGTATCGGCAAGACAGCGGTTGCCATCGTTCTGGCGCAGCATTTTAACGGCCAAATCATCGGCGCCGATTCCATGCAGGTTTACAAGCATAGGGATATCGGTACCGCCAAACCCACTGCCGAAGAAAAGACCTGTGTCGTCCACCATATGATCGATATCGTGGAACCCGATGAATCTTTTGATGCTGCTCAATTTTCCGAACGTGCACGGGCTAAAATTTTTAAACTCAGCCGACAGAACATCATTCCATTTGTAGTCGGCGGAACGGGACTTTATATTAAGACACTCCTGTATGGACTGTTCAATGCGCATGTTTTTGATCCGGAAGTTCGCGAAAGGTTAAAGGCGGAGGCCGATACGCAGGGGATCGAATTTCTATACGAACGCCTCAGTGGGCTGGATCCCGATACCGCAAAGCGGCTGCACCCCAATGACACCTATCGCATCTTCCGAGCCCTCGAGGTCGTCGAGTCAACCGGTCAAGCCATTTCTAAGCATCATAAAAATCACGGGTTTTTAGAGCAGCCCTTTGCGTCTTTAAAAATCGGCCTGAGCATGGACCGGACAGTTCTATATGAGCGCATTAACACAAGGGTTGATGCGATGATTTCGGCCGGATTTCTCGATGAGGTTAAAGGCCTGCTGGCCAGGGGGTACTCGGTAGACCATAAGCCCATGCAATCCATCGGCTATCGCCATTTGGTGGATTACATCGAGGGTCGATTAAGCTGGGAGGAATGCGTGCGAACCCTCAAGCGCGATCATCGGCGCTATGCCAAACGTCAATTGACGTGGTTCGGCGCAGACGCTGAAATCATCTGGAAAGAACCGGGGCAGTTAAACGAAATGACTGACCTCATAAATAATTTCCTGGGCCGAACCTGAGAGTTCCAAAATTTGTATCTCTCTATTTGAGTTTGGCCTGTAACGCTGTAGCCCAGTTTCTAAAATACGGATCATCCGATTTTAGTCCTTTTTCCAGATATTCTTTTGCTTCGGCCTTATTCTCATCTCCGCCGATCTGAATTAAGAGCTCCGCCAGAAAAAGCCGGGCTTCGATGTTGGTTGCAAAGTATTGGGTTTCCTGATATTCGCGGTAATAAGCCAGAGATTTTTTGCGGTCGCGCAGCGGCCAGGGCAGAACCGCCCAGAAACGGCCCAAAGACAGCATCGGTCCGCCTTCTTTATACATTTTGTTGATCTCATAAGTTTTTTCGAAGCTCTGCTGGGTCTTGCCTTTCAACCCTTCACTCAGAGCCGTCAGGATGCTGACACCGTCTGAGTATATGCCGACATTCAACCCGTAGTAATAATGCCCGTCGGGGCGTTCCGGTTTCAGTTCAATCGCCTTTTGAGCGTATTGCATCCCGCTTTTGCCGTACTGGGCACAAATATCTTCCCAGCCTTCGACCTCTTTCTTTTTAACCTCATCGGCATATTCTCGATATGCCCGGGCGCACTTCCAGTTGGCTTCATAATCATCAGGCGCTTGCTCCACAGCTTTTACATACAGGTCAATGGACTTCTTGTAATTTTCAAGCCCCCCCTGATCAAAAATTTTATCGGCTTCCGCCAGATAGTCCACTGCCGCCACCCAAAAAGGAAAAACCAGAAAAATTGCTGTTATTGCTGCACCCCAAAAATATCGTTTCATTTCCCTACCTCCTTTTAAGTTAATCAATTCCAATTGCATCCGTTAAGGCATTTATTTTTCTTTTTGTGTTTTTAAGATTTCGTGCTTTCGTGCTAAAAAATTCAACCGCCAAATGACTTTTCGTGAATATCGATCGCTGCAGGGTTGGACAAAGCGATGGCATTCATCTTTCCGACGGCCGCCGGCAGCATGGAACTGATGAAAAATTCGGCGGCTTTTAGCTGGCCGTCATAGAAGGCCGCATCTTTGTTTTTGGCGACCTTGGACTGAATCGCACTCTCATCAGCGCTGCCGGCCAGTTTTTCCAGTTTGGGCACGGCCACCGTAGCCCGCCAAAGAAGCATCCAGGCCATAATCACATCACCGACTACCTCCAAAAACGGATGTGCGTAAGCAAATGCCAGCTTCATATCTTTGGAGAAGGCGGTTTTTCTTAAATGCATCGCGATTTCACTGAGCTGGTTCAAAGTCTTTTCAACCCGGATGGCGGGGTCCTCCAGGCGAGGTATTTCCCTGGCTCTCACAATTGCGGCCTTGATTTCCTTGAGAAAATCTGTAAAAACGGTGCCTTTTTTCATCTCCAGCTTGCGACCTAACAGATCCATGGCCTGAATACCATTGGTGCCTTCATATATACTGGTAATCTTGCAATCGCGGTAAAGCTGTTCAACCGGATATTCTTTGGTATAGCCATAGCCGCCATGCACCTGAATGGCCTGTTCGCAGACGAACTGCCCGCATTCACTGCAATAGGCTTTGGTGATCGGGGTCAGCAACTCAATCAAGTCACTATAGCGTTCTTGTTCGGCTTTGGTTTTGGCGGTGGACTTTTTGTCAAAACAATAGGCGACGTAATAAACAAAGCTGCGCATGCCGTCCACATACGCTTTCATCTGCAATAACATCCGCCTGACATCAGGGTGACAGATGATGGGTACCTGGGGGGCTTCCGGATCTCTGCCTTTTTCGATAGCTCTGCCCTGCAAACGTTGACGGGCGTAATTGACCGCATATAAATAAGCGGCTGAGGCGTGCAAAAAACCCTGGGTGCCGACATCCAGGCGAGCTTCATTCATCATATGAAACATGACCATCATCCCTTTGTTTTCCTCCCCGAGTAAAAGTCCGCGGCATTTACCTTTGCCGCCCAGAGCCATGCTGCAGGTCGGGCTGCCGTGGATGCCCATTTTTTCTTCAACACCGCTGCATACAATGTCGTTGGGCTCACCCAGACTGCCGTCATCGTTGACCCAGATCTTGGGCACGATGAACAGCGAGATGCCTTTGGTTCCCCGGGGAGCGCCCTCGATGCAGGCCAGAACCGGGTGGATGATATTTTCCGTCAGATCGTGATCGCCGCAGGTGATAAAGATTTTGTTGCCCGAAATGAAATAGGTTCCGTCCGGATTCTTTACAGCCGTCGTGGTTAACGCGGCCACATCCGAACCTGCCCCGGGCTCGGTGAGCAGCATGGTGCCGCCCCACTTGCCGGAATAGACCTTATTTAAGAACAGTTTTTTTTGTTTGGGGGTGCCGAAAAGCTCAATCATTTTAGCGGCACCGTGTCCAAGGTTGCCGAAGCCGGCAATCGCAAAATTAGCTCCGATGATATACTCGAAGGCGGCCTGACGGATGATTGCGGGAAGTCCCTGGCCGCCCACTTCAGGATCTTCGGCCATGGCAATCCATTCGCCTTCTACGAAAAGCGCATAGGGACGATGAAAACACTGCGGGACGGTAACCTTGCCGTTTTCAAATTTTACACCCTCACGGTCGCCTTCCTTGTAGGTGGGGAAAATTTCCTTGATGCCAAGATTTCGGGCCTCGGAGATGACCATGTCGAACATTTTACGGTTTAAGTCATTGTATTTTTCTGTTTTTAAAATGTCTTCGATTTTTAATTGCTCGTAAAGGACAAAGTCAATGTCCCTGCGGTCTGAAAGAAGCTGTGCCATGTGGTTACCTCTCAAATGATGTATTCAACACGAAAACCACAAAATGGGCCCTGAGGCTGGAAAGCTATAGGCAGGACTTTAAGCCCTGCAGCTCATAGCTGATAGCTCATAGCTTGTCGCTGAAAGCTGCTTGCTTTTTACTATGAGCTATGAGCTGTGAGCTAATATTGCTTTCAAG
>JAUVTR010000262.1 GCA_030601425.1 Desulfobacterales bacterium
TTTGCTTCGAGTTCTTTGATTTGCTTTGCCAATTCTTCTCGAGAGGCTTTTACTTTCATTACCCTATCCTTATCTGCTATCCATGTTATCGAGCGTGTCAAATCTTGGGTGTCTTCTATTAAAATATATTATTATTTAAGGATCTTATAATTTTTCCACTCTAAATTGTCAAGACGGACCACTCAAACTATCTGTTTGATCGGGGCCGAAAGTGCCGCCGCCGTGATTTTTCCATTTATTCTTGACAGAAATCCGCAAGTTGTTTATACGTATGCCCTTCGGCCTTATCTTCAATAATTCTGAACAGATTTGCTACCTAGACGGGGCTTTCGGGAGCGTATATGGGAACCGATCTGAAAGGACTTATCCAAAAAAATAAGAGCGAAATCATCCAAAACTGGTTTGAAGCCACCATTCAAACCTATGCACCCGATACCGCGCAATTTTACAAGGGTCAGAAAGATCAATTCGGCAATCCTGTCGGCAGCATGACTTCCAAAGGGATTGCGTTTTTAATGGATCAACTCCTCGATACTTTTGACCCGGATGCCATCAAAGCTTACCTGGATCCCATCATCCGCATCCGTGCCATTCAGGATTTTAGCCCCTCTCAAGCCACCGGGTTTATTCTCTTGTTAAAAAAAGTTCTTCGTGAAAATCTGGCAAACGAACTCCAAAATGCCGCTAATGCTATGCAATTATTGGAGTTTGAGTCCAAAATCGATCAGTTGTGCCTGCTGGCTTTTGATCTGTATATGGATTGTAAAGAAAAAATATATGAGATTTCGGCCAACGAGACGCGCAAGCGAACTTTTAGGGCATTTGAGAGGGCGGGTTTAATTGTAGACGTGTCGCAGAAACCCAAGAAGATGAAAGACGTTAACCCTTAATTTTTATGATGGAGGTTACCATTAGTCGGTGAAGCCGGCTGTGCGGACCTCAGAGTGAGGTGCTGTTCAATGAATTTAAGGTACACCATTCCACTGATTGCCGTTATCGTTCTTTTTTTAATTGCCTTCCTGGGCGCTCAGGTGCCGGGACTCCAGTATGTGTTCGGCGTCGTTATTCCCTACCTGGCCCTCATCACCTTTGTCCTTGGATTTGCATATCGGGTGATCGGCTGGTCGCGTTCGGCGGTGCCTTTCAAGATTCCCACCACCGCCGGTCAGCAAAAATCCCTGCCCTGGATCAAACATTCCAAGTTTGATTGTCCGGCGAATACGTGGCAGGTTGTGGTGCGAATGGCACTGGAAATTCTGACCTTTCGATCACTGTTTCGCAACACGCGCATGAAATTAAAAGAAGGCGCACGAATCTCTTACCAGCTGGAGCTTTTTTTATGGGTGGGGGCTTTGGCCTTTCACTATGCTTTTTTGGTGGTATTGATCCGGCATTTGCGGTTTTTTATCGAGCCGGTGCCTTTTGTGGTTCAGCTTATCGAAAATGTTGACAGTTTCTTCCGGATGGAGATCATCTATCCTGTCTTTAAATTCGGGCTTCCCGGTGTTTTTATTTCCGGATTTGTGTTGCTGGCCGCTGTGAGCTACCTGTTTTTAAGAAGGCTTTTTGTCCACCAAGTCAAATATATTTCCATCGCATCCGATTATTTCCCGCTGTTTCTGATCTTCGGCATTGCCCTTAGCGGAATCTTCATGCGCTATGTGACCAAAGTGGATGTCACCGCCGTCAAAGAACTCACCATGGGGTTGGTCACCTTTCAGCCGACGATTCCGGCCGGGGTCGATGCGGTGTTTTTTGTTCATATCTTTTTTGTCAGCATCCTGCTGGCCTATTTTCCATTCAGTAAACTAATGCACCTGGGCGGGGTTTTCCTGAGCCCGACACGCAATATGACCACCGACACCCGGGTCAGAAGGCACATTAATCCCTGGAATTACCCGGTACCGGTTCATACCTATGATGAGTATGAAGATGAGTTCCGTGAAAAAATGGTAGAAGCCGGGCTGCCGGTTGAAAAAATGCCGCAACCCGCGCCTGCGGAAGAGCCGGCCTCAGATTCAGAGCCAGAGCAAGAAGAGCAAAAGGAGTAAACTATGGCAGATGAAACACCCAAACCTGAAGAACTCATCCAGATCGATCACCGCCCGCCCAAAACGGACTGGATGGAGGTTCCGGTCAATATCCGCAAGGGGATGTATTGTTACGCCTCCAATCCGAAAAGCGTCGAATACGTCGGACTTCCCCATGCCAGGGAATGGAACCCTTTGGATGAGGACTGGAAACTGCCGGAAAACTGGCAGGAGATCATTCATGAAGGCTTCAAGGAACGATTGGAAAAATTTCGATCCTTTAAAGTGTTCATGGACATTTGCGTGCGCTGCGGGGCCTGCGCCGACAAGTGCCACTATTTTATTGGAACCGGTGATCCCAAAAACATGCCGGTACTGCGGGCCGAGCTGCTGCGATCCGTTTATCGTAACGACTTTACCCGTATGGGCAAAATTTTAGGGAAAGTAAACGGCGCCCGGCCCATGACCGTCGATGTGCTCAAAGAGTGGTGGTACTACCTGTTTCAGTGCACCGAGTGCCGGCGCTGTTCGGTGTTTTGCCCTTACGGTATTGATACGGCCGAGATCACCATCATGGGCAGGGAGCTGTTGAACCTGCTGGGTTTAAACATTGACTGGATCGCCACCCCGGTGGCCAACTGTTATCGCACCGGAAATCATCTGGGGATCCAGCCCCACGCCTTCAAGGATATGCTCGACTTTTTTGTCGAAGACATCGAGGAGGTCACCAGCGTCCAGGTCGACTACAGTATTAATAAAAAAGGCGCCGATATTCTTTTTATTACCCCATCCGGTGATGTGTTTGCCGATCCGGGCACCTATACCGCCATGGGCTACTTGATGCTGTTTCATTATTTAAAGGAAAAATACGGACTTGATGTGACCTGGAGCACCTATGGTTCGGAGGGCGGCAATTTCGGATTTTTTACCTCCCACGAAACCATGAAACGACTCAACGCCAAGATGTATGCCGAAGCCAAACGCCTGGGTGTTAAATGGATTCTGGGCGGAGAATGCGGACACATGTGGCGGGTGATCAATCAGTATATGGACACCATGAACGGCCCGGCCGATTTTCTCGAAGAGCCGGTGTCGCCCATTACCGGAACCAAGTTTGAAAATGCCAAATCCAATAAGATGGTGCACATTGCCGAGTTTACATCCGATTTGATTATGCACGGCAAGCTCGAGCTGGATCTCAGCCGCAACGATCATCTAAAGGTGACCTTTCATGATTCCTGCAATCCGGCCCGCGGCATGGGCATATTTGAAGAACCTCGCTATATAATCAATCACGTGTGCAATAATTTTTATGAAATGCCGGCCAATACCATCCGGGAAAATACCTTCTGCTGCGGCAGCGGTGCGGGTCTCAATGCCGGTGAAAACATGGAACTGCGGATGGCCGGCGGCCTGCCCCGGGCCAATGCGGTCAAATATGTTCACGAAAAATACGGTGTCAACATGCTGGCGTGCATATGCGCCATTGACCGGGCGGCCCTGCCGTCGCTGATGGAGTACTGGGTGCCTGAAGTTGACGTCACCGGAGTGCATGAGCTGGTGGCCAATGCCCTGATCATGCCCGGAGAGAACGAACGGGCCACCGACTTGCGGCGCGAAGACATAACGGGTCGTGAAGGCGTCGAAAAAGTTGAAGAAGGTGAATCAGAGGGTGAGTCGGAGGAACAAGCTGATGAATAATAAAACGCTGATCATTGCGGGATTGGTCATATTTTTGATCATTGTATTGTTTCCGTTCTGGTACATGCGCGGAAAAGCCGCGCCGGCACCGGAGCCGGTACTGACGCCCATGGCCAAGGCAGCCCAGGCGTGCGTCCGATCCACAGAGTACATGAAATCCGAGCACATGCAATTGCTCGATGTCTGGCGGGAGTCGGTGGTGCGCGACGGCAAGCGAATTTATGTCAACCCCCAGGGAAAAGAATTCAACATGAGTCTGAGCAACACCTGTTTGGACTGTCATTCCAACAAAGCTGAATTTTGTGACCGCTGTCACGATTACGCTTCAGTGAGGCCCTACTGCTGGAGTTGCCATATTGAAAACCCGAAGGAGAAAACATAATGGATAGCAGCAGAAGACGCATATTACAATTGCTGGGGGTTTCTGCGCTGGCGTTGACCACCAAGCCGGTCTTCAATGCGTTTGCCAAAGAGGAACAGGCTTCCGAGGCTGAAGCCATAATTAAAGCGGGGGCCAAATCGCTGAAAGCCAAGCAGTGGGCCATGGTCATTGATACCCGCAAGTTTGAATCTGAGGAAGACCTGACACCCTTGACCGAAGCCTGCCACAAGATTCACAATGTTCCTCATTTGCAGAACAAACGGCATGAAATTAAATGGATCTGGGGCGTTCATTACCACAATGCCTTTCCGGGCAAGGCCGCACGATTTTTAGCAGAAAGCGTTGCGCAGCGCCCGTTTCTGGTTTTGTGCAATCATTGTGAGAACCCGCCCTGCGTGCGGGCCTGTCCGACTAAAGCCACGTTCAAACGCGAAATCGACGGTATCGTGTTTATGGATTTCCACCGCTGCATCGGATGCCGGTTCTGTATGGCGGCCTGTCCGTTTGGTGCCCGAAGTTTCAACTACCGGGATCCGCGGCCGTTTATTGCGGATGCGGAACTCAATAAAGAATTTCCGACGCGCATGAAAGGCGTCGTCGAAAAGTGTAATTTCTGTGCCGAGCGACTGGCGGTGGGTCAATTACCGGCCTGTGTGGAGGCCTCCAACGGCGCGCTTGCCTTCGGGGATTTATACGATCCTGT
>JAUVTR010000218.1 GCA_030601425.1 Desulfobacterales bacterium
AGACTCATAATCAGACGGCGGAATAATCCCACCAACAACCACCAAAATGTCCCCACCGCCTTCTTTATTGAGCGCCGCGATCAGCGCAGGGACCAGCGTGTTATGACCCGCGGCCAGGCTGGATGCGCCTACCAGATGGACATCATTTTCCACTGCCATGCGCGCTGCCTCTTCGGGCGTTTGAAACATGGGACTGATATCAACATCAAATCCAAGGTCGGCAAAGGCAGTTGCAATGACTTTAATGCCACGATCGTGACCATCCTGACCCATCTTGGTAACCAGAATCCTGGGACGGCGGCCTTCTTTTTCGTTAAAGCCCTCGGTCCGCTTGCGGATCGATTCAATGATCTCGCTGTCGCCGTATTCGGAAGCATACACACCGGATATACACTGGGTGGTGGCCACGTAACGCCCAAATGCTTTTTCCAGGGCATCCGAGATTTCACCAACAGTGGCCCGCGCCCGCACCGCCGGAATACATGCTTCCAGCAAATTGCCGCCGGATTCAGCGGCGTTGAATAATGCTTCCAGCGCCTGCTGTGTGACCTTTGCATCCCGGCTGATTTTGAGCTCCTTTAATCGGGTGATCTGTTCATCCCGAACGCTGGCGGGAACTTCAAGAATTTCCAGACTCACATCTTCTTCGATCTGGTACTTGTTGACGCCCACAATGACATCCTTACCCTGGTCGATACGCGCCTGCCGGCGGGCAGCCGCCTCTTCAATTCTCATTTTGGGCATCCCGGTTTCAATCGCTTTAGCCATGCCTCCCATTTCTTCGACTTCATCGATAATTTTACCGGCCTCGCGAATAATGCCGTCGGTTAAAGACTCAACGTAATAGGAGCCTGCCAGCGGGTCAATGACATGGCAAATCTGGGATTCTTCCTGAACAACCAGCTGGGTATTGCGCGCAATCCGGGCCGAAAAATCTGTGGGCAGGCCGACGGCTTCGTCAAAAGAGTTGGTGTGCAGCGACTGGGTGCCGCCCAGAGCTGCCGACAGACATTCCAGGGTGGTTCGGACAATATTGTTATAGGGATCCTGGGCCGTCAGGCTCCAGCCCGAAGTCTGGCAATGGGTTCTCAGCATGGTTGATCGCGGATCTTTGGGGTTGAACTGACTGATGATTTTATGCCACAGGAACCGCGCTGCCCGCAGCATGGCGATTTCCATGAAAAAGTTCATGCCGATTCCGAAGAAAAACGACAGTCGCGGCGCAAAGTTGTCGATACCCAGCCCTGCATTAAGGGCCGCCCGAACATATTCCAGCCCGTCAGCCAGGGTAAAAGCAGCCTGCAGCACAGAGTCGGCTCCAGCCTCCATCATATGATAACCGCTGATACTGATGGTATTGTATCGGGGCATGTGGGTCGAACAGTATCCGATAATGTCGGAAACAATCCGTATGGAAGGTTCCGGCGGGTAGATATAGGTATTGCGGGTAAGGTATTCCTTTAAAATATCATTCTGGATCGTTCCGGCAAGTTTATCCTGGCTAACGCCCTGTTCTTCAGCGGCAACAATATACCCGGCTAAAATAGGCAAGACCGCGCCATTCATGGTCATGGAAACCGTCATCTGATCCAGCGGAATCTGATCGAAAAGGATTTTCATGTCTTCAACGGAGTCCACAGCTACCCCGGCCTTTCCGATGTCACCGGCGACACGAGGATGATCGGAGTCGTATCCTCTGTGAGTCGCCAGATCAAAGGCGACTGATAGTCCTTTTTGCCCGGCGGCCAGGCATCTGCGATAAAAGGCGTTGGACTCCTTGGCAGTGGAAAAACCGGCATATTGCCGAATGGTCCAGGGTCTTCCGGCATACATGGTCGCTCTAGGGCCCCGCACGTATGGTTCCAGGCCCGGAATGGTGTCGATATGGTCCATTGCCGTGAGATCCTCAGCCGTATACATCGGTTTGGCGAGTATGCCTTCAGGGGTGTTCCAGTCTAAGGACTCCAGAGGCTTGCCTCTTAACTCCTTTGTCGCAAGCTTCTGCCATTTTTTAATTTCCGCTTTTTTTGCCATAATCGTTTGCTCCCTTTTAACTCATTTTCCCACAAAACGGATAATTCCAAATTAATCATTACAACTAAGGTTTCGGTGTCAGGTTTCAGATAGCAGATGACAGAAGTCAGATGACAGAAAACAGAAAACATTCTGCCTTTTGTCCTCTGTCGTCTGTTTTCTGTGCTCTGTCCTCTGTATCTTTCTGACACCTGAACCCTGAGCGACACATTTACGGCAGCCTTTTTGAATTCCATAAATATGGTGCGCTAATCCTTGCGTTCACACAGCTCAACAAGAACCCCATTGGTGGATTTAGGGTGCAGAAAGGCAATTCTGGCGCCACCGGCACCGATACGCGGCTTTTCATCAATTAAGCGGATGCCTTTTTCTTTTAATTCGCTTAAAGCCGCTTCGATATTTTCTACCCGAAAGGCGACGTGTTGAATTCCCTCGCCTTTCTTTTCAAGATATTTAGCAATCGGCCCGTCGGGCGCGATGGATTCTAAAAGCTCCACCTCGCTTTCACCGACCGGAAAAAAAGCCGTGGTGACTTTTTGTTCGGCCACTGTTTCTGACCCCTCGAACTCAAGGCCCAGAACATCCGTCCAAAAATTTTTACCCTCGTCAATGCTTTTCACAGCAATCCCGAGGTGGTCAATTTTTAATATTTTCACTCCATCCTCCTTTTGAAGTGCTGCAACATGATCATATGGCAAGCCCCTAGTGTTACGTCCCGCAAGTAATTTACAAAACACGGTTTTATTTTAGGTGTCAGGTGTCAGGTAGCAGAAGACAGAGGTCAGAGGTCAGATGACAGATGGAAAAAATGGAAGATAAAGCGGCCGTTCTGTACTCTGTATTCTGTTCTCTGTCCTCTGTTCGTTGAAACCATAGACATTGTGTTGTTTAAAGAACTCAACTGGATTTTAATATACCACACGACTTTTGTGGGAGATCCCACTAGGGTACCGATTCTACGGATACGACTTCCGGAATTTCTTTTTTCAATATTTTTTCTATTCCGTTTTTCAAGGTCATCTGCGACATCGGGCAACCCGCACAGGCCCCCTGCAATCGGACGGTAACAACACCTTCCTGGATGTCAACAAACTCTACATCTCCCCCATCCGCCTGGAGCATGGGTCTGATTTTATTGATGGCCTCCTCAACTTTTTCTCTCATGATAACATCTCCCTTGGGTTAGTAGTTTAAGCAGAATCAATGTGAGTGCATATTTAGCTTTTACCACGAAGTCCACGAAGGGCACGAAGCATGCAATTTAAAAATCTTATAATTGTCTTCGTGTGCTTTGTGGTGGATCCTTAAATATTTGCCTCTAACTCAGTTTTTACGGTTTCTATAAAAATTATTTCGAAAAGATTCAAATTCATCCTTTACAATCGCCTCCCGCACCTGTTTCATTAAATTCAAGAAAAAATAAACATTGTGAAGGGTATTGAGTCGATAAGCCAGAAGCTCTTTGGCCATGTAAAGATGACGCAAATACGCCCTGGAATAGTTCGAGCAAGTATAACACGTGCAGCCGGACTCTAAAGGATTCGTATCGTACCGGTATTTCGCATTGCTGATGTTCAACGTACCTTGCTGACTAAAAACCTGTCCGTTGCGGGCATTGCGGGTCGGCAGAACGCAATCGAACATGTCGGCTCCCAGTGCCACCAGTTCGATCAGGTTTTCGGGTGTCCCCACGCCCATAATATATTTGGGCTTTGCATGCGGCAGTTTCGGTAAGGTATAATCGGCCATTTCCAGCATGATCTCCACCGGCTCCCCGACACTCAACCCGCCGATCGCAAAGCCGCTAAAGTCAAAAGGGATTAGAGATTCTGCAGAGATTTCCCGCAGATCTTTAAACATTCCCCCCTGAACGATGCCAAACAGTGCACCGTTGCCATTTGATCTGCTCTGCCAGGCGGCTTTACAGCGCTCTGCCCACCGGGTAGTGATTTCAAGCGCCTTACGGGTGTGTTCGCGCTCGGCCGGGTATTGAATACAATTATCCAGGCACATGATGACATCCGAACCCAGGCGGGTTTGAATTTCGACCGCCTTTTCAGGTGTCAAAAGATGACGGGCTCCATCGATATGCGATCGGAAGGTCACACCTTCTTCAGAAATTTTAGCCAGCTTGGCCAGTGAAAAAATCTGAAAGCCGCCGCTGTCTGTTAGGATCGGACCGCTCCAGTTCATAAATCTGTGTAGGCCGTTAAATTGATCGATGACGTCGCAGCCCGGCCTGAGATAAAGATGATAGGTATTACCGAGAATAATCTGAGCTCCGGCCGACAAAAGTTCTTCGGGCGTCAGCGATTTTATAGTGCCCTGCGTCCCCACCGGCATAAAAACAGGGGTCTCCACTTTGCCGCGGGCCGTCTGAATGACACCGGCCCGGGCGCGGGTAGTAGAAGATTGAGCTATTATATCAAAACTAAACATTGCAATTAATTTAACCTACTTATAACAAAAAGTGAGCTAAAATTAAAAATGATCTAAAATGCCTTGAGGAATTCTACCCGTCGAGAGCCTCTGGGTCGAACGATCATATTTAAAATAAAAGATGGAGCGCCACGCGGCGCAAGCGCCTGCGCTGCGCGAGCGACACCATAACTTTAGGCATTTTAGCTCATTTTAGTCACTTTAGGCACTTCTAACTTTAGAACGCCTTTGGAACTTTTTTTCTCTGTCTTCGAAGATAAACCGCTATTTTTGAGATAGCTTAATTATACGATAAGCATTGCATCTCCATAACTATAAAACCTATATCTTTTCTTAATCGCTTCTTTGTAAGCGTTCAATACATTTCCCCGTCCGGCAAAGGCCGAAACCAGCATCAACAGCGTTGATTGGGGAAGATGAAAATTGGTAATCATCGCATCAATCGTCTTAAACACGTATCCCGGGTAGATAAACAGATCACAGCAGCCGTTTTCAGCCCGTACATCTCCACCGCTATCAGAAGCATACTCCAAGGTGCGCACACAGGTGGTTCCAACCGCCACCACTCGATGCCCGGCGGCCCGGGCTGAATTAATTGTTTCCGCTGCCTGCACGGGAATCAAATATGCTTCCGAATGCATGTGGTGGGAGCGAATATCTTCAGAGCGCACCGGCAAAAAAGTCCCATAACCAACGTGCAGTGTAATCGAAACGATTGCAATTCCTTTGGCTTTCAGTCTTGCAAGAAGTTCGGGCGTAAAGTGCAAACCGGCGGTGGGAGCGGCTATGGCACCCTTTTCAGAAGCATAAACGGTCTGGTAAGCGGCCCGATCATCACACGGCGGCTCCAGTTCCGGGTTGCGCCTTATATAAGGCGGAAGGGGCACCTTCCCGATGCGGTCAAGTAATGCTTCAAAATCACCTTCAGTATAAAATTTGATAAAATAGGTTCCATCGCGCCGTTCGATCACTTTGGCACTCAGCCCTTCGTCAAAATAAAATGAACTCCCGGGCTTTGACGGTTTGGCAGCTTTAACCAGGCATTCGTAAACCAAGCCGTCTTTTATTGTCTGCGGCTTACAGTTGCCGTTAAAGCTGCAGATGAGAACTTCGACCTTTCCGCCGCTATCTTTTCTGCCCACCAGCTTACCCGGAATAACGGCTGTGTTGTTCACAATCAGCACATCACCCGGGTTTAAAAAATTATCCAGGGTCGTAAACCGGTGATGAGACAACTTTCCGGTCTTGCGGTCCATAACCAGAAGATTCGATTGATCCCTCTGCTCATTGGGTTTCTGAGCGATCAGCTCTGCCGGAAGCTCGTAATGATAATCGGATAAAGCACACATATCAAATTAATTTCGTCCAAGGTAAACCATAGACAAACCCAATACCATCAGTACCAAACCAAATCTTCTCAAAGAGCTGTCTGGAGAATTGATGACTTTTCTAACCCAGGTCTTCATCTTATTTGGAAAAGCAAAATAAGGTAGTCCTTCAACGATCATCACCATTCCAATCACGCATAAAAAAAATTCCATTGGCTGATAGATCCAATTCTACAATAAATGTGTTTAAAAACGTGGCGATTTTCGAATTTTTACGGCGAGAATAAGAGTTTTTTCGAAAATCCTGTTAAATGATTAAAGTAATATTTATAATCCTTTACCATATATTTTGTCAAAACAAATTAGAGCGGGTTTCAAAATCGCCAAATCAAGCCGGATACTCAAATCAACCTGCCCCCAAGTGCCGTTCTGGAGTCACGTCCCACAAAAATGTTACAAACATCGTGTGGTATATTAAAATCCAGTTGAGTTCTTTAAACAACACAATGTCTATGGTTTCAACGAACAGAGGACAGAGAACAGAATACAGAGGACAGAACGGCCGCTTTATCTTCCATTTTTTCCATCTGTCATCTGACCTCTGACCTCTGTCTTCTGCTACC
>JAUVTR010000153.1 GCA_030601425.1 Desulfobacterales bacterium
GCCGGATCCAATACGTCCCATATAAATGCGGCTTCAAAAGGTTTGCTTGCCCCTTACAAACCCAAAACAGATTTCGAACTGACAGACTCGCTGCATGCCAAAGACTGGGCCTGGACAGGGTTTTATTCCGGCGCCATCGGATTTGTTTCCAATACCAATTTCTTAAAGAAAAAGGGCGTTAAAGCCCCGACTTCCTGGGATGATCTTCTCAATCCCGCCTTTTCTAAAAATATTGCCATGGCCTATCCCTATACTTCCGGTACGGCCTACACAACCTATGCGACCCTGATCCAGATGAAAGGTCTTGATAAAACTCTCGACTGGTGGGAGAAATTTGATAAACAAAGTATTCTGCAATACACAAAATCGGGCACAGGGTGTATCCCTATGGTCGGCTTGGGAGAAGTCGCCGTGGGGATAGCGTTTTCGCACGACATTCTCGCCAAGGGCGTCAATAAGGGATACCCGGTGATGATGACATTTCCCAAAGAAGGCACCGGCTATGAAATCGGCGGGCTCTCCCTCATAAAGGGCGGCCCCGAACCGGAATTGGGAAAACAATTTATTGACTGGTGCTTCACCAAAAAGGCCCAGAATCTCTTTCAAAAATATAACCGTCTGCCGGTTAATCCCAAAGCGACTGTTGGAGAAGGTTCCGTCACCCTGGATCAGGTTAAATTGATCGATTACAACCATATCTGGGCCGGCCAGAATAAAGGCAAGATGGTCAAAGCATGGAGGGACCGAATCGGGAAGTAAATGGAGTTTCATCACCTAAAATAGTCCCTGCTGCTGATATATTCAGTGGCAGGGATTTTTTGTTTTTCCTAGCTATTTGAGGAGTCGGGGAGTTTTTCTATCGCGGACAGGCCCGCATGGGGCTCCGCCGCCGCCAGCCACAACAATATACTCTGAAAACCAACCAACGGCAGCAGGCCCGCTAAGTTTCACTCCGGGGCAGCCCCAGAGGACCGATTGCCACGGCTGCGATCATCATCGCTGCCTGTCTCGGGGCTAACGAAACGTTCTGGGGGCGTTGCCAAAGGCTGGGAAAAATTTGTTGCGGCTGGCGGCGGCGGAGCCCCATGCGGGCCCGAAGACTTTATTTGAAGCTGCCTGTGCTTGCCGCAAAATGAGTTTCAGGTAAAAACACCCCGACTCCCGCGCTATCTGAGGAGCAACATGACAGGGTCGAACAGAAAAAGGCAGGAGATCATCGGAAATTTGCGACTCCTTTGGAAAGAGCCGCTGCTTCTGGTGTCCATCATCGCTATTTTCTACTTTTTGATGATCTTTGTGCTCTTTCCCTTATTCATGGTTTTTAAGACCAGTTTGATCGTTGATAAACAATTTGATCTTTCTAACTATCTGGCCATTTTTTCAAAAAAGTACTATTTTCAGCCCTTTATAAATAGTATGATTCTGGGTGTATTGGCAGCTACTGCGGGAACTATTTTAGGCTTTGTTTTTGCCTATGCCATTACAAGGACCCCCTTACCCTTTAAGCGCTTCTTCCGAATGACGGCAACATTTCCGATTATCTCACCGCCGTTTGTCATTGCCCTGGCCGCTATTCTGCTTTTTGGAAGAGCAGGCAGCCTCACTCCCTACATAAGCCGGATTATCGGCGAATACTCAATATATGGACTGGGAGGACTCGTGCTGGTAGAGACCATCGCCTATGGCCCGATCGCTTTCCTTGTGCTCTATGGGGTCCTGCAGGCCATTGATCCTGCCCTGGAAGAGGCGGCTATGGATCTGGGGGCTTCCAGGGCTAGAGTCTTTGCCACCGTAACCCTGCCCCTGGCCGTTCCCGGTATTGCCAGTGCCTGGCTTCTGGTGTTTATCGAGTCTATGGCCGATTTCGGCAATCCCATGGTTTTATCTGGAAATTTCAGAGTACTTTCCGTACAGGCTTTTTTACAGATTACCGGTATGTATGACCTTTCCAGGGGCTCTACCCTGGCAATCCTTCTGCTGGTACCCACGATAACCGCCTTTTTCATCCAAAAATACTGGGTTGCCAGAAAATCTTATGTCACGGTTACCGGACAGCCCACCGGTGCAACCATTAAACGGTTGGAATGGTATATCAAACTGCCGACCTATGCGGCCTGCATCCTGTTTACAGGGATTGTTTTCCTGTTTTATGGAATGCTTATCTGGGGTTCATTCCAAACGCTGTGGGGTGTTGATGCAACGCTCACGCTCCATAATTATGTCGAGATGTTTCAGGTGGGCAAGGATTATATTATCGACTCCCTGGCCCTTTCCACGCTGGCAACACCCATAACCGGGATTTTGGGAATGTTTATTGCGTTTCTCGTTATAAGGAAGAAATTTATAGGACGCGCAACCATGGAGTTTGTGTCCATGCTCACTTTTGCCGTTCCGGGCACCGTCGTGGGCATCGGGTATATCCTGGCCTTTAACCAGAGGTCCGCGCTGTTTCCATTTGTATTGACCGGAACGGCCTGGATCATTACGACACTTCTAATCTTCAGAAATATGCCGGTCGGCATTCGCTCCGGCATTGCCGCCCTGCAACAGATCGATCCTTCTATTGAGGAAGCCTCCACGGATCTGGGTGCCAGCAGCAATAAAACCTTTAGAAAAATAACACTGCCCATGATTGCACCGGCCTTTTTTTCAGGCCTGGCCTTTAGCTTCGTTAAAGCAATGACTGCTATCAGTGCGATTATCTTTGTCGTGTCGGGTAGGTGGAACCTGATTACCGTAGCCATCCTGGGTTTTGTGGATAACAGTCAATACGCCCAGGCCGCGGCCATGAGCCTTCTTTTGATTGTTATTGTCCTCATCGCTTTAAGTATTATTCAGATTTTAGTAGGTCGAATTGGCAAAGGCGCAAGAACCGTTAGTATCGTCAATTAAAGGCGACAACGGGCGAAAGGAAATGATATGAGGCCAGATTATCTTGTTCTTAGAAGCCTTGTTAAGGTATTTGGAACGGGTGAAAATACTTTTACGGCTGTGGATAATGTCAACGTTGAAGTGCAAGAAGGCGAGCTGGTTACGCTCTTGGGACCATCCGGTTGTGGAAAAACAACAACTCTTAGAATGATTTCCGGTTTTGAGATTCCCACATCCGGTGAAATATTTATTGATGGTGAAGATGTGAGCACCACGCCACCCAACCAGAGACCCACCACTATGGTATTCCAAAACTACGCACTCTTCCCACACCTGACGGTGTTTGAGAACATCGCCTATGGGCTGAAGATACGCCGGGACTCAAAGGAGAACATTCGTAAAACCGCCGAGAAGATCATGCTGCTAGTCGGGCTGGAGGGACTGGCCGAACGCTCCCCTGCTCAACTTTCGGGAGGTCAGCAACAGCGGGTCAGCCTGGCCCGATCTCTGGTGATGGAACCCAAAGTGCTTTTGCTCGATGAGCCGCTTTCTAATCTCGACGCTAAGCTGCGGGTATCCACCCGTCTGGAGATCCGCAAGCTTCAGCAGCGGGTGGGCATAACATCTGTTTATGTGACCCATGATCAGGAAGAGGCCATGACCCTTTCTGATCGGGTGGTCATCATGCATCAAGGGAAAATTATGCAGATTGGGACTCCCCAGGCAATTTATGCAAAACCGGCAAACCGTTTTGTAGCTGATTTTATTGGCAAGGCCAACTTTTTGGAAGGCCGTATTGGAAGCCTGGCTTCCCGCAATGAAATTGTACTCGACATAATGGGCCAGAAATTTCAGGTTTTGGTCCAACCGGATTCCTTTTCAGAAGGAGCAAGAGTGCTTTTAGTCGTTCGGCCCGAGTCTGTAAATCTGGAGCCAAAGAAGCCGGATACCCTTACCGGCACAGTCCAAGAAGCGGTTTACCTGGGTTCACAGATGGTGTATGAGGTCGATGTGGCAAAAAATATCATCACCGTGGAAGTTGCCAATCCTCAGGAGCATTTGGTTTTTAAAGCGGGGGAAGAAGTGACGATAAGTTTTCAGGGAAAAAGCCTGCACATTTTACCCTATGAGGAGGCCCACTAGTGTTGTGTCCCACAAATATGTTGCAAAAGTGGTGTGGCACATTTTAGTCCAGTTGAGTTCTTTAAACAACACAATGTCTATGGTTTCAGGTGTCAGTGTTCAGGTGTCAGGAAGATACAGAGGACAGAGCACAGAAAACAGATGACAGAAGAAAAGGGGCCGACTGTTTTCTGTCTTCTGACCTCTGTTCTCTGACATCTGAGCGCTTTTATCGATGGAGGGGGATCGTTTTTAGAAACACCTCCATATCTTTTCTGGTAATTTTTTCTATGATATAGTCGGGCGGGTAAGGATTTCCTTTCTCCCAGATCCAATTTTTGTTCATATAGCCGGTAACCAGGATAAAAAACACACCCAGCTTTTTAGCGGCACCATCTGCAATTTCGTTATCACCGAACATGACCATTTCTTCGCCTTTAATGTTTAACCGATTGAGCGCTTCCTGAAAAAAGCGAAGATCAGGTTTTTCGATTCCAATACTCGCCGACACAATGATGGCATCGAAAAAATGCCGCAGATTTGTTTTTTTCATATAAGCATCGACCCGCTCTACACTTTCATTGGACAACAATGCGATCCGCATGTTTTTCTCTTTTAATAACTGCAAAGCATCCACTATATCTTTGTCCGGCTGTATCTTTTTCATTAGAATTTCTCTGTATTTTTTTAAAGCGTTTTGCGCTGAAATCGTATTTATGGCTAATTTTTCAAACGTCTCTTCAAAAAATTCTATTTCGCCAAAAGTGTGGCTTATAAATGGTTTTTCTGAACTATGATTGGCTCTTTCAAAGGTGGCGAGAAAGGTTTCCGTGGATTGAATAAGCGATTTGCTAAAAAGCCAGTCAGCCATTTCAACAGTGGCGCATTTTGCAAGCTGCGTATCATTAATAAGGGTATTGCCCAAATCAAAGGCGCAGGCCTTTATCGGTCTTTTTTTTGTGCTGAACATTAATCTTCCTTGCTGATTTATCGCGATCTGCCTGTAAACCGCGTCTATTTCGTTCCTATATATAGAATCGTTTGCCTTATTGTCAAGAAAGGGTAAGACCTGGTATTAACTTGTGTTGCGTCCCGAAAGAAATTTACCAAACACGGATTGATTTTATCAATCTTCTTTTTCAAAGATAGAGGTTTCAGGTGTCAGGTGTCAGGAATTAGTAGGTGTCAGGTGCCAGGTGCCAGAATTGAGCCCGGAGGGGTTTCAGCTCTGTCAATGCTGACACCTGAACACTGACACCTGACACCTGTGGAGCCCTGACACCTGGACACTGAAACCTGAAACCATAGACATCTATCTGAAAGTATAGATTGAAATTAAACCGGTTTTTTGAAATAAAATGATCGTGCATTAAACGCATAAACAAAATGTTTATAAGGGGGAAGACATGAAAATAGGACTGATTGGTGCCGGAAGAATCGGGCAATTGCACGCTGAATTACTGACCTACCACATCCCGGGAGCCGAAATAAAAACAGCTGCTGAAATTTATATAGATGAAGTTAAAGAATGGGCTGAACAGTTAAACATATTAAATCTGACAACTGACTACTCCGACATTTTGAATGATTCTGAAATTGAAGCTGTGCTGATTTGTTCTTCAACGGATACGCATGCCCAATTGATCATCGAAGCCGCTAAAGCGGGCAAGCACATTTTTTGTGAAAAGCCGATTGATTTCAATATCGGAAAAATTAAGCAGGCATTGAATTCAGTTAAAGAGGCAGGTGTGAAATTGCAAATTGGCTTTAATCGAAGATTTGATCACAACTTTAGGAAGGTACGCGAACTCGTTGAATCCGGAAAAGTCGGAGACGTGCACATTGTTAAGATTACTTCCCGCGACCCGGCTCCCCCACCCATCGAGTATTTAAAAGTTTCCGGCGGTATTTTTTTGGATATGACGATTCATGATTTTGATATGGCAAGATATCTATCCATAAGTGAAGTAGAAGAAGTTTATACGCAGGGTGCTGTTTTAATAGATCCTGCTATCGGCGAACTCGGAGATGTCGATACGGCAATCATCACATTAAAATTTAAAAATGGTGCCATGGGCGTTATCGATAACAGCAGGCAGGCCGTTTATGGGTATGATCAAAGAGTAGAGGTGTTTGGTTCAAAAGGTTATGCCGATGTTAAGAATGACTTTCCAAATTCTGCCAAATTAAATACCGCAGAAGGCGTTATCAGTGACAAGCCGCATTATTTCTTTTTAGAAAGATATAAGATGTCATACGTTGAAGAATTAAAAGCTTTTGTTGATGCTGTCGCAAAAGATAAAGAACCTCCGGTGACCGGCAATGACGGGCTGCAGCCTGTTCTCATCGGTCTGGCCGCATTAAAGTCTCTAAAAGAAAAAAAACCTGTTAAAATCGAAGAGGTAATTAAATAAGGATAGGGTAACATGAAAAAATCGGTATGCATTGAAATGCTTTTCACAGAAGTGCCATTTGAGGACAGATTTGGTCTGGCGAAGGGATCCGGCTTTGATTATATCGAGTTTTGGTCCTGGAAAGAAAAAGATATCCAAAAGATCAAAGAACTCTGCCGGGTCTATGATTTAAAGATCGCCAGTTTTTCAGGTGATCAGGATTTCTCAATGGTAGATGAGAATCAGAAGGAAGATTATATTGCGTTTGTTCAAGAGTCTATTGAAATAGCAAAATTATTAGATTGTAACAATCTGGTGATTCATTCCAATGCCCTGGGTGAAAATGGAGTGGTTATAAATCATTATCCTAACATCGCCCAGACGAATAAAATTGCGGCCATGTTGGATGTACTCAAAACATTGGCGATGGAAGCCGAAAAATCAAACGTCACCCTTGTGTTAGAAGCCTTAAATACGATGGTGGATCATTCGGGAAATTTTTTAGCCTTTACCAGGGAAGCTGCCGAGCTCATCAAATCGGTAAATTCTTCGTATATAAAAATTTTATATGACGTCTATCATATGCAAATTATGGAGGGTAATATCATCAACACGTTGAAAGCATATATCGACGTTATTGGATACATTCATATCGCTGATGTTCCGGGCCGACATGAACCCGGAACAGGTGAAATTAATTTTAGCAACATTATGAAAACTCTGAAAAAGTTAAAATATGATGGAATTATCGGTTTTGAATTGGCGCCTTTGCATAATTCAACAAAAGCAGCTCGGAATATATTAGCGCTTTAATACAATGAAATTAAGAACGTCCAAATTCTCCTGCCATTTTCCCAATGGTCGCTGAGGCTAAAATTATGACTGTTATGACACGTGAAGATTTTCAGAAACTTGATCACGACGACCCGCTGGCTTGTTTCCGGAGGGAATTTTATATCCCGCAAGATGTGATCTATATGGACGGCAACTCCCTGGGTGCCATGCCAAAGGCCGCCTCCAGGCGTGTGGGCGAGGTGACAGACCGGGAATGGGGGTATGACCTTATCAAAAGCTGGAATACCGCCGACTGGTTCAATGCCCCGCAGCGCATTGGGGACAAAATCGCTAAAATTATTGGTGCGGATGAAGGTGAGGTTGTCGCAACGGATTCAACAAGCATCAACCTTTTCAAAGTGCTTGCTGCTGCGCTTATGATCAATTCTGATCGGTCCATTATCGTTATGGAGGGCAGCAATTTTCCCACCGACAATTACATTGCCCAGGGTCTGGTCGAATTTCTGGGGCGGCAGCATCAGATCCGGTTTGTGGAAAAAGACGGTGTGATGGACGCGATGGATGACCGTGTGGCGGTCGTATCCCTGACCGACGTACATTACAAAACCGGGCACCGGTTTGATATGCATGCCATTACCGCCAGGGCCCATGAGCATGGAGCACTGACCGTCTGGGACCTGTGCCACAGTGCCGGTGCCGTCCCCGTTGATCTGAAAGGCGCCAATGCCGACTTCGCAGTGGGATGCGGCTATAAGTACCTTAACGGCGGACCGGGTGCCCCTGCTTTTATTTTTGTGGCCAAGAGGCACCAGGACCATGTGAAACAGCCCCTGACGGGCTGGTGGAGCCACAGTGCGCCTTTTGACTTCACCAGAGATTATGAAAGCGGTGAGGGTATCAACCGCATGCTGTGCGGAACGCAGCCGATCATCAGCCTCTGTGCTCTGGAGGTGGGCGTGGATATCATGGCACGTGCCGACATTTACAAAATCAGGGAAAAATCCAAAAAAATGGGCGATCTGTTTATCGCCCTGGCAGAGCAGAAATGCGGTGAATACGGCTTTGGCATCGCAAGTCCCCGCAATGCATACGATCGCGGCAGCCAGGTCTCTCTGACCCACCCGAACGGTTATGCCATCATGCAGGCTTTGATCGAACGGGGCGTGATCGGTGATTTCCGCGCCCCGGATATCCTGCGCTTTGGTTTCACGCCGCTTTATCTCAGATATGTGGATGTGTGGGATGCCGTGGATATTCTGGCGGATATAATGGCCAATGAGATCTGGCAGGATCCGAAATACCAGGTCCGGGCGTCAGTAACCTGAT
>JAUVTR010000167.1 GCA_030601425.1 Desulfobacterales bacterium
CACACCCTGGCTGAGTTTGTCTGCCAAAAAATCGAGGATATGGACCGGTTTAAAATCGAGTTCGCCAAAATACTTGGGATAAAAATTCTTAAACGTGTGATATCCTTCCGGGCAACTAAAAATTACCTGTTTGGCGCCCGAGGAGCTGATCAGATTCAGATTCAATCGAGCAAGTTGCTTGAATTTCTCCTCGTTTCCATTCCAGAGTGCATCGTGGCCGCAACATCTTTCATTATTGCTGACCACCGGTTCCACCCCACAGGCGTTTAGGATCTTCAGCACGTTCTGAGCAGCCGTGATCGATCCTGCATCGATATCCCGGAAAATAACGTCAAAATAGGGTCTGCATCCCACGAAATAGAAAACTTCCCCTGTCTCTCGTGTTTTCCCGTCTTCGATCCAGTACATGCGATTTTGTTGAACATCCCTGGTCTGGATGGACATAATGGTTTGAAGCATTCCATTGTGGGCCGGGACGCCGTCGAATCCCACAGAATGGGCTTGTTCGCGCATCAAGCGGATAAATTCAGGAAAATTAATGTCCGCCGGGCAGCGGACACTGCACTGGGCGCAGGTCAGGCAGTTCCAAATGGTATGATCTGAAAGCTCCTCAAGATCATAAAGAGAGCGCTCTATAATCTGCCTGGGTGAAAATTCCGGGAAAACCCTGGCAACCGGGCAGCTTCCGGTACATACCCCGCAGTCAAGGCAGTAATAGGTTTTTGTGGTGTTTATCAAATCGGCTATTGCAGTCATATCAATGCCTCAATTTTTCTGAGCCTTTGTCAGGCCGCCTGTTTCAAGGAGGACGGTCCCAGGGATTTTATCTGCTCGGTAAATTCTCTGGCAATCTCAGCAAAACGCCCGCCTTCTGCCGAAGAAACCCATTCAAGACGCAATCTTGCCGGGTCAATACCGAGTATCCTGACCAGCTCCTGCGTCATTTTAAACATCTTTTCAGCCTTTACATTACCATCCAGGTAATGACAGTCACCCATATGTCAACCGGCAACCAGTACGCCGTCGGCACCTAAATTAAAGGCTTCAAGAATAAAATTAGGGTTTACCCGACCGGAACACATTACCCGTATAATCCTCATATTGGGTGGATATTGAAGACGGCTTACACCTGCCAGGTCAGCGGCCGAATAGGCACACCAATTACATGCAAAAGCAATAATCTTTGGATTAAATTCTTCAGACATAAAGTAAATCCTCTTCCAATTGAAGATTGTAGATTAACAATTGGGTAGATAACTACAATATTTGATTTTTCGAATTATTATCTGATACCCATGTCAATTAAATGCTGCTTTAACCATTGCCAGCACTTCCTGGTCATCAAAGTGGAAAACATCGGCCGCACCTGTGGGACAGGCTACTGCACATGAGCCGCAACCTGTGCAAACCGCCTGGTTTACTTCACAAATGCCGCGGTCTTCCAGAAAATTGATGGCCTGATACGGGCAGACCGCCATACATTTCTGACAGCCCCTGCAAAACTGTGGATTGATTCTGGAAACGATGGCATTGCCAAGGACCTTCTTCCGGGATAAAAGGGTAGCCGCGCGTGAAGCTGCCCCCAGACCCTGAGCGATGGCCTCGTCAACCGGTTTTGGCGAATGGGCCAGACCACAGACAAACACCCCTTTTGTGGCAAACTCTAAAGGCTGGAGTTTGACATGGGCTTCGGCAAAAAAACCGTCTTCATTCACCGACACCTTGAAAAGCGAGGCAACGGGATTTTCCCGAGTCGGCACAATCGGGGTTGCAAGAACCAGCAGGTCCGGCCTTATCTCAACTTCGCGTTGCAGCACATAACTTGTACATCTGACATTAAGACCGTTTTGATTTTTTGAAACAGTTAATTCTTTTTTAAAGTCATAGTGAATAAAGGCAATGCCTTTTTCACGGGCCTCACGATACAGATCCTCACGCAGTCCATAGGTGCGCATATCCCTGTAAATAATAAACACATCCATTTCAGGCTTTAACTGTTTTAATTTAAGTGCATTTTTTACGGAATGCGTACAACACACCTTGGAGCAATACGGTCTTTCTTTGATCCGTGAGCCCACACACTGGATAAAGGCGGCGGTATGGATCTCATTTAACGATAGATTATCATCAATAAATTTGCGATCCAGCTCCAGACCGGTTAAAACCCGTGGATCTTCACCATAAAGATATTGATCCGGTTTGAACTCTTGAGCGCCCGTGGCAATGATCACCACACCATGTTCTATGACCTGCTCTTTGCCCGCTGTTTCAACCGTTGTTTTAAAATTACCTACAAAACCACTCACCTCTTTTATTTGGGTGTTGGTCAGTATGTTGATGTTTTTGTCGGATCCCGCCTCCTTAATAAGTCCGGCCAACTTTTTCTGAACATTTTCGCCCTGCCAGGTTTCATAAAGGTTCAGGGCCTGTCCGCCAAGGACATCGCTTTTTTCGATCAGATATGTGAAATAGCCCTGCTGTGCCAGATTATTGGCAGCGGTAATTCCGGCACGACCGCCGCCAATGACCAGGGCAGAAGGGTTCGTTTCTATTTCAGGGTCGTACAGAGGTTCTAACAGGCCTACTTTGGATACGGCCATGCGTACAAGGTCTTTGGCTTTTTCAGTGGCCGCTTCTCTTTCTTTGGTGTGTACCCAGGAACATTGATTGCGGATGTTGGCCATTTCAAAAAGGTATTTGTTTATACCTGCATTTAGCACCGTTTCCTGGAAAAGGGGTTCGTGAGTTCGTGGTGTGCATGCAGCCACAACAACTCGATTCAATTTTTTTTCTTTAATTACCTGGGTGATTTGTTCCTGGGTGTCCTGGCTGCAACTGAAAAGATTATCTTCGACATAAACAACATTCGGCAAGGTTTTAGCATATTCGACCACCTCCGGAACTCCTAAGAAGCCGGCTATGTTGGTGCCGCAACGGCAGACAAATACGCCTATGCGCGGGGATTCTCCCCGCACATCAATCTCGTCGGGTGCTTCTTTGGTTTGCGTCAGAGACCAGCGGGATTCGGCCAGCTTGCTCCCTGCCATACCGGCTGCGGCACTGGAATCGATCACCGAAGCCGGAATATCCTTGGGCGCTTCAAAGGCGCCGCACACGTAAATGCCGGGCATGGAACTTTCCACGGGTTCGAAACTGCCGGTGCTGGCAAAATTATAATGGTCCACGTCAACACCCAATCGTTTTGCCAGCTCCACCCCCTGGGGACTTACCATCAGACCCACGGACAGGACCACGATATCAAATTCTTCGTCAATTCTTCTGCCGGACTCATCCACGTATCGGATGACTTGCATTCCGGCTTTATCATTGGGAGTAACGTTGGTGATCTTGGACTTGATAAAACGAACCCCCATCTCATCTTTGGCACGGTTGTAATATCTTTCAAAGTCTTTTCCATGGGTGCGCATATCGATATAAAAAACGGCGGTGTCCAGATCTCCCTTGCTGTGTTCTTTGGCCAGCATGGCTTCCTTGATGGCATAGGTACAGCAAACTCCGGAGCAATACCCCTGGGCGCCCAGGTGTTCATCCCGAGATCCGATGCATTGCAGCCAGGCAATCTTTTCCGGTTCTTTGCCATCCGACGGCCGGACCAGATGACCGCCATAGGGGCCGGAAGCCGAGAGGATCCTTTCGAATTCAAGGCTGGTCACAATATTGGGGTTTTTCGTATAGCCGAAAGTATCGTGAACCGCAGGATCAAAGGCCTGGCTGCCGGGTGCAATGATGATTGATCCTACGTCGAGTTCCACAATTTCGTCCTCTTGCGTATGGTCAATGGCATTTACTCCGCAAAACTCGGTGCAGATTTTACAACCGCCGGTTTTGAAATGGACGCACCTGTCACGGTCAATGACCGGAGTGTTGGGAACCGCCTGGGCATATGGCACATAGATGGGTTTGCGACCCACGAGCCCCATATCATATTCAGAGGGAATTGGTATTAACTCGTGTTTTGAAACATGGGCTTGAATTTTTTCCTTGGTGATATGTCCGGTTGGACAAACCGTGGCGCATGCCCCACAGGCAATACAGGCATCGGTTTGAATATGGAAGGGGGTGTCAACTTTCATGTCCACTCCCCGACCTGTCAGCGTGATAGCACTGTTGCCCATCCTTTCGCAAATCCTGGTGCAGAGCCCACAAAGAATACAAGTATCGTCTTCTGTTTTAAAACGCGGCGCTTTAATGCCGTATTTTTTGGATAATTTTTGAAGAATCGGTACATCAGGGCAGCGGGCCAGCAACAATTCAACGATTAGTTTACGTCCCTCGTACACTGTCCTGGTGTCGGTTTTAATCTCCATGCCTTCCCATACGGGATAGTTGCATGCAGTAACGTAACGAATTCGCCCGCCGTAATGCATTTCCACAGTGCAAAGACGGCACATGCCGGCCGGTTCCAGTGCTTTATGGTGACAAAGGGTCGGTATTTCAACCCCGTATCTTTCAGCCACCTGAAGGAGATATTCGCCTTCTTGTCCCTGAACTTCTTTACCATTGAGTATAAAAGTGATCATGGGGTTAACCTTCTAATGGTTATTTTATGCATAGCTTTGGCTACCTGATGGCAACAGCATTAAATTTGCATACTTCGTAGCAAATACCACATTTGATACATTTATCCTGGTTCAATTCGTGAGGCTCTTTCTTTTTGCCGGTAATGGCCTCCTCCGGACATCTTTTGGCACACAGGGTGCAGCCGTTACACAGTTCCGGATCAATTTCATAATAAAAGAGCGGCTTGCAAACACCGGCCTGGCATTTTTTGTCTTTGATATGGGCCACATATTCATCGCGGAAATAGCGTATGGTTGACAGAACCGGATTTGGCGCCGAGGTCCCCAAACCACATAAAGAAAATTTCTGCAACATACCGCCCAGTTCTTCAAGGAGCTCAATATCACCCTCCCTGCCGTTCCCTTCACAGATTCTATTCAGAACATCCAGCATCTGTTTAAGGCCCTCCCGGCAGGGATTGCACTGACCACAGGATTCATCTTTTAAAAATTCAATAAAATAGCGGGATATATCCACCATGCAGGTGTCTTGATCCATAACAATCATGCCACCGGATCCCATCATGGAGCCCACTTTGGTCAGTTCATCAAAATCGATGCCCAAATCCAAATGTTTTTCCGGAATACATCCCCCTGACGGGCCACCGGTTTGGACGGCTTTAAATTTTTTCTTTTTAAGAATACCACCGCCAATGTCAAAAATAATGGTACGCAAACTGGTTCCCATTGGGACTTCCACAAGACCCGTATTCATCACCTTTCCCACAAGAGAAAATATTTTGGTTCCTTTACTGCCTTCGGTGCCGATGGAAGCATACCAATCTGCACCATTATTGACAATCACCGGCACATTTGCCCAGGTTTCCACATTATTGAGCAGGGACGGGTTTTGTCGAAAGCCTTTCTCCACGGTATGAATATATTTAGCACGGGGCAGTCCGGGGTTGCCTTCCAGAGATGCCATCAAGGCGGTGGATTCACCACAGACAAAAGCGCCGCCACCGCGACTGATAAAAATGTCAAAATCAAACCCAATGCCGAGAATATTTTTACCCAAAAGCCCCAATTCTCTGGCCGACTCCAATGCCATTGAAAAGTTTTTTACCGCCAGCGGATATTCATGGCGCACATAAACATATCCTTCATTAGATCCAATGGCAAAAGCGCCAATGATCATCCCCTCCAGAACGCTATGGGGATTGCCTTCTAAAAGGCTGCGATCCATATAAGCGCCAGGATCGCCCTCGTCTGCATTGCAGATAACATACCGTTCGCCTTCATGTTTCCGGCAGGATGCCCACTTGATTCCCGTGGAAAATCCGCCGCCGCCCCGACCCCTTAACCCCGATTCTTTGACTTCATCGATAATTTTTTCCGGCGACATATCGAAAAGGGCTTTCTCCAATGCCGCATAACCACCCACCGACAAATAATCTTGGATGTTCGTAGGGTCGATGATACCGTTATTGCCGAAAATGATTCTCTTTTGGAGCTTATAAAAAGGGACATCCTTTTCATGTGTGATTTTCTTTTTCGTGGCAGGATCTTTGAAAATCAATGATTTGACCAGCTCCCCGTTCTTTACCGTGTGTTCAACAATCTCAGGAATGTGTTGTTCTTGTACCTGGGGATAAAAAATACCTTCGGGATGGATGACCATGATCGGCCCCTTCTCACAAAAACCGTGACATCCCGAAAGCTTTACTTCCACTTCATTTTCCAATCCCTGCTCGGCCAGCTCCGCCATAAGTTTTTCATGCACTTTTGTCGTACCATAGGCGCCGCAGCCCGAACCCGCACACAGTGAAATTAATTTCTTTTTACTTTCCTGAAACTTGGTTTGAAGTGAATTTCGTAAATTTTTAAGTGCTTCTCTATTCTCTAATTTTACCATGGTCTGGTATAGCCTCCATTATACATGCCGTTAAGAGACACACTGGTCGTAAAATTTGACAGTTTCCAACGCACTGGCACGGTCGAGGCCACCGTGAGTTTTCTGATTTACTGTAATAACAGGTCCTGACGCGCAACATCCAACGCAACGCACCCCCTGCAAGGTAAACAAAAGATCATCAGTGGTTTGGCCTTCTTTAATGTTTAGATGCTCTTCCAAGGCATCCATAATTTTATCTGCTCCGCGAACATGGCATGCAGTACCTGTACACACATTAACAATATATTTACCTCGGGGTTCCAAACTTATGGTTTTATAAAAAGTAGCTACTCTATATACCAAACTCTCTCTTACCCCTAACTTATTAACCAAAACAGGAACCACGTCCGGAGGCACATAATTATATATATCGCTGATATCCTGCATTATCATTAACAAGGCTTCGCGGTTGCCGTTATACTTCTCAATTATTTCATCTACCTTTTGCCAATCAATCTCTACGAAATGCTCCATGGACATTAAACCTTTATCTTTGGGTACCATGATTTTATATGTATTACTGTCCTAAAGTTTTCCTCACGCAACAATAAAGCCGGCTATAATTTCATGAGGATAAATAATGGCAGCACTTAATGAAAACAGTATGCTGCAAACTTGACGGCTTCGTAAAAAATCCAACTTCTGTGTTGCGCTGCATCCTTCGTCACTGCAGCGTACTATAAGTACGCCTCATTCCTCATGAATTGCGCGCCTTGAATTTGGAGCTTTTTACTTTGCCGTCGGATTTTGACTTTTTGCGAGACTGTCAAACTTAGTAAGAAGTTTAACTCTGCGCTTCATACAACACCGGGCAGTTTTCGATACAAGAACCACACCCGGTACAAAGATCCATATTGATACTGCGCGCACGCTTTCTGACTTTTACCTTGAAATTCCCCTCCTCGCCGGAAACGCTCTCCAGTTCTGAGAAGGTAAGCAATTCTATGTTGATGTGCCGGCCGACCTCGACCAGTTTGGGTGAAATGATTCACATGGCACAGTCATTGGTGGGAAAGGTCTTGTCTAGTTGTGACATCATCCCCCCGATGGCTCCGGACTTTTCGACCAGATAGACATAAAAACCGGCATCAGCCAGATCCAATGCGGTCTGCATTCCGGCGATTCCGCCGCCAACCACCATCACCGCACCTGTTTTTTTATTCGGCATTTTCTTCTCCTGATTCTAAAAAAGATGTGACACCACTTATATCGAGTTGATTCATATTAATTCCCAGAGTTTTTTCGTCAATACCCATGCACAGCCCGAGCAATTGCGGATAAAGAACCGAAGCAAGCGGATTGTTTCCATTTTGGGAGACCATCATTTTTTGAACCGTATCAAATTGCAGATGACAATATGGACAGGCTGAACACAGATAGTCGGCCCCGGCTTTTTTGCCTGATGAAATTTTTTTCTTTGTTAAATTCATGGAAAGATCGTCATT
>JAUVTR010000081.1 GCA_030601425.1 Desulfobacterales bacterium
TAAAAACATCGACCAAAAGGCCATTGCCGAATTTATTGAGTCCCTGGATATTTCCAAATCTGTCAAAGATGAATTGCTGAAAATTACGCCTGAAAGCTATACCGGAATCACGGAATTTTGACTCATATTATCGAAATTCACACGGTAAATCCGGAAGTCTTTAAGGAATAATAACAGGTGTCAGATTTCGGGTGTCAGGTGTCAGTAACAGATGACGGAGGACAGAAAACAGAAATCAGACGGGGTGTTTCATCATCCAGTTTTTACCATCTGTCTTCTGTCGCCTTACATCTGCCCTCTGAATGCTGACACCTGACACCTGAACACTCGTCTGATACCTGAAACCTTCTTTTATCTCGGCCCCTGCAGCAGGGCAGCCGAAACCCTGCTGACAAGCCCCCAGATCGCATCCGCGGAAAACACTTCTTCAATCGATCGATCAAACAAAACCGAGATTCGGGGATCAAATTCCGCGTCTTCCTGCCAGAATAAAAAATAAACCGGAACCCGTGGAAAGGGAAACAGTTGATAGGCGACATCCGCCATATCCACGGGCCGGCCTTCCAGATATTTCGCGGCGTCTTTAAAGCCTCGTATATCCTGGCCGTAGCGCTTTAGCAAGGGCTGGATCTTGAGCGCATGCGGCCCCTGGAAAAAATGAGCCTCTTTGAGATCTTTGACGCCTACAATTTCCTTTCCAAGGGGATACAGCGTTTTGACGTTATTCAGATACACCACGGTAACCAGCTCAAGCAGTGGATCCGGTGTGATTTCCCATCCCTGACCGTTATCTCGCTTCAGGCAGCGTGCTTTAAAGTCCACCAGCACGTCTTCATTTAAAAAATGAAAAACCATCTGATAGGGTGAAACCAGGTTGAAAAGGGTTAAGTTGCAGACCGTGTTCAAATCTTTTTTTTGCAGGTCGTCCCAAAAATGGGCCGGTACATCCACCGGGCTTTTATCAGGCGCAAAAGCCGGGGGGGGTTGCTTGCGGCGACGCTCCTGCATCTGCAGATATCCCTCGCTAAACGGATAAGGACCCTGGGTAAAATTATCACAGGGGAATTGATGGCAATCCCGCAGGCAGTATTCAATCTGATTCATTTTGGCACAGGCCAGAATGGCGCAGGTACTTCCAAATAGCCTGTGCTGTGCGGCCAGTTTTTGTTCGGCTTCCAGGCTTTTGCCGGATCCGCAGCTTGAGCACGTTCCCAACAAGTTCAATTTACAAACATCACAATTAATACCGCAGGCCCCGGTTGGCATTGTCGCACCTCAAAGGTTTCAGAAGACAGAGTACAGAAGACAGAAAACAGAGGACAGACGACTGAAAGGGTTATTCATCTTCCGGTTTTTGCCACCTATTCTCTGTCATTTGTCATCTGTCATCTGACCTCTGACTCCTGTTTTCTGACATTTAGGACAGATATGTGTACTGCGCTGGCCGACGATGATTCTCAGGATAGTTGCCTGACATCTAAGGCAGGGCAGGTCGGTGCGCCGAAATACCTTCAACTCATCACGGTTGCGTCCCTGACGTTTGGCGATGGAATAAAAATTGGTCTTGCCGGTTCCCAACGAGGTTCCAAGGTTTTTTAATCCCCGTTTCAGCACTCGGGGAATCGCCCGATGAAGCGCCCGAATCTCGGACTCCGACAGAGATGCCGCAAATCGGCAGGGGTGAATCTTTGATTCCCACAAGGCCTCATCGACGTAGATGTTGCCGAGACCCGCAATAAAGGTCTGGTCCAGCAGCAGCGGTTTTAACAGGCGTTTGCGCGGACTTAAGCTTCGTGCAAAAATCTTCAGGGTAAAGCCGGTTGCCAGCGGTTCCGGCCCTAACCGGCCCAATATCTTTTCGGCGTCAGAGGTCAAGTAAAACCGGCCGAATTTACGGGTATCATGAAAACGCAACTGCCTTCCGTCTGTAAGGCTCAGAATCACGAGCTCGTGTTTCTTGCGGGGCAAATCATACGGAACCAGATGCAGGCGACCTGACATGCGAAGGTGCAGGAGTAAATTATCTCCTTTATTGAAGTCAAAAACAATAAATTTACCGCGACGCCGGATCGCTGATATCTTTTTGCCTTTGATTCGGCTGCAAAAAGAGCTTGCCGAAGGCTCTGCGATCGTGCGTGACCAGAAAACCTTCGCGCTCATTATCGTTTTGCCGGCAACGTTGGCTGCATTTAAATCGTTGACAATGGTCTGTACTTCTGGAAGTTCGGGCATATTTAATCAGGTTTCGGGTGTCGGGTTTCAGGTGTCAGGCCTCAGGCGTTAGGCATTAGGCGTCGGGCATCAGGCAAATAGCTCATAGCTCGTAGTCAAAAGGCTTGAAGCTTGGAAGCTTTAGAGCCTTCCAGCTTCCTATCCTTATAGCTTTCAAGCCTATAAGCTTTTTTTGAACCCTGAACCTTTGAACTTTATGCTGACACCTGAACACTGACACCTTTTTTTGACCCCGGTAATAACAATTGACAATATAAGGCCTTGGGCCTATAAAATGGGCCATCTTCGGACGTACTATACCATAACCCATCCCGTAAAAAAATGATCGATTTGTAAACATAATTAAAAGGAGTGCATATGGATTTTAGTCTTTCGACGGATCATGAAATTTTGCGTGAATCCGTACGTAGCTTTGCTGAAAAGGAGATCAAACCCGTTGCCGGGGAGCTGGATGAAAAAGAAGAATTTTCTTATGAAACCATGCAGAAAATGGCTGAGCTGGGGCTCTTCGGAATATTTGTTTCCGAAGAATACGGCGGCCAGGCCATGGATTACATCTCTTATGCAATTGCTGTTGAAGAGGTCGCCCGGATTGACGGCTCGCATGCTGCCACCGTTGCGGCTGAAAATTCATTGGGCATCGGCCCCCTTTTTTATTTTGGTAATGAGGAACAAAAAAAGAAATATCTGCCGAAACTTTGCAGCGGGGAGACTTTATGGGGATTTGGGCTAACAGAACCCAATGCAGGCTCAGATGCAGGTAATACGTCAACGTCGGCAGTTTTAGACGGGAATGAATGGGTGATCAACGGAAGCAAAATTTTTATCACCAATGCTGCCACCGACATCACCGCCGGAGTAACGGTTTTAACGCGCACCGGTGTCAGAGATGACGGCAAACCCGAACTGTCATGCATTATCGTAGAATCGGGCACACCCGGATTTACAGCCAAAGAAATGCATGGCAAGCTCATGTGGCGCTCGTCAAATACCAGTGAGCTCTATTTTGAAGACTGCCGTGTTCCCAAAGACAACCTGTTAGGCCCAAGGGGGCAGGGATTCCACCAGATGATGCAGACACTGGACGGCGGCCGGCTATCCATCGGCGCCATGGGCCTTGGGGGCGCTCAGGGTTGTTTTGATATGGCATTGAAATACAGTCAGGAACGCGAGCAATTCGGTAGAGCGATTGCCACGTTTCAGGTAAATGCTTTCAAGCTGGCCGATATGGCCACGGAAATCGAATGCGCCCGACTTCTGCTATACAAAGCCTGCTGGCTGCATGATAATGCCTTGCCTTTTTCCAAAGAGGCGGCCATGGCAAAACTTTATTGCTCCGAAGTGATGTACCGAGCCGCCAACCATTCCGTCCAGCTTCACGGTGGATACGGATTAATGAAAGAGTATGATATCGAGCGGTTTTACAGAGATCAGAAACTTCTTGAAATTGGTGAAGGAACCTCCGAGATCCAGCGGCTTGTTATTGCCAGGTATTTGGGAGCAAAATGCCTGTAGCAAAATGCTCAATTCGAAAAATGATAAATAGATTTTTTATGAGGAGATAAAATGCCCGAGAAAACAAAAAAACCGCATTTTGATTTTGACTTTTTTGAAGATTTGACCGGCGATATACCGTTGGAACCTCCAAAGAGCGTGGATGACGTCGGGGAGCGTATCCTGAAGATCAGGAAAGAAAAGAATCTTTCACTTGACGAGATTTCCAAGATGACCGGATTCGATGTCGAGTTTTTGTCCAAAATTGAAAATAAAGAGGTTCAGCCTCAGCTGGGCACGGTGATCAGACTGTCAAAGGCTCTGCACAGTGCCTTCGGACGACTGGTTTCAGGGGTCGGCGATAAACTTTACTCCATCACCCGGAAAGACGAGCGCCGCACGATTTCACGTTCCACATCCAAAAAAGGCCGGAAGCAGGTTTATACGTATAAAAGTCTTGCGCCTGATGTGAAAGGGCGTCACATGGAGGCTTTTCTGGTCCAGCTCGAGGAAGATCCCGAAAAAGAAACCTCGCTGCACGAAGGCGAAGAGTTTATCTTCGTGCTGGATGGGGAGGTCATTTTAGAAATCGGGGAAGATAAGTTTGAACTGGAGCCGGGGGACAGTGCTTATTATCTGTCGACGACCGCCCATCACATCGCGGCCAAAAAAGGAAAAGCTACCATCGTGGCGGTGATGTACGAAGCCTGACCATAATTAATCCGCCCTGAAAAATTCAGGTAACAACTCGCAATCAAACGAGATTGTTGTTTCAACCACGGCCGTGTACCCGATAATGTACATGGCCGTTTTGTTTTGCTTGGATTGGTTTTGACAAATCGATTCCGGCCATTATATCTTGTAGTGGTTGTCAAAAAAACGTTCCGGTATTCAAACGTTTTTTTTCTACAACCACTTATGCCGCAATTCCGTAATTCGGAACATTATTATGGAAAGCGGTATAAGCGACTTTTACCCCTAAAGCTTCTCCTCGGAGGAAATGAATATGCGTTTTGTTAAAATTATCAAGGTCTGTTTGGTGCTGCTGTTTTTGTCAGGAACTGTTTACCCGGCATCGGATACATCTGTAAACATTCAGCTTGACGTAAAAGAATTTCAGCTTGAAAACGGCATGATGTTTCTGGTGGTCGAGCGACCGGCGACGCCCCAGGTGGCTTTCCGGCTGGCCGTTCGTGCCGGATCGGCCCTTGAACAAGCGGGCAAAACCGGCATTGCGCATTTGCTGGAGCATATGATGTTTAAAGGGACCAAAAATTTCGGTACCCTGGATGTCGAAAAGGACGAAAAACTGCAGAAACAGATCGAGACGGCCTATCAAGCGATTTTGTCTGAACAAAAAAAGCGGATCCCCGACCAAAAACTAATCCGGGAAAAACGGGCCGAGATGGATAAACTCCGTGCGCAAGTGCAAGGGATATATGTCCCTCAGGCTTTTTCTTCCCAACTGGGCAAAAACGGTGCGGTAGGGGTCAATGCGTTTACAACCAAAGATCAGACCCAGTACATCACTTCGGTGCCGTCAGACATGCTCGAACAGTGGTTTTCCATCATCAGTGAGCAGTTGTTTGAGCCCTCATGGCGGGAATTTTACGTTGAAAAGGATGTGGTTCAGCGGGAGTGGGCGTTCCGGTACATCAATGATCCCGGCGGGGCTGCCTGGCTGGATCTTAATGCTGCGGCCTATACCGCCCATCCCTATCGCAATCCTACCATCGGCTGGAAAAGCGACATGGAAAAATACAGCACTCGGGATGCCATTGAATTTCATAAAAAATATTATAAGCCCGCCAATACGGTTTGCGTCCTTGTAGGAGATGTTACCGTAGAACAGGCTAAAAAGATGGCCGGAATTTACTTTGAACGCTATCCCTCAGGTGTACGTGCTCCTGAGGCGGTAACCCGGGAGCCGGATCAGCAGGGGCCGCGCAAGAATATTCGATTTCTAAAAGGCGCCCGCACACCGCTGGTGCGCATCGGATTTCACAGTGCCAAAATGGGGACCCCGGATTTCTACGCGCTGGATGCCATGACAATGGTATTAAGCCATGGCCGCGGCGCTCGCATGACCCAAAACATCACCAACAATGGCCTTGCCGTTGAAGCCTGGGTGTACAACCCGGACAATCGTTACGGCGGCATGGTCATCCTCGGAGGGTCGCCCAATGAGCCCGTGGAACTGAAGATGGGTGCAGGTCAGCTTAACGAAGAAGAAAAACGTCAGGCGTATCTCAAAGCCTGTGAAAAGCTTGAAAACCTGCTCGTTGAGGAAATCGAAAAATTTAAAACCGAGCTGGTATCGTCCCGGGAACTTCAACGCATCAAAAAACTCAATCAGCGCGACTTTTTGGATAGAATGCGCAACAACGAAAGTCTGGCCGGAACGCTGGCGACCCTTGAGGTTCAGGTCGGCTGGCGCTATTTGACAAACTACCTGGAGCGAATCAATGCCGTTACCCCGGAGGACATCCGCGGGGTGGCCAGGAAATATATTCGCAAAGATAATAAAACCACGGTTTACGTTATTCCAGGCGGGCAACCTGAAAAGCCGCCCGCTCAATACAGCGAAGTTCGCACTGTAAGCGGCAGTGCAGCGGCAAATACGGATTATAAGGGCAGCCGTGAAAATAGATCTAACTTTCCCACCCCTGATGGATGGAAACATCCACTTTCATTTAAGCGCGATCCTCAAAAAATTCGATATCCGGCGGCCGAGATGTTTGATGTTGAAAAGGTAAAAGTGTTTTATTTACCGGATGTTGAGCTGCCCCTGATTGATATGACTATTTTGCTAAAAGTCGGTTCGGTTGACGTGGCTGCATCCCAGGCGGGCTTAACTGACATTCTCAACGCTTCCATCGTTCGAGGGGGGACGGAGACCCTGTCTCCTAATGAACTGGCTCTGGTGCTGGATGAAAATGCAATACAGCTTGGGGTTTCGGTTGATGAAGAACAGACATCGGTTCATCTTTCGGTGATCAAAGATGATTGGGAAAAGGGGTTAAACCTATTGCAGGAGATTTTGACCCGACCCGGGTTTGACCCCGATTTGCTGCAGGCTGTAAAAAATCAGGAATTGGTTTCGCTTAAAAGACAGGGCGGCGATGCGCAGTCGGTGGCCATGCGGGAAAGCAAAATCTGGCATTTTAAGGGTCATCCATATGGCCGGGATCCCCTGGCCGGCTTGCAGACCATTCCTGCTATTACACGGGAGGATTTAAAGCGGTTTCTGAAAAAATACTTTGTTCCGGCAAACATGACCGTGGCGATTGCCGGAGATATTGAAAAAGAAAAAATAATTGCCGGACTGAAGAAGTTCCTTAAAGCCTTCCCGCAAACCAAAGCTCCGGAACGCATTTTAAATGATCCGGTTGCCACCTCGCCGGTTCTGGCGCTTATCAATAAACCCGGACAGGTTCAATCCCAGATTATATTAAATCTGCCGAGTAAAAAACGCACCCACCCGGATTACTGGAAAGCGAGCCTGTTGATGAATATTTTCGGTGGCAATGATTCTTTGCTGTATAAACGCTTGCGCGACGATCTGGGACTGGTTTATTCCGCCGGTTTCTATCAAACCTATAAATGGAGAGCCGGTCAGCTTTTGGGCTACATCGGGTGCAAGGGAGATCAGACTGGAGCTGCTATCATAGAGACCTTAAGAATTATGGATGCACTGCGCCAGGAGATCCCTGAAAGAGAGCTTGAATTAAAGCGGCTCGATGCCTTAAACAGTTTTGTTTTTAACGTGGATACCAAAGCCGAGCTGGTGGATGTCTATGGCCGCTACCATCTGCGCAAAGAACCACTCGATACCCTTGAAAGAATTCAGGATGCCTTTATGAGAGCCACTAAAGAAGATCTTCGTCGACTTGCTATAGAGCTTTTTGATCTTCAGAAAATTCAAATCTTTGTGGTGGGGGATAAGGATATCAAGCTACCGTCTCAAAGCGGCCAAGAGATTACTCTGGAAGCAGATCTCATGGCCCTGGCAAAGAAATACAACTTGCCGTACCAGGAAATAAAATTGCGCTAAGGAGGAAATGAAGCCTATGAAAACGAAACGATTTAAAAACCCCGCTAGATTTTGCAGTGCCTTTTATTTATCAGTATTCACAATGCTTGTTTTTTCTTTCGGTCTTACGGCAATGGTTTACGCTGATACGGCCAAGGAGATTGACGCCGGTGCTGACGAAGGCATGGATCGATTTTACAAGCAGGTCAAAGACGCTAAGGAGTTTGTCAAGAAGGCGAAGGCCCTGCTCATTATGCCGAATGTGGTCAAGGTCGGACTCCTTGTCGGCGGCGAATACGGTCGTGGCGCCTTAAGAATTGATGGCAAAACCGTTGACTATTATAACGTGGTGTCCGGTTCCTTTGGCGCCCAAATCGGCGCGGAGGCCAAAGACTGGGTGATTGCGTTTATGACGGATGAGGCTTTAAGAAAATTCAGAGAAAGCAAAGGCTGGGAAGCCGGCGTCGACGGCAACGTGGCTCTCATTACCGTGGGGGGAGGCGATAGCGGCACAACTCGGAGCGCCAAAGGTGATATCATTGGCTTTGTATTCGACGTCAAGGGACTGTTTGCAGACGTGTCTTTTAAAGGTGCAAAATTTACGAAACTCGACATGTCCAAATAAGATCCGGTTTCAAACATGCACTGCAGTACGCGCTTTGCGGCGCATGTGGATGACCTGCGTCGCCAGGAGATTACTGTGAGATTACTTACCCGTTCGGATTTTGACGGCTCGGTGTGTACCGCGATTCTTGAAGATCTGGGTCTTATTGATGATATTCTTTACGTGCATCCCAAGGACATGCAAGATAACAAAATTGAAGTGACTTCAAATGATATTCTCGCCAATGTGCCGTTTGTCGAAGGTTGTGGACTTTGGTTTGACCACCATTCCAGCGAACATGAGCGTTTACAGGTGGAAGGACAATTTGAGGGCGCCAGCAAAAAATCCCCCAGCGCGGCCCAGGTGATTTACGATTATTATAAGGACGATGATACGCATGTGGGTAAACTGAAAAAATTTGCAGAGCTGATTCGGATTGTCGGCAAAGCCGACTCGGCTGAATTTACGAAAGAAGATATTCTTCATCCTCAGGGATGGATTATGCTCGCTTTTATTGCTGATCCGCGTACGGGTCTGGGGTATAAGCGCAACTTTACCATTAGCAATCTTGAACTCATGAAGCAACTGCCGCAATTGCTGCGGACCAAAACGGTCGAAGAAATTCTGAATTTATCTGATTTTCAAGAGCGCGTGAAGGTATATTATGAAGAAAATGAAAAATATAACCAGCTGATTACTAGATTGGCGAGGCTTGAAGGGGGTGCAATTATAATCGATCTGCGAGATTGCCATGAGATCCCGGTGGGCAATCGCTTTTTAGAATATGTTCTGTATCCCGCTCAAAATATATCGATCCGGATCGCCAACGGTAAAAATAGGGCCTTTGCGATGATATCTGTAGGCCACAGTATAATTAACCATACATCTCAAATCAATGTGGGCGCCTTGACCCTTAAATACGGCGGCGGTGGACATCAAAGAGTCGGCACCTGCCAGATCCCATACGAAGACGTGGACAGGGTTGTTGGCGAAATGCTTCATGTGATTAACGCCTCTTGAAAAAAAGGAGTGCCTAAAATGCCTCCAAACAAGTGCGCTAAAGTTAGAAGTGAACTAAAGTGACTAAAGTTAAGGAATTCTGCCCGTCGAGAGCCTCCCTTCGAGAGCCTCAGGGTCTAACGACTGGGTCGAACGATCATTTATATAAAAGATGGAGCAAAGCGACACCATAACTTTAGGCACTTTTTTTTACCTTGCACTTACTTTTAAAATAGCTTCCATGATCATCTCCACCAACCAACCCTACTTCTCACCATTTACGGGTTTTTTCTATAAGGCCTATTTGTCGGATGTTTTTGTTATCCTTGATACCGTACAGTTTCCCAGAGGCACGACCTGGATAAATCGAAATCGTTTTAAAAATGATCAGGGATCATTGTGGTTGACGGTTCCGGTATGGAAAAAGGGTCTGGGGTTGCAGCGTATCGATGAAGTCGGCATTTGCCATGAGTTTCGCTGGGTCGCTAAACATCAGGCAAGCCTTAAAACGGCCTATGCCAGGGCGCCGTATTTTGCCGATCATATGCCGTTTATCGAAAAAACATATCAGGCAAGATTTGGAAAACTCTTGGACCTGAATCTAACGATTATGCGCTATTTGTTCCGGCAGCTTAGAATTTATAGCGAGATCAAATTATTGTCCGAATTGGGGATTGAAGCAACGGGCAATCAACTGCTGGTTGAAATATGTAAATGCCTGGGCGCTTCAACCTATCTGTCTCAGCATGCTGCCGGAAAATATCTGGATAGAGCTTTATTCCAGCGAGAAGGCATCGAGCTTAAATTCTTTAAATCACCGGCTTGCGTCTATCCTCAGCTCTGGGGCCGCTTTATCCTCGATCTGTCGATCTTCGATCTACTCTTCAATTGTGGCCCGAAGGCGCATGAAATCTTAATCTCCGGTTAATCACAGAATCGGTCACCAAACGACAGCTGTCTACCGGCCTTGTTCTTCGGGAAATTAATTTTTATATATTTTTTCAGATCGTCCAATAATTCCACCTGATGGTTGTCGAGTCTGGCAGATTTTTTAAGGCGCTTGATTTCTGCCAAAGCAACAGATGGTGTCAGCCGAGGCTCCCCCTTATAATCCACAATGGCTTCATCCTCATGGAGTGGATTGACCCGACGCAAATAGGCTTCAAATTCTTCGGTAATATTTTCAGGAAGATTTTTGGGATAATTTCTGCATAGCAGTCGTTTCGCCAGCGTTCGCGCATCTTCATTAGATAGGCGATTGATGATTCTCTCCTTTACTTCTATCTGCGCTGTTTGAAACTCTTTGAATAATTTTTCATCGGAACGGGTGAAAAAGCCAATCTGATAAAGGGCTGCCTCAGGATCCAGATTGGGGATAAAAGGATAGCTGTAATCTCGGTGATAACTTACAATCTGCTGAAATATTGCAGGATTGGACTGCAACCATTTTAGATTTTCAGAAACGATGGTTTTGCGTTCAGCGCTTAAAAATTTCCAATATCGCTGGTGAGGCGGCAGTATAATACCGGGCTCGCCATATCGTTTGCGCACAATCCATGTGGAATCATCGATGGTGTTCGCTTTGGTCTCCTTTAGTGCCGGCAAGTCAAGCCGCAGCCACAAGGTTTGATTTGAATAAGGGATTGAGTTTCCGATTGACAGCACAGGCACCTGATACATTAACTGAGGACCGTATTCACTGCTAACCATCAGCCCTTTGCGGTGTTCGCCCAGAGCACTTTGAAAGGAGTTGGGTATTTCGTCGACCCGATGCGCATCCGTTTCTTTTTCAAAATAACCCAACAGATAATCCCACATCTGTCTGTCCCGGATAAACCTGCGGGTAAGCTCCATCGTAGCACCTACGTCAACGGCTGCATCATGGGACGGTCCGGCAGTCAGCTGGTTGGTTTCACGCAGATGCTCCAGTTTTAGTGACGGTTTCCCGTTTATCTGCGGCCATGTTATGACTTCTTTTCGGTAAAGCCAGAACATGACGGCCATGGGAAGTAAATCCATTCGGCGACAGCCATGCCGGTACTGATGCGTATAGGGAGGCAGCAGGTTGCGATGAAACGAGAACCTCAGGAATTCATCATCAAAGCCCAGCGTGTTATATCCCAGACCGATGGTGTCGGGCGTATTCATTATCTGATGGATTTGGCGGATTGCCTCAAATTCATGCAGTCCATTTGTCAAATCTTCGATTGACAAACGGTTGGTAATGATTGCACCGGGAGATGGAATCACATCCGGCCGCAGCTGAATCTTAATCGTGTAGCGTTCAATTTCATTAAGTTGCCGGTCTGTGCGAATTGCCGCGAACCGCAAAACCTGGTCAAAGGCTTTATTGAGTCCCGTAGTTTCGATGTCGTAGAAAAGATACGTTTTCTTCATAGTGAATGATTTTTGGCTGCAGCGGGAATTTTGTGGCGGCAGTTATCAAGCTTTCACCGCTTTCCATCATAATGTTTCGGGACACCGACCACACGCAGAGCGGGTGGCTTGGATTTTTCCGCCATAGGCGGGAAAATCCAAAGGCACGGTAGTGCCTTAACCGGTGCGGGTGTAACCGGGTGCACGTCAATGACCAGCCCGCTCTATGAGCGGAATGGCTTGGATTTTTCCGCCTAAGGCGGAATAAAACAAAGGCACGGCAGTGCCTCAATCATTGCGTTTGTGAGCGGGTGCGCAGCACCCGGTCTGTTTACAAACAACCACCCGGTTTGAAAACACCCAATAATATTTGCGACGATACTTTACCTGCAGGCGGTATTGCCTGAATGTGGGGAGTCTACTCAATGACGAAAAGTAATAATGAAACAGAAGCCATCCTGTTGGTCGATGATAATCCGACCAATCTACAGCTGCTGTTTGAGACTCTTGATGGAAGGGGATACAAACTCCTGATCGCAAAGGACGGTAAAACAGCCCTTTCAATTGCCCGTAAGGCAGGTCCCCATTTAATTCTGTTGGATATTATGATGCCGGAAATCGATGGCTATGAAGTCTGCCGCCAGTTAAAAGCCGATCCGGCCACAGAAGAGATCCCGATTATTTTTCTTTCGGCACTCACCGATACAAAGGACAAGGTTCAGGGACTGGACCTGGGTGCCGTGGATTATGTGACCAAGCCCTTTCAGCCTGATGAAGTCATCGCCCGGGTCAACACCCATCTGACGGTTTACCGGCTTCAAAAAACCCTGGATGAAAAAAACAAGGAGT
>JAUVTR010000217.1 GCA_030601425.1 Desulfobacterales bacterium
GTCAGAGAGCAGCGGTGATAACGCCGCCACCCAATACAGTATCGTCGGCGTAAAGCACGGCAGACTGTCCCGGAGTCACCGACATCTGCGGTTCTCTGAATAAAATTCTGGTTTGATTATCGGTCGGTGGAAAAACCGTTGCCTCCGCTTCTTTGTGCCTGAGACGTATCTTGACCCGTACTTGCTGCGGTTGATTAATCCGATCCACGGAGATCAAATTTAAATCCGCAGCCACCAGTCCTTTTGAGAGGTTTTCGCGATCGCTGACGATAATGCGGTTGTTGTCCGCATCGATTCGGCTGACATACAGCGGTCGGTGGGAAGCAATCCCCAGGCCGCGGCGCTGGCCGATGGTATAATGAATTATTCCCCGGTGCCTTCCAAGGACCTGACCCCCTTCATCCACAATTTCGCCGGCTTGAATCTCGTCTTTGTCAAAAAGAATTGAATAATCTCCGCCGTCAATGAAATCCTGGCTTTCTTCACGATCTGCTGTTTCCAGCCCCAGCGAGCGTGCAATTTTTCTGACTCCCTGTTTGGTATGCTCTCCGACCGGAAAAAGCGTACGTGCGAGTTGTTCCGGTGTCAGGCCATAAAGAAAATAGGTCTGATCTTTTGAGCGATCCGCAGCCCGTTTCAACAAAAACCGACTGCCGGATTTTACAATCCGGGCGTAGTGGCCGGTGGCAAAGTAATCAAAGTCCAACCCGGCCTGCCTGGCCTTTTCTAACAGGAAGCCAAACTTGAGTTTCTGGTTGCAAACGACACACGGATTTGGGGTTTTACCTTTCAGGTATTCATCTCTGAAGTAATGGATGACGTGGTTTTTATATTCCTGCCGCAGATCAATTGCATGAAAAGCAATATGGAGCTTTTCACAAATAGCGGCAGCCGACTCGACATCCTCTTTTTCGCCGGGGCCGTAGCAGGCATGCCTGGCAGACGTTTCGGGGATAACGGAGCCGTCATATATTTCCATGGTGATTCCGAAAACCTCAAAGCCCTGTTTGTGCAGTAAGGCCACGGCAACAGAAGAATCCACTCCGCCACTCAGACCGACAGCTACCTTGGTTCTTTTTTTCTTCATGCCATCTCTATCCTGGAGAATTATATTATCTTTAAGTTTTAACCTGAGTCATAAAAATTCTAATTTCGAATATCGAAATACGAAACAAATCCGAATATCAAATGACCGAAATTCAAAACCGCGAACATTTGGATTTAGGATTTTGGAAATTGTTTCGAGTTTCGACCAATATTATAAAATCAGGCGGGCTTCGGATTTATAAACATAATTTAAGCAAATGCTGTGTTTTGATAACGCTTATATATACAGAAGATATACCCCTTTTTTATTTTTCTTCTAGGGCTGCATTCAGTGAGCCGCTTTTAAAGCCGTCCAAATCCAGCGTTACATATAAAAACCCTAAGTCGTGCAGCTTTTGGCTGATGGTCTCTCGTTGCTGCATGGCCAAACCGAAATCTTCAGGCATAATTTCGATCCTGGCCGTATCACCGTGATGCCGAACTCGCAACACCTGGAACCCCAGATCACTGAGAAACGCTTCTGCGGCTTCGACCTGTTTTAGTTTCTCCCCACTGACCTCCTGGCCGTAAGCTATTCGGCTGGCCATGCAGGGCATGGCCGGTTTGTCAGCAACATCCAGGCCGAAGAATGTGCATACATTACGGATGGCAATTTTATCCATTTTCAAATCCACATAGGGTGCCAGAATTGATGCCTCCTCAGCGGCCTGTATGCCCGGCCGGTAATCACCTAAATCATCGAGATTGACACCGTAAAAAACCGGCCAGGGCGAGTCACTTAAGGGATTTCCCGGCTGCATGCGCATTTCCTCGATCTTTTCAAACAGAGCCTTTTTGCAATGGTAACATCGATTGCCCTGATTAGCCGCATAATGCGGATTTTGCATTTCCTGTGTGTGAATGATTTGCAGGGGGATGTCGTGTGCTTGCGTGAAAGCCAGGGCATGGCCATATTCCCTGCGCGAAAGCGAAGGACTGTCTGCCAGCGCGGCCAGCATATTTTTCCCAAAAGCCAGGTGGGCGACATACGCCAGCAGGGCACTGTCAACACCACCGCTGTAAGCGATAATGGCCCCTTCATACCTGGAAAAATAGGCCTTCAATTTTTTTGTCCAGGTTTCAGACGACAAATTTTTTTCTGTGATTTCGTGCATGTTAATCAAGACTTTATCTTAACATGTCCTTATGAGGGCTCCAGCCCGATTGACTGCATATCATCCACGGTGTACCGGATGGTCTTTATTGCGTTAAGAAGTCGTGTATAAGTCATGGCCAATCCTATGTTTTCAGCGAGCACCAACAGCGAGTCGATGTCCTTGTCCGAAATTTCCCAGGCGTCATGGTGATACAGCCGCAAGGCCCCGATCGCGTTACTATTAAAAATGATTGGAACGGATATGATGGCGCCGATGCCTTCATTTTTGGCATCATCAGGGTATTGCAAGAGGTCGGTTTTATTCACATCTCGAATGACAATGGTTTTTTTCTTTAAGGTCGCACCGATGCTTTTTCCGGTTAATAATGGCCCCTTGTGTAAATATTTCATACTCAATCCAAAGCTTGCAAATACTTCCAGTTCTTCGCTTTCCTGATTTAGCGCAAATAGGGTACATCCCTTAATATCTAATGCTGCAACCAGAAGTTGGGTCAGATGATTGGCCATGATTTCCAGGTTATCCGATTCGGCTATCGCTCTGAAGACAACCTTAAAAATATCAATATCAATTTTTTCTTCGACAGACATGAAATCCCTCCTTTGCTGGTTAAACCGCGCTTCTAACCCTTTAGTATCTTAGTTGTTATTTATGTGCATTTTGTGGCAAAAAAATTGTGTTGGAATATTTTCACTGTCTTGTAAGGATTGAATATTTTCGATTGAATATTGAATATTTAAGGAATTCTTTCCATTTTAAAAAGGACGGAGCGACACGCTGCGCAAGCGCCTGCGCTGCGCGAGCGACATCCACAAATATTCAATTTGCAATCTTCAATTTTTAATTCCCCGATAAACCGGGATTTCCGCTTCGCTCCAACCGGCTCGTCCGGGTTAGGGTTTAACGATGTCGACCGGTGTAAAGACGTTTTGTTGCCACAGGATCAGATGTGTTAAATCGACTCTATGACACGACGCAGATCGTCACGTCTTTTAGGGCAGAGATCACCTTATTATATCTGCTTCCGGTAAAAAACCGGGTTGCCTTGCCGGGTTTGTGACTGACGACAATGACATCGAATTTATTTTTCGTGGCGATATCAATAATCTCGCTGGCAACCTCTTTTTTGCGAGGCTGGAAAACAGTATGAACTCGGCCATCTGCAAATCCATTATCCACAAGCTTCTGTTTGATCGTTTTGAGTTCAGTTTCCTGCTCCGTAATTTTCTGGGAAAGGTAGCTTAGACTCGCTTTGAGTTTGCTGGTAACAGAACTAGCGGCTGTCTCAATCTCAGGAACAGGTGTGTACGCGTTAAATACGGTTACTTCAATTTCCTCTAGTTTGCCAAACGTGCTGATAACAAAATCTAAGGCTTTTTCATCGAGACGAGTGAAATTGTAAGGTAGCAACAGTTTTTGTATGGCCATTGGTTTCCCCCTTAAAGCTGGTTAGGATTTGACATATCAGGACGTATACCTCACGGCCAACATAGGGAGGTATCACTAGAACGGCTCAGGTTATATTGACAGCACCTCGGTGTGTGCTGCATTTGAGGACAATCAAAGTGGCTGGATAACTGCATTCGGATCAGATTCTGTTTCAGAATCTAAATATTTGATCTGCGGGGCTAAAGTGCCCATTGATGTTTAGCCTCTTTTAATTAACAGAAGTCTCACAAAGTGGTGACTTGTGTCAATAAAAAAGTTTGTTTTATGTGAGGCTTGGACGCATATGATTTCATATAAAACCGCGATTTTTCTATATCTAAAAGACTTGATTTTCGTCTTCAAACTTGAGATGGTGATAGGCTCTATGTTTAGCGGCAAATAATCCGGTCTGAGAATTCCGAAAAAATTTCAATTGCGACAAAGGAGGATGCTGATGCACCTTAAGGAGGTTCGTATTTTCCCTCAAAGATTTCCTACCCACGAACGCTATCCTTTTAATCTGGATATTTTTAGTCACCCGCGGACCGTTAATGTGCATTGCCCGATTACTTTCTTTGTTGGAGAAAACGGTACGGGTAAATCTACGCTGTTACAGGCCATTAGTCATCGATGCAGCATTTATATATGGCAAGGGCAGCGCCGGGCACGATTTCAATATAATCCATATGAGACCGAATTTTATAAAGCAGTTGAGGTTGAGTGGGTACAAAATACCGTTCCCGGCTCATTTTTTGCTTCTGAAATTTTTAAAAACTTTGCCCAAATCGTGGATGAATGGGCAAGCATGGATCCCGGATTGCTTGATTATTTCGGCGGCAAATCGTTGATGGTTCAATCCCACGGTCAATCTCTGATGTCTTTTTTTAAATCGCGCTTTAAAATTAAGGGACTTTATCTTCTGGATGAACCGGAAACCGCGCTTTCACCTGCCAGTCTGATCGATTTGCTGAAACTGCTCGTGCAGACCCGTCGTGCCGGCCATGCCCAATTCATCATTGCCACCCACTCACCGATTCTTTTGGCCTGCCCGGAAGCCAGAATATACAGTTTCACCCCGTCGTCCTTAAAGCAGATTGGCTATGAAGAAACCGAACATTTTCGAGTGTACAAAAGCTTTATGCAGGATCCAAACAAGTATTTGCAAGATTTATAAGCCAGACTTATTCTTTACTCAGGTGACGTTCTCACCGATTTCGTATTTCGAATTACGAACTGTGCGTTGAAGTGAGAAATGTTTTACCCATGACCCGTAAGCCATGGGGCCCCGTTTTGCTGTATTTTGTCAAAATTATGTAGTTTTTGATATTCAATTCATATGGTTAATAATATAATTAGCTGAATTAATTAAAGTATTTAAAAATGGATAGTTTTTGGCCTGGATTTTGCTTTAATATTGAGATGATGTGCAACCCGATCAATCGCGGTTGGTCGATTATCCGTGATTGGATCGCACAGGTTTTGGCAGCGAAATATCTGAGCCCATGAAAAATTTATGGTACAAGATCCTTTTTTTATCAATTCTGCTCGTGGTGATGGCGTTATACAGTGTCGATGCCGACGCCGATACCGTCTCTGATACCTTTCCTGTATATGACAGTATTCGCCCCAACGTTTCTTTCTGGGAAAAAATATATTCGGAATATTCCACCACCCAGGGTGTAATTCATGATAAGCGCCACCTGGGTATCATTTATGAGATCATTGATCTGAAAGACCGCAATCGCCAGGGTAGTATAAAAACCAACCGGGACCGAATTAAAAAGGCTAAAAAGAAATACAAACTGATCCTGGCCAAACTCGCACGGGGTGAAACCCCAATCGGGCCCGAGGAGCAGCGTGTGGCCCATTTATTTGGAACTGAAGCGAAGCGGTCCGATTTTCAGTCAGCGATGCGCAATCTGCGCTGTCAGGTGGGGCAGAAAGATGCATTCCGACAGGGCATCATTCGATCCGGTGCCTACCTGGAAGAAATTATACAGATCTTCCGCGATCACGGTTTGCCGGTGGATTTAGTCTATCTGCCCCATGTGGAATCATCTTTTAACCTCAAAGCCTACAGTAAATTCGGTGCTGCCGGCATCTGGCAGTTTACCCGTTCCACGGGCAAACAATATATGACCGTCAGTTATGCGGTCGATGAACGGCGGGACCCCATCTTTTCTTCGCGCGCGGCCGCCCGATTGTTAAAGCAAAATTTTAAAAAATTTCAGAACTGGCCTATGGCCATTACCGCTTACAACCACGGCGTTGCCGGCATGCTGCGGGCCCAAAGGCGCAAGGGAAGCTACGAAGCCATATTCAATGAATACCGCAGTCGCATATTCAAATTTGCTTCCCGTAATTTTTATTCGGAATTTTTAGCGGCCCGGGAGGTCGTACGCGATTATCGCCAGCATTTTGGTGAGCTTGTACTGGACAAGCCTTTAAGCAGTGAGACAGTGGTGTTGGCCGGATACGGCTCATTGCCGGAAATCGCCCGGCAGCTTAATCTGGAACTTGAAGTGCTTGGCGATCTCAATCCTGCTTTGCGAAACCCGGTGCTGCGCGGGCAAAAATATGTACCGCGTGGTTTTCATTTGAGACTGCCCGCTCAATCCGATCGGGACTGGCAAAGTGTGCTCGCCGAACTGGCACCGAAAATTTATAAAAACTACCAGAAACGCAGCCGGATTTATACCGTCCGCAGAGGGGATACAGCCGGAGAAATTTCCCGGATCCACGGCGTAAACCTGCGCGATCTGATTGCAGCCAACAATCTGGATGCCCGCGCGACCATTTAT
>JAUVTR010000248.1 GCA_030601425.1 Desulfobacterales bacterium
GAATACCTTGAAGAGGTTATTAGGGAGCTCGGAATGAGCAAAGAGGAACTTGCCAAGCGCATGAACCGTCCAGCCCCCAAACTCAGCGCCATTTTTAAGGGTGATAAATCGATTACACCCGATACTGCGTTACAGCTGGAAAAGGTGGTGGGTGTTCCTGCCCATATCTGGACGGGTCTTGAAGCCGAATACCGGTTGACCCAAGCGAGAAGGCAGGAGGCTCGGGAACAACAAAGGCTTAAGGAGGAAAGCTATCTGGTGAAATGTTTCTGTTATGCCGATCTTGTCAGATTGGGCATGGCTGAGAAAAGAACTCGTCCAATAGAAAAAGTGTTGGAACTTCAAAAATTTTTTGGAGTAACTTCATTAAAAACAATCTGCAACCTGCGTCGTTACCAGGTAGCCTTCCGCTCCGCTAAGCGGAAAAGGTCTCCAGAAGCCGTTGCCGCCTGGTTGCGCATCGGTGAATTGCAAGCCCAAAAAAGAGACTGTGCCTCTTTTCAGAAAACTAAGCTAAGGGGCGTTTTAAATCATATAAGAAACATGACTCGGCAATCACCTGTTCAATTCCAGATTGTTTTGCAGCAAATACTAGCTGATAGTGGTGTGGCTCTTGTACTTTGCCCACATCTTCGTGGTACATTTTCACATGGCGCAATTTTCTGGCTCGGTCGGGATAAAGCTGTAGTGATGATGACTCTTCGATACAAGTGGGCAGATATTTTTTGGTTCACTCTATTTCATGAACTGGGTCATATTTTGTTGCATAACCGTCAGATCGTAATTCTTGAAGGGGAAGACGGTGATCAAGCATCTAATCAGCTGGGGGCAGAAGCCGACCGGTTTGCCGCCGATACTCTTATCCCTTTATCTAAATACAAAGAATTTATAAAAACACGGCGCTTTTATCCGCAAGATATCGAACGTTTTGCTTCGAGTATAGGTATATCTTCAGGGATTGTAGTCGGCAGGCTTCAGAAAGATAATTATTTAGCTCCTTCATGGCACAATAGTCTTCGCGTACGCTTTGAATGGGACTTGAACTAATTAAGATTTGCCAAAATTAAATTGTTAATTATATTACTGAAATCAAATAAATTTAGATGAGGGTTTTGGTATGCCGCCTGGAAAAGGCAAGATCGTTCTGATGGGCTCCGGCGAACTGACCGCTACCATGGTTGAGGTTCACAAAGAATCGCTGGGGCGAACGGCAGCGGTGCCCAAAGCTGTTTTTTTAGATACACCGGCCGGTTTTCAGCTCAACGTTGATCAAATTTCAAAAAAGGCCCAGGACTATTTCCAGGTTCATGTCCAGCATGCCTTATCCGTTGCCTCCTTCAAATCAACCGAAACCATTACGCCCTATGAAGCCGAGCAGGCCTACCATACATTGCGGGAAGCCGATTTTGTTTTGATCGGCCCCGGAAGCCCGACCTATGCCGTGCACCAATGGCGGCAATCATCCATTCCGGAAATCCTGATCAACCGCATCAAGGATGGTGGGTGCCTGGTGGCTGCCAGCGCGGCCGCATTGACGGTGGGGCGCTTTACGCTTCCGGTTTATGAGATCTATAAGGTCGGTCAAGAGCTGCATTGGGTGGATGGCATGGATATTCTCAAGCAATTCGGTTTCAATCTTGTGGTGGTTCCGCACTGGAACAATGCGGAAGGGGGCAATCATGATACGCGTTTTTGCTTTATGGGCCAGCCCCGATTCAGCCGGCTGGTCTCTCTTTTGCCGGAAGACGTATCGATTCTGGGTTTGGATGAACACACCGCCTGCATCCTGGATTTTAAAAACGATGAAGCCGTCATCAAGGGGATCGGCACGGTCACCCTTCAGCGTTCGGGCAGTCAAATGGTTTTTGATACGGCAGAACGCTTTTCTCTTGAGGTGCTTCGCGGCGGGGATGGCGGCAAGGAATGGAAACAGACATCCCCTGCGCCGCATGATTCAGAAACGGACTCTGTGACGGAGAGCGATGCGTTCTGGAATCAAATCCATCAGCTTGAAACTGATTTTTATAATGGACTTGAGACCCACGATTCCAAAAAAACCACCAATGCCCTTCTTGAACTTGATCGCATAATATCCCGGGCGCAACAGGATTTAGAAAATGAGGAATTTATCACCCAGGCGCGAGACACCTTGCGGGAGCTGATTGCCATACTTGGAACTCATCTGGGGGCAACGCCGCGCAGTGAAACCGATTGTCTGGCTCCGGTTGTGCAACAACTGCTCGATGTGAGAGAGCGATTTAGAAAACAAAAACTATTCGATGAGGCCGATGCCATTCGAGACAGCCTTCAGAGGGCAAACATCTTCATTGAAGATACCGAAGATGGCTCACGCTGGCGGCTGATGTCGTAAATAAGGTTTCGAGCCTTCGCCGCGCCGTAACGGCTTCGGCCGCGCAGGCGGGTTTCAGGAAAAAGCAGGCTTCAGGTGTCAGGGGAAGAAGGGCTGTAACTGAAACCTGAACACTGACACCTGAAATCTGGTATTTGAAAGATACCTGAGACCTGAAACTTTGACTTGGACTCCGAGATGTTAATGTCTGTGAACCCTAATTACACCGTAACTAAAGAGACCTTTGATTCAATAGCTTCTTACTGGCTTGATTCCCGGCTCTCTCTAAGCTGGGAATGTCTTTTCGTATTACCTGCATGGTTAAAGGTATGGTGGGGCGAATTCGGTTCAGGGCGGACTCCTTATCTGTGGTCGGTGCGGCATAAAGATGAACTGATCGGAATCGCACCTTTAATGATTCAAGGAGAATCCGCCCGTCTAATGGGTGATTCGAATGTCTGCGATTATGTGGATGTTATTGTTACTCCCGGAAGAGGAACAGAGTTTTTTGAAGTTCTTTTACAGCATTTAAGACTGCAGGGCATTTCCCGGCTGGATATGGGGGCTTCGCGCGCCGATTCAATTGTATTCAGCAACCTTTTCGCAGCCGCAAAACGTCTTAATTACACGGTTTTCAGTGAGCCGGAAGATGTTACCATGGAACTCGAACTGCCGTCGACGTGGGACGAATTTTTAAAACATTTGACGGGAAAGGAACGACATGAAATAAGACGCAAGCTCAGGCGACTCAATGAGGCCGCACGCGTAAATTTTCGGGTCGTCGAGAGCAAGGCTGAAGTCAGCGAGGAGATCGACCTGTTTTTAGAGCTTTTTAAGTTGAATCGATCGGACAAGTCGGACTTTATGACCGATCAACGGGCTTCTTTTTTTCGTTCCCTGGCGGGAGCAATGGCAGATGCTCGAATTTTAAAGCTTTTTTTTCTCGATCTCGATGAGACACCTGCTGCTGCTGTGATGTGTTTTGACTACAATTCGACGGTGTATCTTTACAATAATGGCTATGACAATCGGTATCGCTCGTTGAGCGTCGGATTGCTCAGTAAAGTCCTTACGATACAGGATAGTATTCGGCGGGGCAAAAATAAATACGATTTTCTTAAAGGTACCGAAGTATACAAGCATCGTTTAGGGGGCAAACCGGTGCAGTTATATAGATGTCAGGTTAAACTTGGGTAACGCAGAATTCGAATCTTGAACTCCAGGTGAGCGCAAAACAGGAGGGAACACATTTGAAACGAGATCAGTTGCAGATTGCGATGTTCAGCATCCATTCGAGCCCGATTGGTGAGCTGGGGACAAAAAATACGGGAGGTATGAGTGTGTATATCCGCGAACTTGCCCGGCAATTGGGAACCCGCGGCCATTGTGTTGATATATACACCCGGCTTAACGGCAGCAAACATAACCAGATCATTGATCTGTATGACAATGTGCGCGTAATTCATTTAAGTGCCGGCAACAATGGGTATGTCCACAAACTGGCACTTTATTACTATCTGTCGGATTTTTTTAGAGCCCTTGAACGATTCAAACATCAGGAAAACCTGCACTACGATTTGATTCACAGCCATTACTGGTTGTCCGGTCGTCTGGGCAGCTGGGTACAGGATCGCTGGAACCTGCCCCACCTTGTCATGTTTCATACGCTGGGAACCGTGAAAAACATTGCCGGTGTGGCCGACCAAGAGCCCGATCTTCGCATCGCCACTGAAAAAAAATTGACCAGAACCTGTCAGCGCATTCTGGCACCTACCGAAAGGGAAAAGGATAATCTGATAACCTATTATAAGGCGCCTTCAGAAAAAATCGGTGTGGCTCCCTGTGGTGTCAATCTGGATCTATTCCAGCCCATGGACCGGGCGGCCGCCAGGCAGTGTTTGGGGTTTGATGATAATGAATCAATCGTGTTGTATGTCGGCAGATTCGATCCCATAAAAGGGATTGACAGGCTGCTTGAGGCTGCAACCCATCTGCAAGATCACCGGCGGCTCCGGCTGGTCATCATTGGCGGTGATGGGCCCGATACGCCCGAGTATCAAAACCTGCAAAAGATGACGCGCAAATTGGGCATTCAAAATACGGTGACCTTTGCCGGGCGAATAGAGCAAAATCATCTGCCTCCATATTACAGCGCGGCAGATGTTCTGGTCGTACCGTCTTACTATGAAAGCTTTGGATTGGTTGGACTCGAGTCCCTGGCCTGCGGGACACCGGTGGTGGCCACCGAAGTGGGTGCGATGCGCAGCATTCTGCGGGATGGTGAAACCGGGCAAATTGTCACCCATGCCAATCCGCGCTCACTGGCGAAAGCTATCGAAATATTTATAACCGGATCCGGCGCGAAGAAAGTGTCCGCCGATATGATTCGCGCATCGGTTCTCAAGTTTGGCTGGTCAAACGTGGCCGCGGCGGTTATTGATGAATACGACACGCTATTCCGACAGATGAATTATGAAGCTTTAGATAACGCTTCCGCAAAAGTTTCTTCGCTTTAATCCATGTCTGTAAGTTTTGATAATTTCCAAACGACTTTGTTCATCATAAGGTCAAAATGGCAAATTGATCCCCTCCCTCGATCTATTTCCATCATTGCGGTTGAGTTTCGCACTGCCTATAATTTGAATCCAAAATTTCGTATAATAGCCTGTTATATCTGCATTTGCATTCTGCGATTTTATGCCAGGGCCTGAACCCGCTTCATTTGATGAAATACGCTTATTTTAATATTGACATATCAAGGGGTTCCTGCAATTGTTCTGCCATGTATATGAAAAGGCACTATTATGAGGACGTTCAGCTTTTTACCTCCGGTGTGATTGTCTTCTGGTTTAGTGCCTTCATCGTTTTTCTGGGCCTGTTTCCCTTCCTTTTTAAAAATTATTATGTCTATGTGGCCAATTACCTGGCCATCAATGTCATTGTTGTGGTCGGCCTCAATCTTCTGGTGGGGTACA
>JAUVTR010000169.1 GCA_030601425.1 Desulfobacterales bacterium
ACCGCCGTTTTCCAGAGCGGGCACCTGGGTGGCAATCAAAGGTGTAAACTTGTCCGTATGCGAGCCGTCGAAAAAAATCAGCGTTTGATAAATGTTCCAGAGCCGCTGGGAAGAAGTTACATCGTAAGCGACGGACGGATCAAGAGTCCTAAGGTTGCCATAGTTAGCAAGTATAAATGTATCAGGGTTCTTAACTTTGCTTATGGCAGGTTTTTCGCTCAATTCGTCAATTTTTTTAGCCAGTTCGTCAACTCTTTTGGATAATTCGTCAACTCTTTTGGTCAGTTCGGCAACACCTTCAGCCTGTTCAGAAGGCTTTTCAGCACAAGAATAAAAGAAGACACCGGCCGGCAGCAATATCGTGATTAACGCTATGGCCTTAACCAAAGATTTCTTAAAATGATTCCCCATCATAATTCACCTCCCCAAAAGTTTTTTTGAGTGTTGATCAATTATACTTTTCAAAAAGACCTCCTTTTGATTCGGTTAATAAGAGATGCACGAAAGGCAGATGATTTTGCCACGTGAAAAATCTGAGCTTGCAAACAGGACGGCTGAAATTATTGCTCGATGACCAAATGCTTTAAAGCAGTTCGAATAGTATTTTATGTTTTATAATGGCTTAAAAGTCAATCATAATGAGAAATTCGTGATTACAGAATATTGAATTGACACCTACCAAGCTTTTACCTATTCTGGCATGTCCGACAATCTTCCCGTTAGTCATTTTACAGATGAAACAGAATGGAGGCCTAAAGATGACAAGCCCGTTTCCCTTTGAATCCATGCTGGTGTTCGGATGGCTGGCAAGCATGCTTCTCATCGGTGTGCTTCTAAGAGCCAGGATTCCCTTCTTTCAGAGATTTCTCTTTCCCAGTTGCCTTATCGGCGGAATAGCGGGCCTGATCCTCATCAATACCCGGCTAATAAACATCGCAGCCTCCGATCTGGAAACATTTGCCTATCATTTCTTCAACATCTCGTTTACCTCGGTCGGACTCACCCACAGCAACGAACAGGAGAAAACATCGTCCCGCGGCAAAGAGTTCATAAAAGGACCGGCATGGATGGCGCTGGTGCAGGGTTCGTGTTTTGGCCTTCAAGCAGCAGTCGGTGGTCTTCTGGTTATACTTTTCGGAGTTTTCGGTCTGGAGCTTTTCCCGACATTTGGCTTTCTGGCGCCCCTGGGATTTGAGGAGGGGCCCGGCCAGGCCCTTTCGGTGGGCAAAGTCTGGGAAGATTTCGGCTTTGCACAGGCCGCAACCCTTGGATTAACCTTTGCCGCCATTGGTTACTTTTTTGCGTTTTTCGTTGGGGTGCCGATTGTAAACCGGGGGATCCGAAAAGGGCTTGCTGCCCACGGAGCAAAGGATTTGCCCCGGGATCTTCTAACCGGAATCATCTCCAGAGATAAACAAGCCGAATCAGCCGGCAAACTTGCCATGCACACAGGTAACGTGGATTCCATGGCGTTTCAGGCCGCTCTGGTCGGGTTCGTTTACCTGTTAACCTACGCGTTTGTGAAATATATTGGGATGCTGCTGCCGCCGGATGCGGCCAAGATCATGTGGGGGTTTTTCTTTGTGTTCGGACTTGTATTTGCGATTTTGATCAGGTTGCTGATCCAAAAGTTTGGCGTCGAACATCTGATTGATCCCGGTATTCAGCGCAGAGTTACCGGCTGGTCCATCGATTTTCTGATGGTCGCAACCCTCATGGCGATTCAATTGCCTGTCGTATGGGAATTTGTATTGCCCATATCCGTTATTTCGATCGTAAACGGCCTGTTGACGACCGGAGTTGTTGTCTACCTCGGGAACCGGCTGTGGAGCTATAATCTGGAGAGAACGGCGGCGGTCTATGGAGCGGTAACCGGAACCGTTTCCTGCGGCCTTTTACTTTTGAGGATTGCCGACCCGGATTTCAAGACTCCCGTGGCCATCGAAATCGCGGTGATGAATGTATTGTCCATTATCCCCATCGGGGGCTGTTTGCTGCTGGTAAATGCGCCGGTCTGGTGGAACTGGGGGATCGGCACCACCTCGATCGTCTTTATGGGTGTAATGGCTGTGGGGCTGGCGCTAATCCGCGTGCTTAAATTCTGGGGCCCGCCTAAATATTAACCTCGTAAGGTGTCAGGTGTCAGTGTTCAGGTGTCAGGCAACTAACAGGTGTCAGGTGTCAGTGTTCAGGTTTCAGGTTTTGGGAGGGGTGAAGTGACCACGAAGAATTATTTAGAAGTTGAGGACCTTGAGGTCTATAAAAAATTGTGCCGGTTGCACATTGAAGTTTGCGATTTGACACACACCTGGCCTCAAGAAGAGAAGTACGAGTTGGGGAGTCAGGCAAGGCGTTCATCAAATAGCGCACCTGCCCAACTTGCCGAGAAAAATGATGATCGGCATATCCGTAATAAAATTGAAGGCGTAAATCGCAGCAGAGGTGAAGCAGTTGAGACAATTCATCACCTGTTTATGGCGAAACTCAAAGAATACATCTCAGAAGAGGTATATTTAAAATTTAGGGGCCGTTACAAAGAATGCATTCGCATGCTGAATGGATTGGAGAAAGCATTGGAGCGGAAGATCCCAAAGCGCGAGCAGCGCTGGCAGATAGAAGAGGAACCGGCAATGTTTGGCTCAAGTGATGAAAGGCTCCCGCATGGCTGGCCTGTAGTTACGGAGTAGATTTTAAGCTCGAATGTTCAAGTTTCAGCTCTATCAATTCTGACACCTGAACACTGACACCTGGTTCCTGAAAAATACCTGACACCTGACACCCGAAACCTGAAACCTAATGAGTCCTGACGCTTGGTAATGTGAACCTTGTGCGAAAATGCGTCTGTGGCTGATTAAAATAAATAATGGAGGAAGGTAAATGGGACAGATCTCGCTGCCCAAAAAAGGCATGACCAGAGAAGATGTATTTAACAGCCTGACATCATTTAAATCGGATGATGTTAAATGGCATGAGGGCCAGCTGTTCGGTCTGGTTTACGAAGCCGGTCCGGAAGTAGAGGAGCTTGTAAAAGAGGCCAGCGCCCTTTTTTTGATTGAAAACGGTCTGAGTCCAATGGCCTTCCCGAGTCTGGTAAAAATGGAAACCGACGTGGTTTCTATCGTCATCTCCTTGAGCGGCGGCGACGATGAAACTGTCGGAAGCTTCACCAGCGGAGGTACCGAAAGTATTTTTATGGCCTTGAAAGCAGCACGCGATTGGGCCCGGCACACCTACCCCCGGATTAAGGAGCCTGAGATGGTGGTACCGGTAACCGCCCATCCGGCCTGGAATAAGGCGGCCCACTATCTGGGCGTTAAAATAAACATGACAGCGGTAAAAGATGACCTGCGGGCCGATGTGGCTGCCATGAAAAACGCTATTACGAAAAACACCATCATTTTAGGCGGCACCGCGGTTACCTACCCGCATGGTATGGTAGATCCGATAGAAGAAATTGCCGCACTTGCAGAAAAGAAAAATCTCTGGCTGCACGTGGACGCCTGCCTGGGAGGATTGATGCTGCCGTTTCTAAAACGGCTGGGAAACGAAATTCCGCCTTATGATTTCAGCGTACCGGGTGTGACGTCCATGTCGGCCGACATCCATAAATACGCTTATACGCCCAAGGGCGTTTCTACCGTTATGTACCGTAACCGCGATTTTCGCAAATTTCAAATCTTTGCTTACGCGGATTGGTCCGGAGGCGTTTACGCAACACCCTGTTTGGCCGGCGCACGGCCCGGCGGCAACATGGCGGCCGCATGGGCGGTACTGCATTATCTTGGCGAAGAAGGTTTTATGGCTCTGGCCCAAAAGGCCCGGGCGGCCACTGAAAAACTCATAAAAGGTATCAATGCAATGCCGCAACTATATGTTTTGGGTGACCCGGATGCCACCGTTTTTGCTTTCGGCAGCGACGAAATAAATATCTACGAGCTGTCAGCCAGGATGGCCGAACGCGGCTGGCACATTGAAGCCCAGCAATTACCGCCCAGCCTGCACATGACGGTATCTCCCGTGCATCTGTCGATTGCGGATAAATTCCTTGATGACTTGCGCCGCATAACTCCTGAAGTCCCCCCGGCTGACTCCCAGGACCTATCGGAACAGGCAGCCATGTATGCCATGCTGGGCACCATGCCCGATAGAAGTATGGCCAGGGAGTTTGCAGTGGAATATATTAATAACCTGTACCGGGTATCCTGACCCGGATAAACCGGAGCCAAAAATGATTAATCACGAAAACACGAAATTTGCAAAGCACGAAATTTTTCTTTTCTTTCGTGTTTTCTTCCTTTCGTGCTTTCGTGATATAGTGGTTGTCAAAAAAACGTTCCGGCCTTTCGCTTATTTGCCGGATCGTCTTTTGTCGAGATAAGCCTTTGTTTCTTGCGGCATCGATGTAAACTGCAGTCGTATACCCTTATCTTCCGAGCCGGCGTCCGAATCATCTTTCGGTAAGACTTTGGCATACAATTCAGCAAATCCGGCGGTATCTTGAGCCGCCAGCAGAATTCTGAGATTCGCATAGACTGCCACCTTTGCGCCCAAAGACCCTTCGGCCGTGTTTTCTCCAAGGTGGGTAATATGGCCGGCTATAGCCGTATCGGATACGGTTTTACCTTCTAAAAGAAAACATTCAATCGGCAGGGGTGAATTCAAACGCGTCATGGGTGCCGTCTTTTTTTCAGGCAAAAAGACCTGATAGGGTTCACCGATGCCCTCCACATCATAAAGGCACACCGGCTGATCAAGCCCCTTGAACTTGACTTCCTTGGTTCCTCTAATGGTAAGGTCTGATCCAACGCGATCATACGTGGGGGGGCTTATCAGAATTTGGCCGCCGACCGTAAAAGATTCGATGCGATAGGCGGCGTTAATCGGTGTACCGACGGCTCCATAGGAGGCGCGCTGCTCGGAGCCGATATTGCCGACCACCACTTCTCCGGTGTTAATTCCGATCCCCATTTCCAGCTCCGGCAGTTTGAGCCGCCGCTGTTCGACATTCACCGCCACCAGTGCATTCTGCATCTCGATGGCGCAGGCCACCGCCCGTTCGGGATCGTCATCGGCATACAGGGGCGCACCGAAAAATGCTAAAATGCCGTCTCCCAAAAATTCATTCACCGTCCCCCGATAGCGGGAAATGATTTTAACCATATATTCGAAGTAGCGGTTCATTATTTCGATAACCTCCTGAGGGGAAAGCCTGGATGTCAGCGCCGTAAATCCCCGCAGGTCTGAAACCAAAAAGGTGACCTCGCGGTTTTCGCCGCTCATTTTCAAGCCTTCGGGAGAGTCCAGTAATTCTTCAACCACTTCACTGCTGAGATAGCGGCCAAAGGTGTCACGAATAAAATCTTGCTGGCGCAGGCTTTCCATCTTGGCCTTTTCTTCTAAAATGTAACGGTAAACCACGATGCAAACCATGACAAAACCAATAAGCAACAGCGGACGAACAAGGTTAAAAATGACCCCTGCGTATAAAAAACTCAACATCACAACACCAATGTAAGCCGCCGCCAAAAAAGCGGTGCCAATGGAAAAGGCCACGGAAGAAAAACGGATACAAAGAAAAAAAAGCACTGCCAGCAGCAGGATCTCGATGAGCAGCATTTGCCATTCGGACAGCTCTCTGAGAAATGAATCGGTCAGGATGCTGTGAACAACATTGGCATGCACCCCGCTTAAGGGGAAGTTGGCATCTGTGGGAACAGGTCCGATATCTGTTGAACCGGTGGAAACATCCGAAATAATGACGATTTTGCCCTTCAGCTCTTCGGCCCAAATTTCCAGCTCGTCACGATCCTCTGCGGCGCGTAAGATATCGGCAAAATTATAGTGATCCATGCGTCCCCAGGGACCGATATAATTGACGATCATATTGCCATGGCGATCGATGGGAATTGTAATATCATACGGTTCAGAGCCAGGTGATCCCGGTCGTTTTGCGCCCTGCAGGATAATATGCCGTCCCGGTACGAGCACAATTTTTTCCGGAGGCACCTGAAGATAGTCACAAATGACGCGCAGCGGCAACAGCGGATAATACGCATCTTCATAGCGCACCAGCAACGGGACACGGCGTAAAACACCATCCGGGTCAAATTTTACACTGAGGGATCCCAGGCCGCGGGATGCATTGGCCAGATCAGCATAGGTTGCCAGAGGGTTTTTACCCACATAGAGTTTTCCATTATCATCCTTTACGGCAACATTCCATTTGGTTTGAAGCACATAGCTTCTGCCTTTTGAGGGACCTGACTTTTTGTGCCCGGGCTGATTCGGCAGACGCAATTCCAGGGCGAGACCAAAATACGCATTCCCGGCGTCTTTGACGGATTCAATGAGTTCGAGATCGTCTTGTTCATTTATTTTGGCAGCAAAAATAAAATCGTAAACCTGCGCAGCCACCTGCATGGATTTAAGGTTGCGAACCAGCTGGGCAAAATGAAATCGATTCAGATAAAGGTTTTTTAACCGTTCGATACTGGTATTGTTGAAATCCAGATGCACGACCGTGGGGTCATAGGCCGGGCGAAGCTTTTCAGTTTTGGATCGGAAAATAAAAAGCTGATCGATGGTTTGAGAATTCCAGATTTCAAAGACGTTCGGCAAGAGCCAAAAGCAGAGGTGCGCCGCAAAAAATGCGCTGAGGATTAACAGGATCGGTATGCTTATGTTTTGTGTTTTACTTGTGGTCAATCGTAAAGGTCCTGCTATAAAACGTGTCGGCTGAAATCTCGACGGCAAATTTGGCAATGTCGTGAGAGCCAGCCTTTTCGGCCTTTTCGGTACCACGCAAATTTCCAATAATATTTACCGGCCGCTCGGCATGGGTTTTAAATTTCAGGTGTTGTTTTCTTAATTTACGAATTCCGGCAAGTATGGCTTTCGCAAGCGCCGGTTTTTTTGCCGCATCGGCGCTCTCATAGTCGTTAATGAGTGCCTCCAGATCCATCAGGCGTTTTTTAGAGGCAAGCAAATAAAAGCGTTCTTCTCCGGTGTGCTCATCCAGCTCAAACCATTGATCGCCTTTGGGGACATAATGGTTGCCCGCCAGAGTGTATTCAGCGCTCAACAATTTAAAGCGGGGGGGAAACAATATGCTGAGTTGGCCCTGGGAGCTGCGGTAGATAAGATAAACGAAGCAGTTATCGTTGACTTTTAAAAAGAATTTGATTTGATCGCCGGTTTTAAGATCCGTGTCTTTGGTAACGGCTTCAAACTTGGATCCGTTGGCTTTTTTCAGGGCGCCAAAGGCCCACTGAAATTGAACATCGGCATTTTGATCGGCTTTTACTTCTTCAGCGTGGACGGGCTTGTAGCCGCCGAATACAGCAAAGCAGCAGATCACAAACGCGATAATAAAAGCAGCCCTAGCGGTTCTTTTCATTCTCTGCCTCCTAATGGATGAAGATAAGAGTTACATTAAAGCATCGCAAAAAGAAGTTTGTGTGTCAACTCGCAAAGGGAAAAATCATATCTTTGCAGGCGCTGTGCGCGCTGTTGTTTAAAATTATTTAATGATGCTCAGGATCAGTCGGCCTTCAACAGTGCCTTTTTTAACGGGGTGTTGCTCCTGCCCGGTGGCCCGCGGAACGTGGGTGGAAACATAGCGATAGGCCTCATCTACCGTAACCAGACCGTCTTTATCAGCGTCGGCAGCGCCGGCCAGGCCTTCCAGCAAATAAAAGGTGAACACGCCATGTTGAAGTTTTTCATCTTCGGCGCTGACCTCATTGGCGCCGCTGGCGGTCAGGATAACCGTACCCTTGCCGCCTGCAATTCGATCTAAAAAGGCATCCGAGATATTCGCCCGGATTCCGGATAAACTAATCGTTCGCCCGCCACTGGCCCCGCT
>JAUVTR010000003.1 GCA_030601425.1 Desulfobacterales bacterium
TATTAGAAGTACGCTATGCGGTCGCCAAAATAGGTTCGACCTTCTTAACAAACTCCAAAAGATCAAACGGCTTGTAGATAACGTTGCTAAAACCCATCTTGGCCATTTCATCCAGCTTGGGGTGTTCCGGATAACCGGTCGAAATGATGACCTTCATATCGGACAGCTCGGGTTCATTCTTGATAATGCGACAAACTTCGAGCCCATCCATTTCAGGCATAAAGATGTCCAGAATCAAAAGGTCCGGACGATAGGTCCCCAGCTTAATGGTGGCCTCGATCCCGTTGGCCGCCTCCTCAATTAAATAGGGCCGATCTCGATTTAGCGTCAGGGCTTCGATCAGCATCTTCCTTATGGTCTGATCATCATCCACGATCAGGATCTTAATCGCTTCACGCTTCAATAGGGTCGGGAATAAAACGGTAAAAGTCGTCCCGTTGCCTTCCCGAGTTTCAAATGAAATATCCCCACCATGCGCCTGTACCAGGCCATAGGTTACGGAAAGACCAAGGCCGGTACCGCCTTCTGCCTTTTTATCGGTGACAAACGGCAAAAACAGCTTATCGGCAATCGCGTCTGATATACCGCTGCCGTTATCGGTGATTTGCAGACAAATGCGCGCGTCTTTTCTTTGAAATCCGGTGGTAATCCGGATGATGCCATCCATATGATCAATCGCTTGAATCGCATTGATGATAATATTTAGAATGATTTGTTCGATGCTCTGGAGGTTTCCTTTGATTAAGGGCAGATTTTCGTCCAGGTCCGGCTGGATTCGTACGCCGGATTTTCTTAACGTCGTTTGCGCCAGTCGCATGGCATTTTTAACCGCCGCATTAACTTGCATCGTTGACTTTTCAGCAACATTTGACTGTTTGGAAAAGTTTTTCAGATCGGAGACTATTTTGGCAACCCGATTGGCGGCCATATCCATGTCCGCCACCAGCTGGGTTAGATTATCTTCTAAAAATTCATAAGTAAACCCGCCAAATTTCTGATGCGGCACCCTTTCTTTTTTCTCCATCAGTACCGGCAGAAGGTCAGACCAGATTTTTTGAATCAATGGCAAATTGTACATAATCAGGTTTATTGGATTATTAATTTCATGAGCCACGCCCGCCACCAGGGTACCCAATGTTTCCATTTTCTGGGCATGGTGCAGCTGTTGCTGGCTTTCCTTCAAGGCTTCTTCCACATGCCGCTGCTGAGATTCCAGCTGTTGCGCCTTCTCCCGTAACTCCATCAGTTCCCTGATGAGTCGTTGCCTGGATTTTTCCTGATCTTTCATCATTTGCCATTAAAAAACAATACCCAGTGCAGTGCCTGGCTCCAAATATCCAAACACAAGCACCGGGTTCCAAACACAGGCTATATCTTTACGCAATTAAATTCTACTTTTGTTTTTAAGGTCATGGTGGCAATCTTTTCAAATTGATCTGTAACATCGGATACAAAAAGAGTCAGCTTGCCATTTTTTCCAAGCTGTTTGTCGACCTCAATGTGATTTTCAAGAAACTTTTTAATGTCACCGGCGACGCTGATTGAGGAGTCGATCAAATGAACCCGTCTGCCGGTTTTTCTTTGGATGACTTTTTTCAGAAGTGGATAATGCGTACATCCCAAAATAAGCGTGTCTATCTGGCGGGTTTTCAAGGGATGCAGATATTTTTTCACGATCATCGCCGCTTCCGGTTTATTCAACCATCCCTCCTCAACCAAAGGCACCAGGAGCGGACAGGCAATCGAATAGACTTTGGCGGCCGGCTGCATTTCAATAATCTTTTTTTCATAAATACCGCTGGTTACGGTGGCGCGGGTGCCGATCACGCCGAATCTAAAATTTTTTGAAGTATTTACGGCGAGTTCAACTGCCGGCGTAATCACTTCAAAAATAGGAACAGCAAATCGCCCGAGAACCTCTGCAGTGGCGACACTCGAAGCCGTATTGCAGGCAATTACGATTACACTGGCCCCCTGGCTCAGGAGAAATTCAATATTATTCACGGTGTAACCAATCACCGTCTCGGAGCTTTTAGTGCCATAAGGTGTATGGGCTGTATCACCGAAGTAAACAATGTCATACCCCGGTATCTTTTCCATAATTGCCCTGGCTACGGTTAAGCCGCCAACTCCTGAATCAAAAATTCCAATCATAGTATGGAAAATTTAACGGGATTTATTTAAAACTTCATTGACACATCTTTTTACTTGATTGTGGCTAAAATCTGTTCGCATCCCAGGACACGAAGCAGCCATTGCCTGCCAGTTCGTTGCATCTACCAAAATATTTTCAATAAAAGGCCAATTTTTACACATTCGTGGTTTTACGGGATGAATGGTGCACACTTTATCCCATAATATACAATAACCGTTTAATCCCTGGGCAACAACCGGTCTGTCGCCTGACATCTGACAGTAGCGTCTGATAAATGTGTTACGTTCCAGGCCCAGGTACCGGCAGATATTATCGATCTCGTTTTCAGTAATATAGGTGCCGCCATACCCTTTGCAGCAGTCCCCGCAGCATCGGCATGAAAACAAATCACCCGGTCTGACAGAATCAGAGGTCATGACGCGCTTCCATGGCTTTTTTTAACGTCACCTGGTCCACATATTTAAGGTCACCCCCCATCGGCACACCGGACGCAATTCGTGTTACTTTTAACGAATAGGTCCCCAAGCGCTCGGCAATGTAAGACGCTGTTGCTTCACCTTCCACGCTCGTGCTGGTAGCCAGTACAACCTCTTTGATCCGGCCTCGCTGTATTTTGGCGATTAATTCACCCATGCGAATATCTTCAGGGCCCACGCCGTTCATGGGTGAAAGCACGCCGGACAAGATATGATAGCGGCCGATAAAAGCGCCTGATTTTTCCATGGCCACCATGTCCGCCGGTTGTTCAACAACGCACAAAAGCGAGGCATCTCTGGTAGGATCCGTACATAGCTTACAGACTTCATCGTCGCTAAGACCATAACACAGCTTGCATAAACGCACTTTTTCCTTGGCCTCAACGATACTTCTGGATAATTGCTCGGCTTCTTTGCGCGGCGCCCGAAGGATATGCATGGCCAGGCGTTCGGCGGTCTTTTCTCCAATCCCGGGCAGTTTGGAAATGTTTTTGATTAAATTGACGATTGTCGAAGGGTAAGGGCTCATAGGAATTATTGTTTTATTTGTTCTTACATTATACCCGGAATATTCAGACCGCCGGTCAATTTGCTCATTTCAGCGGCAACCATTTCCTGAGATTTCGTGAGGGCCTCATTTATTGCAGAAAGTATCAAATCTTGAAGCATCTCCACATCTTCGGGATCGACGACCTCTTTTTCGATCTGAATGGACATGATTTGCTGTTTACCGTTGGCAACGATTTTTACCATCCCGCCCCCGGCTGAAGTTTCCACTGTTTTCTCGGCCATCTCTTCCTGCATTTTTAACATTTTTGATTGAAGCTGCTGCGCCTGCTTCATCATGTCGCCCATGCCTTTCATCACCGTACCTCCTATATTTAAACACCTATATATGCAAATAATGACTTTGTCGATATCATCGTGATAATCGGCTAAAGGATTTTGACATCGATCAGTTTGCCGTTGAAAATCTCAATAGCATCTGCCACCCTTGGATGGCTTATCGCCTTTTGCTTTAAGAGGCTGTCATTTTGAGATTTTTTTTTTGGGCTCTCAGCATCAGTCTCCGGATGGGTGGTCAGCACGATGTCTACATCTTTGCCGAAATACTCCGTGCAAATTATTTTTAAAACAGCCTTATTTTTTTCGCGTTGAAGCATATTTAGGGTAAAACCATTGGCGTGCACTTCGATTTCGATGCTATCAGCGGTTACCTGCTTCAGTCGACATTTAGATAGACTTGCCCCCAGCGAGGGATTTTCCCGGGCGATTATTTCATAGAGTTGATTCCAGATTACATCTAAATTTTCCGTAAAGTTATCCGCAATCGCCGGAGCTACAGGCATTGAATGCGCGGGTTCTGCCGGAGCGTCTGAATTTCTTTTCCCCGCTTTGCGCCCTGGCGCATGCGTCTCGGATTTCACATCCGGTTTCCGATTTGAAAGTTCACTTTCGGGCTGGTTATAAAATTCCTGTCTCAGATGATCCAGCCTGTCGATAAGCACACCAATCGGCAACGCCGGTTTGATCTGATCCATTCGGATAAATGCCATTTCAAGAGCAAGCTTGGCATCAGTTGACAGCCGGATCGATACCCCTTCACGATACAGATAGTCAAATATGTGGTTTAAAGCAGCCAAGGATACTTGGCCTGTTTGTTCATCCATCTGCTTTAATTCATATTCAGGAAGATCCACTAATTTGCTGATGTTTTGGCCTATTTTAACGACGATCAGATTTCTGAAATGTTCGAGTAAATTGGTGTAAAGCTTTTTCAAATCATGCCCGCGATTGTAACTATCATCTAACATGTTCAGAATGGCGGAAATATCACCGCGCAAGATAGTGTCGCAAAGATCGAACACATATTTTCGGTCAATTACGCCTAAAATATCGAGAACCTGATCATGGCTAACCGAGTCCTTAAAGCACGCCAAAACCTGATCAAGCAAGCTTAACGCATCACGCATGCTACCTGTTGCTTCTCGCGCAATCAGTGCCAGGCTTTCATCCGAAATCTTGAATTTTTCCTCCTCGCAAATATAAACCATATGTTGAATTATCGAATTCAAACCGATACGCCTGAAATCGTGTCTCTGGCAGCGAGAAAGAATCGTTATCGGGATTTTGTGTGGTTCGGTCGTCGCAAAAATAAACATCACGTGAGGCGGCGGTTCTTCAAGAGTTTTTAGCAGCGCATTGAAAGCCGGCGTGCTGAGCATATGTACTTCATCAATGATGTATATTTTGTAAAGGCTGTGAGCGGGCATGTACTTAACATTTTCGCGTAATTCTCTAACCTGATCGACGCTGTTGTTGGAAGCCCCATCAATTTCAAAAACGTCAACGGCATGGCCGGATGTGATCTCTCCGCACGAACGGCATTCATTACAGGGTGCCGGAATAGGCCCCTGCTTGCAATTCATCGCTTTAGCCAAAATGCGAGCAACGGTGGTCTTGCCGGTTCCCCTTGGACCGGAAAAAAGCACTGCATGGGCAACGCGTTCGGAAGATATCGCATTGGATAGTGTGCGGGTTACATGGTCTTGCTCAATAACCTGGCCAAAGGTTTGTGGACGGTATTTGCGCGCAAGCACGAGATAGGACATAATGAAGTGCCTTATATGTGGTTTTAGGCTTCAGAAGACAGAGGTCAGAGGTCAGATGACAGATGGAAAAAACTGGAAGATGAAGCACTCTATCTGACTTCTGTTTTCTGTCCTCTGTCATCTGCTTACTGACACCCGACACCTGAAACCAAAAAGCCTTGAGAACGGCAATCGTTTAGCGTTAATAAAATATGTTAAGGTAATTTGCTTTTGAATATGGCGGAGAGAGAGGGATTCGAACCCTCGGTGCCGCTTTTGACAGCACACACGATTTCCAGTCGTGCTCCTTCGGCCAGCTCGGACATCTCTCCTAAAAACCTTTGATACTCAAAGCTTTTTAATAAATAAAATTACGCAGTAATTTTATTGGCGGAAGGGGTGAGATTCGAACTCACGGAGAGCCGAAAGACCCTCAACGGCTTTCGAGGCCGCCGCCTTCAACCGCTCGGCCACCCTTCCGGCAATTTAGTTCGTTTGATTTCGGGTAGTACTGAATAACCCCTTTGAAACGCACTGTCAATGCTCTTCTGGCATGAACATTTTCTCAATTTCGGCAGAGTATTGACCGTTCGCATTATAAATGATCAGCGGAGGGCCGATTTTTACACCCGGCCGCGCGCCCTTTATCCCTGCAACTAAAATGAGTTTGGCATCAGAGTCCGCCTGCGAATGAATGACGCGTACAAACTTCGGTTCAATTCCATCCAAACGCATTTGGGAAAGCAACTCGGCAGCGCGCTCTGCGGTGTAAATGGTAACAAATCTCCCGGCGGTTCGCAGCATGCAACGGACCGTCTGGAGCACATCGGTTAGGCTCACCTTGATTTCATGCCGGGCTACCGCTCTTTGCGGGTCCGGATTTAGTCTTCCGGAATTCGGTTTGCGGTAAGGTGGATTGCAAACAATCACGTCAACCGGACCACCGATCATATTGGGTTTCAACTCTCGCATATCCCGACAAAGAACGGTAATGCGTTCCTGCATGCTATTTTCGTTTACATTCGCAACTGCCAATTCGGCTAATTCAATTTGTATTTCAATACCATATACCCGAATGTCCGGATTGCGGTATGCCAGTATTAGCGGGATGATGCCGCAGCCGGTCCCTAAATCAAGTAATCTTTCCCCTGCTCGCACGTCGGTGTGACTGGCCAGCACAATGGCGTCGATAGAAAAACGGTAGCCCGATGAGCCCTGCTTGATGTGCAGTCTACCCTTAAAAAATGTATCTTTCGTTAACGAATTCATAACGGTCCGATTTTGAATTTTATTTCTTCCACCAGCGGTTTACCGAGGGCAGCGTTTAATTTGGCCATCAGATCGTTTTTCAGAAATTGAAGCTGATGAATCCAGGTTGAGCTGATAACATGCACAATGAGGAGCTTACCTTTAAAAGCCGCCGGTCGCGCATTTGAAGCGATCGTTTCCCCCACAGCTTCATCCCACAGGCGCCAGACTTTTGTGAGTTCACAATCAGGCTCCGATCGGTAGTTTTTTAAAACCCTATCAATGACATTTCCAATTTGGACAAAATCTGATTTTTTATCTTGTTTTCTCATAATTTCAAACTATACCAGAATTCTCACTTTTCTTGAACCTGAAAGGTTAAATTCGTTTTTGCTTGACTTGCTGGCTCGGGTAACTTATTTTACTGGTGACCGACTGTCATTTTCTAATACTCATGAAAATCAGCTGGAAGGAATACGCATATGAGTTGGGATTGGGATAAACTAAAACAGCAACAACAAGGCAGGGGTGGCGTTCCGCCGCAGATGGGTGAATTTGTGGAAAAAATCAAACGGATCAAGTTCCCGGGCGGCCCCTTGTTTATTGTGGTTGTTATCCTTGTTGCCATGGCAATAACAACCTTTTATACGGTTAAGCAAAATGAAGTCGGCATTGTTCAGTTTTTCGGCCGCTATGTACGTACGGCACAACCCGGCCTTAACTTCAAACTGCCCCTTGGCATTGAAAAAGTTACCAAGGTCAACGTCCGTGAAATTCAAACGGCAGAATTCGGGTTTAGCACTGCCAGAGTCAGTACGCGGTCCCGATTTCAGTCCGGGGGGGAAAACGTCGGCGAATCCCTCATGCTGACCGGGGATTTAAACGTGGCCGTGGCGCCCTGGATTGTCCAATATCGGATTAAGAACCCCTTTGATTATCTGTTTAAAGTTCGCGACGCCCGCCGCTTGCTGCGCGATATGTCCGAATCCACGATGCGGCTGGTGGTCGGTGACCGCAGCATTAACGAAGTTATCAGCAAACGGGATGAAATCGCAGTGGAGGCCAAACTCCTCTTACAAACCGAACTGGATCAGGCCGAAACCGGCATTCACATCGTAACCATCGAGATGAAAAAGACAAATGTCCCTCCGCCGGTACAGCCCTCGTTCAACGAAGTTAACCAGGCTGTCCAACAGAAGGAACAAATGATTTATCAGGCCAAAGAAGACTATAATAAAGCCATTCCAACCGCCAGGGGTGAAGCCGAAAGAACCATCAAAGGCGCCGAAGGGTACGCATTAGATCGCGTGAACCGGTCCAAAGGTGACGCTTCCAGATTTGTGTCTATTTACAAGGAGTATGTCAATGCCAAAGACGTCACCAAACGACGGCTTTATTTAGAAACGATAAAACAAACGTTTCCCAATCTGGGTCCGAAATATATTATTGACTCCGATCAAAAAAATGTCTTGCCGTTACTGAACCTGGGAAAATCCATCAACCTTGGACAGCAAAACAGTGGTGAAAAATGAAGCCCAAAAGCATCTATCTCGTTATTTTAGCGGTGATCGCCTTTGCTATTTATGGCGCCGCATACACGGTCGATGAAACCCAACAGGCGGTGATCACCCAATTCGGAAGAATTGTCGGCGCACCCGTAAAGGATTCCGGCCTTCACTTTAAGATCCCTTTCGTACAGAAAGCCAACTACTTCAATAAAAACTTACTGGAGTGGGATGGCGACCCGGGACAGATCCCCACTTTGGACAAAACTTTTATCTGGGTGGACACCTTTGCCCGCTGGAAAATTGTGGACCCGGTTAAGTTTTTCCAGACGGTAAACAACCGATTCAATGCGGTTGGAAAACTCAATGACATTATCGATCCGGCTGTCAGGAACTTCATTACGTCTCACCATTTGATTGAGGCGGTTCGAAAATCAAACCGCGAAATCGATACCACCGAAATCGGCATCGAAAAATCAGAACGGGATATCCGGGACACTTATCACATCACAGTCGGCCGTCAAAAAATCACCGAGGGAATTCTGGAACAGGCCCAGCCGAAGCTGGTCGCATTTGGCATCGAACTGGTCGATGTCAAAATTAAGCGCATAAACTATGTGGAGGAGGTCCGAAAGTCCGTCTACGGGCGCATGATCGCAGAGCGAAACCAAATCGCAGAGAAATTTAGGTCCGAGGGCCAAGGTGAGGCCCAAAAAATTCTGGGTGAAAAAGAAAGAGATTTGCAGCGCATCACATCAGAGGCTTATAAGAAAGCCCAGGAAATTAAAGGAAAAGCCGATGCCGAAGCAACTATAATTTATGCCAAAGCTTACGGCCTGGATCCTGAATTTTACTCATTTGTTCAAACGCTTGAACTTTACCGCGAGATATTGGGTAAAGACAATTCACTTGTCCTGTCAACTGATTCGGAATTTTTAAAATACCTCAAAGGGTACACCAAATAACCGCATAAAAAAAGTACCGTTTTAAAACGGTACTTTTTATCAATCGCACACAAAAAACTTAGGGGATCGTTATTTGCCTTTCCTTCTTTGATGACGTGTTTTGGCCAAAAGCTTTCTGTGTTTATGCTTTCTCATTTTTTTCCTGCGCTTTTTAACAACACTACCCACTGGTTCACCTCCTTGACCCAAATTATATTAAACAACAATGTGATTCTTTAACATAACTGGAAGTTGGATGTCTACATTTTTTTTTAGAATTGGAAACCGGCAGCAGCTTGTGCTATAGTGAAATGCCGGCCGGCGTAAAAACCTGGTCTCTGGTTAGGAGCTACGCCCCAATAGACTTCTGGCCCGCAGGGCCTGCGCCCCGGAGGGATTTTTGGAATTATGGATAACGGTATAATTGTAACAAGTTTGGCAATCGGCGCGGCTATATTTGCGGGTCTGGTCATATTTTGGTTTTTTAATGCGTATGTAAAACGAAAACTGGGCACCGACCAATCGGTTCAATTGGCAACAACTTCCCAAAAGTCTTACTGGGAAGAAAAGCGCCGGCACCCCAGAGTGGTAATTTCCTGGCCGGCTATGTTGGAACCTCCATATGAACATATTCAGGTACAGTTTAAAGATATCAGCCTCGGGGGGGCGTTTGTTGTCTGCCGGAAACCCTTGCCGCTGAAAGAAAAAATCCGATTCTGCATTAAGATGCCGGAACGGGAGGAGCTCTTGCTTAATGCGGAGGTAATTTGGTCAAATACCAATGTTCCCCAAGATAAGGTGATCAATCGCGGAATGGGTGTGAAATTTGTTCAAAACACAAACAAGGCTCGCCAGCACCTCGAAAAGGCCATCTCTGACCATCTAAAGGAAAATAGCACAGAAGCAGACTAGTGTTGTGTCCCACAAAAATGTTACAAAAGTCGTGTGGTATATTTTAGCTTAGTTGAGTTCTTTAAACAACACAATGTCTATGGTGTCAGGTGTCAGTGTTCAGGTGTCAGGTGCCATGAAGATACAGCGGACAGAGCACAGAAAACAAATGACAGCCTGCGACGAGCTCCCCTCGACAAACTCGGGGCTTGAGCCCGTCGCAACCAGTCGAGTCGAAGACAAAGGGCAGACCGTTTCTGTTTTCTGCCATCTGTTATCTGACACCTGACACCTGACACCAGAAACCTACTTATTCCTGACACTTAAAATAAAACGAATTAACATTAATAAACCCACTCCGTATTTTGTAAATTACTTGTGGAACATAACACTAGTCGATACCCTCTAGAGCAACAAATTGTGCGAGCGCAGCCCCCTCACGAATCTTTTTGGCATCGGTGTATTCCGGCGAATAGTAGAATTCTTTGGCTTTTTCAAGATCGGGAAATTCGACAACAACGATCCGCCATTTTTCTTCAGGCCCCTCCAGGGTGACCGTTTCGCCCCCGCGGACGATAAATCGGCCGCCAAATTTTGCGATTATCTCCGGCGTGACTTTGATGTATTCGTTGTATTTGTCCCAATCGGTCACGCTGACTCTGGCGATGATGTATGCAGCCATCTGTCTATTCCTCCTTTATGTACTTTCATGATTTAGCTTTTTGCATAATCGCAATGCCTTAACTTTTACTCCTGCGAAATCACAATAGGTTTGTCCGTCCGGAATGAATCCCAGGCTCCTAAACCATTCTTTTAAATACAGTCATTATCAGGACCAAACTGCCCTAAACAATGCGTCAATATTCCTGCGGCGATCTGCTATGCGCTGTAAGGTTCATCTTCCTCGAGGCGCTTGCCCAATCCAATTACATGATCATCTGCATAACCGAGGGACTGATAAAACTTAATGACCTCTTTGTTGGCTGCCCGAACCTGGAGATTAATTTTAGGGCAACCTTTCGATCGGATGCGTCGTTCGACCTCTTCCATTATGAGACGGCCATATCCATTCCTGCGATAACCCGGATCTACCGCAAGATAATTAATCCAACCGCGGTGCCCCTCATAGCCGCCCATTACGGTGGCGACAATCTTTTTGTCTAAAATGCCAACCAGAAATAGGTTGCGATCTACTTTAAGCTTGCGTTCAATATCCTTGCGGGGGTTGTTCGACGGCACGACAAGCTGGCATTTAACCCAGAGTGCAATAACCTCCTTAGTGTCTTTTTCTTTAAATTCTCGAATTTGCATTTTGGGACGGATTACACTGGAGGTCAACCGCCAAGCTAAAGCTTCGGCTAAGGTGGGTCGATTTGCTGGCACCGGTTAGAAGCAAAGTTATCTTAACGACGCGATGACCTGATTAACCCGGGAATCGCTGCCGTGGTTAGAATAGTGTCCGGATCCAGCATGGATGCCGGAAAAATCCATACCCGTTTTGCTTGAGAGTCAGGTTTGCGCGCAACTCAACCTGTCGGGGCAAAATACCCAGAATCATACAGCACCAAACACGGCCGAGATTATCTCACCATTGGTGTCAAGGCCATCGGTGTAAAAAATCTAAATCAATAGCGCTATTTACTCTTACCTATCCTGAACATCTTGGTGCCGCAGGTTGGGCATACGCCTTGAGTTGCGGGTCTGCCATTTTTCATGGTTATTTCCTTGGGCTCCTTCATTTCTCTCTTGGCTTTGCATTTCACACAATAAGCTTCCATCTGTTTGTCTCCTTTAGTTTCTGTTTTGTTAAATCATTTGCGCCGCAGCGGGCGCTGCGAACTCGTGCGTAGGATCCATTATTTTTGAAAATAGACAAATGTTAAAAAAGCGAAGATTGATTATTAGCGTTACCATGAATTTTATACAGAAAATCCTGGATTTAGCAACAATATAAAAGTGAATCACTTATCAATTGGATTAAAGCTTTGGTAAAATCAAGAACAAATTGAGTATGAATAAATGGAATCCGACTATAATCTCCAATAGTTATGATTCTGTATACGCAGAGGTATAATTTTTCGTACACGCAGACGTCCGGATATTAATTCAACACGAGTTGTATAGATTCTGTGATGGAAAATTGGTTTGTAACTTAGAAAATTTGAAGGGCCTAACGATTTGATTATGCGGAAGTTTTGGGGGCTTGGGGAAAACCATGGCTACAATCAGTGCGTCCCTTCGTTTGCGCATCGTATCAACTTTTTCATTTGGTACTCATTTTGCACTTGATTCTAGCGCCAGCAAAGCGACACTTTTCTTTCTGGATGATTGGAGCCGGCAAACAGCCGGGGGGGCTTTTGCGGTTCTTGCGTCCATGAAATTGTAACGATCAATGTCGGAGAATTGTTAGAAGCATTTTTAAGATAGCTTCACAAAAGGAGATCAGCCATGAGGCCTTCCTATTCCGCTTTGGTGGCGGTTCCGGTGGCTTTAGTTATTTATGCAATCACGGCATGGGGGCAACCGCCGCCGGAAACCGTCACCATTACAAAAGAATTTGAATTCAGCGATGCCTCCAAGGTAACCGGCAGCGACTGGCAGACGCCGGTGGCCACATACAACGGTGCTATTTACTATGTATATGTAAACCGGCAATTAAAGACGCTGATTGTCAAGAAATCATCAGACGGTAGTGTATCTAAAAACGTGATCTTTGAGGAGACCGACAGCGACCCCTGGCATAACGGCGCGTCTGTGGGTATTGATCGCAACGGGTATATTCATGTGGCCGGCAACATGAATCACTCCCCGTATAATCATCCCAAAACCGGCAACCCCTACTATGAATATGCCTGGCAATACATGATCTCCGATAAACCGGAAGATATCTCTTCCTTTAAGTTTGTCGGCGATGATGAATCCCGGACGATCCCGGGGACCTGGATCACATATCCCTCATTTGCCCGGGATTCAAACGGAGTGCTTTTCATAACCTTTCGCCACCGGGTTAAATTCGACACCGGGTGGTCTCCCGGAATCATGGCCGCCGCAATTGCCAGGTATGATGCCGACGCCAAAATCTGGGTGATGTTAGGTGACACGGAATACGCTCATGGGGTTAAAACCTTCTTCTGGAACGATTCCGGAGCCGATGGCACCGCCTATCAACCCTATCGACCGCGTATCTTCTTTGACAGCGATAACCGCATGCACGTTACCTGGGTGGTGGATGACGGCAATGGTTCTTCAGGCTATCACACCCATGTGCTTTATGCGTATTCGGATGACGGCGGGGACTCGTTTAAGCGCGCGGATGGTTCTCTCTACGAAACCCTGCCGATTACCCTCGAACGCGGTGATGTAGTTGTGGGGCCTGACTGGTGCGGCAGCGACGGCAGCCTGTGGTACACCAGCTACGTTGGGGTTACTGCAGACGGGCATCCGGCAGTATCCTTTGCTGATAACAGTAACGATACAGCCTGGTGGTCTCTGTGGCGCCCCGGGATCGGCTGGTCTGCGCCCGCAAAACTGCCCTTTGAATACATTCCGGCCAGGATCCTGACAGACGCAAACGGCATCATTACTGCCGTTGACGGCCACAATAAGCTGCACCGCAGCTTTAACAACGGCATAAGCTGGCTGTCCTATCATGTTGAGACCCTTGGCATCCATTCCACCAACTTTGACTATACGTACCTGTTGGATACCGGTAATCTACGGTTTCAAACCTATTCAACCACTACCGGTAAGGTCAAAGTCTGGACAGTTGAATTTGCAGGGAATAGATCGCCGGACGCAGAAACATCGGAGACTTCTCAAAAGATAAGTGCCAAACATAAAGCAATGCAGGAATGAACTGGCCAAGAAAGCGCTGCAGGCATTTAGAAGCTATCTCAAAAATGCATCTAACGCCCAATAGCTTCGTTGCCCCGTGAAGCGGGATTTGCGCCAATTTTATTACACTATGGTGCATCATGAGCCTCCTTAAAATGCTCACATACTAACATGTATGCTGCGCTTTTTCGTCGGCCCACGCCTTGCTCTTGGGCGTGATCTGCTATTTTTGAGATAGCTTCTAGAAGCTTTGCGACCTTCAGGAATCAGCCGTTCTCTTCTTAAGATATTCCTCGCCGTAATCAATCTTTAATTCCAGCCACATCGTCAGGTGGTCCGACATCTGCCGCCGCCGCCAGTGGTTGCGGTAGTAGGCCCGACGCTGTTTTTCGGTGCGAACGTTGCCCTTGGTGTCATACACAAAAGGGTTGCTGGAATCATCTTCTGCCTTGCCCCCCATCATGGCCGGAATATAGGCTTCATAGTCTTCAATTCTGTAAATCAGATTAAAATAGTCAAAAACACCGCCGCGGCCGGTAGGGGCCAGATGGTTTTGCCGCACCTTCAGTGCGATTTGATCATAAAAGCGCGGTTTTTTGCCGACATTGGAAGGGGGTATGTTTCGCAAGGCTTGCGGTATTTGAAAACCGTTTTGGGTAATGGCGTTAAAAGCCGCGTTAGCCGGATCGGCAGAAAAAATATTGAAATCACCGAGCAGAATTAAATTTTGGCTCCATGCGGCTTCGTCTTCGGACCGATCTTTGAGAAATTTGGCCAGGGCTTCAATTTCGGCCACGCGGGTTGGATGCTCCTCTACGCCTTCACCCCAGATAATGTGAACGGTGGACAGCATAAAGCGGAACCAGCCGGCCTCAAAGCCGACAATGTTGGGCGTGCGTGCCAGCTGATTGGCGGGTGCAATGGTTTTGTCCTTTTTGTCTTGGATCGGCGGAATGACGATTTCACCGGCCACTCCGCTGAAGCGGATTTTGCGGCGGTCAAATAAAAAGGCCAGGCGCTCCTGGTTGCCGGCAGAGCCTTCGGTTACATCGCTGACCACAAATTTCCAGGTGCGCCCCAGCCGGGCCTGCAGCTTATTCAAGGCCCCCAGGTGGGCACCGACTTCCTGAATGGCAATCAGGTCAAAGTGCGAAATGATCTCGGCGATATACCAGTAGGATTCTGCCGTGCGCTTGTCATTTTGGCCGCCTTCGAATTCTTTTAGATTCCAGGTAGCCAGCAGCAGGGTGTCAGTGGCATTTTTGTTGGGCACACTGCGTTGAGGTCCGTCCGGATGATTTCGCAACGAGTTGCGCAGCGCTTCCAGACGACCGGCGACTCTGGCGGTGTCTTTTCCCAACCCGTCAAGCTTGTAAAACAAAGGCATCGGCATTCTCCAGCCGAGAAGAAGAAGTGAAGTCGTATAGCTTCAAGAAGATATCTATATATCAATATAAGAAGAAAGCTAATACTGCTATCTTGCATGTCAATCTAAAATCTTCTGGAGAGAAGAATTTTATTTTTCTTAAGGAAGAAAAAGCTAAGTGGAACCATTTCTTTGCTCTTGTAACGAATTGTCGCTTTCCGGTATGTGTCCTGTAGGACCATGGCTTGCCTGTCCGCCATAGCTTAAGCGACGGTGGGTCTTTTTCCGTCATGAGCCCAAGCAAAACAAGACGCAGAAAAAACTAATTCCCGCTCGACATGTAAAACGAATTCTGGTACAACAGAATAAACTAATAATTGCACGACTCGATAAACGAAAGAGAGCACAAACAACATGGTAAGCCCATCGGAAAAATTAGCCTCATCCCTGGATGTCCTGCGGAAGCTACAGGATCTAGATGTAGTCGCTATTCGAACAGGAGACCTGACCCGCACCCACCGGGAGCGCCTCCTCGCGAACGGCTTCCTGCTGGAAGTCATGAAGGGTTGGTACATACCGTCCCGGCCGGACGAGGCGACTGGTGACAGCACAGCGTGGTATGCTTCTTTCTGGGACTTTTGCGTCGCATACCTTCGCGAGCGTTTTGGAGAAGACTGGTGCCTCTCGCCGGAGCAGTCGCTGTCATTGCATGCCGGCAACCGGACAGTCCCGCGCCAGCTCCTTGTACGCTCTCCAAAAGCGCATAACAACATCACGGCGTTACCACATGACACATCGCTGCTCGACGCCCGCGCCTCCTTGCCGGCAACCGGGGAGATTGAAGAAAAAGAAGGCATGCGTCTTTTCTCTAAGGCGTCTGCTCTGATCACGTGCTCCGCGCAGTTTTTCACGAAGAATCCGACCGATGCCCGTGCCGTACTTTTGACGGTTCGTGACGCCTCCGAGGTTCTTGACCGGCTTCTGGAGGGCGGACACAGCAAGATTGCAGGTCGCATTGCCGGTGCGTTCCGCAATATCGGCCGCCACCGTATCGCCGACGACATCGTGAAGACGATGCGCGCCGCAGGCTATGACGTACGGGAAAACGATCCGTTCGAAGCAAAGTCACCTCTCATTTTTCCCGGACGGGAAATTTCGCCTTACGTCAATCGCATCCGCTTGATGTGGCAAGAGATGTGCGGACTGGTGATCGAACGATTTCCAAAAGAGCCGGAGCGACTGAAAGACATCGACGCCTATATGGAACGCGTCGAGGAAATCTATGTGAAAGACGCTTATCACTCACTATCGATCGAAGGCTATCGCGTCAGCACTGAACTCATTGAACGGGTCCGAAACGGCGCGTGGAACCCGGATGACAATGAGGACAATCGTGAACAGCGTAGCGCTCTTGCTGCGCGCGGATACTGGCAGGCCTATCAAAGTGTAAGAGAAAGTGTCCTCCGGGTCCTGCAAGGCGCAAACTCGGGTACCGTCGCCGAGGAAGACCACAGCACTTGGTATCGGGAAATGTTCGCACCGGGTGTGATTGCTGGCTTATTGAAGCCCGCCGACCTTGCGGGTTACCGCAATGGTCCAGTTTGCATTCGCAGTTCCATGCATGTCCCGCCAAGCCGTGAGGCAGTCCCTGATGCTATATTGGCATTCTTCGATTTGCTGAGCGAAGAAACGGAAGTCTCGGTTAGAATCGTGCTCGGACATTTCATATTCGTTTTTATCCATCCTTATATAGACGGCAATGGCCGTATGGGACGATTTTTGATGAATTTGATGCTGGCGGCCGGAGGCTATCCGTGGACGGTAATTCCCGTGGAAGAACGGAATGCCTATATGGCTGCCCTGGAAGAAGCGAGTGTACAGCAGAATATCGGTCCCTTTGCCGAATTCATCGCTGACCTCGTCGAGAAGGGACTCCAAGGCGAGCCCCCACTCAAGGTGCCCGGCGAAGCCTAGTTCACGAATAACTGTGCGAGAAATCCGAGTTGTTTTTTAACTTTCTTATTACCTGAATTTTGCACGAGTCGGAGGCTTTCATATTCTCATTAATTTTCATGAAAGATTCAGGTATTAAATGACTTGTCACCCACCGCGATGTTTCGCGTCCACTCCTCTTAGCTTGTAATTCGTTCCGCTTTTTCCACTGTCAGCGTCAATGCGCCCCAGTCTTCTTCGACCTTGCCGGTTAGCAGATAAGGCCGCTGGCGATCGATGATGTGGCAAAACCGACGGTAGGCTTGCGGGAAAAAGGTGGTCTCCACGATACCGGTTTCATCTTCAAAGGTTAAAAACTCCATAGGATCGCCCTTTTTGGTGGAAACCACCTTGCCGGTGATCAGCCAGCCGGCCAGGCGTACCTGCCGGCCGATAAAACGCGGCAGGTCCACGGCCTTGACGGTGCGACGCTTTTGCAACTTTTCGGCAAACAGCTCCATGGGGTGACGGTCGCACAGAAAACCCAGCACGGAAAATTCGCGCCGCAGGCGCTCGCGCTCATCTTCGGCAGGCAGCGGCGGCCGGCAATGGCCGGCCGTGTCGGTGCGGTCAAACAGGGATTGTGCGGCCGTCTTGGGCCGTTTTGATTTCAACCAGCAGGCCAGGTCCCACAGCAGCGATGCACGGTTGCCGCCGGGATTCAGAGCATCCAGGGTCCCGCAGTTGATCAAAGAGCGCGCTTCGTCTTCGTCGGGGCGCACGCGTTCCAGAAAATCCCGCAGGCTGCTGCAGGGCTGCCGCCGGCGTAGCGCAACGATGCGCTCCCGGGTGTCGGCCCCCAGGCCTTTGACGGACAGCAATCCCACCCGGACGGCTTTGCCCTGGCCGGTCCAGCGAATGTCGCTGATGTTGATGTCGGGCGGCAGCACCGTCAGGCCCATGCGCCGGGCTTCAGAGACATAGGCAAAGGTGCCGTAAAAACCGCCCTGATTGCTGATCACCGCAGCGATAAATTCGGCCGGGTAATGGACCTTGAGGTAAGCGGCCTGAAAGGATACCCGGGCATAAGAGGCGCTGTGGGGCTTGCAAAAGGAATAGCCGTTAAAGCTCATCATCATATCCCAGATTTCGGCGACCTTGCCGTCAGGCACGCCGCGCTGTCTGGCGCCGCTGTAAAACCGCTGCTGAAAGTCCCGCAGCTGGTATTCGCGATCCTTTTTGGTCAGAACTTTGCGCAGGGTATCGGCTTCGGCATGGGAAAAACCGGCGATAACCACGGCCGCGCGCGAGACGTCTTCCTGATAGACCATGATGCCGAAGGTTTCATCCAGCACTTCGGCCAAAAAGGGATGAATCGGGTCCCAGCGGCCGCCGTGCAGGCGGCGGAGGTATTCCTGGATAGATTCATTAGCGGCCGGGCGGATGATGCTGCTGTGGATGACCAGATGCTCAAAATCCCCCACTTTGGACTTTTGCTGCAGCAATCGCATGGCCGGGCTTTCGATGTAGAAGCAGCCCATGGTGCGGCCCTGGGCCAGGGCCTCCTGGGTGGCAAAATCGTCTTCCGGTTCCCAGTGCAGCTCGTTAAAGGTGATGCCGTTGTCGCGCAGATTGGCCAGGGCGTCGCGGATGACCCCCAGGCTGCGGTTGCCCAGCAAGTCAATTTTGACCAACCCGGCATCCTCGGTGGCATCTTTTTCCCATTGGATGATCGGAACCCCCTTGGGAGCGCGCTCAACAGGCACGTACTCTTCAATGGGCCGCGGGGTAATGACCACACCGCCGGGATGTACGGACATATAACGTGGCGTGCCGATGAGCCGCTGGGCAAATTGTAAAATATCGGGCCAGGGCGGAGGAAACTCCAGCTCTTTAGACTCGGGGCGGCGTTTCAGCTCAGTCAAAAATTCGGGATTGGATTCTTTCACGCGCCAGAAATGCGGCAATCGTTTGGACACCTGTCCGATCTCTGCATCGGTCATGCCGAAGACCTTGGCCACCTCCCGTACCGCCATACGCGGCTGAAACAGCACGTGGCTGGAGACCATGGCGGCATGGCCCGCGTACTGGGCCAGGACCGAATCCAGTACGTCATCGCGTTCGTCCCAGGCAAAATCCACGTCGATGTCCGGCGAATCTTTGCGGCCCGGATTTAAAAACCGTTCGAAATACAGGTTGTGTTTCAACGGACAGACATTGGTGATGCCCAGGCAATAGGCCACCAGTGAGGCGGCTCCCGAGCCGCGCCCGCAGGTGCGCGGACTGCGTTGGATAATATCGCGAACGATTAAAAAGTAGGCGGCAAACCCCATGCCCGTGATAATGCGCAACTCGTGTTCCAGCCGTTCCACCACCGCCTCGGAAAGTTCATCACCGTAACGGCGTCGTGCGCCGGCATAGGCGTCCTGCCGCAGATATTGTGCCGGATTGCTGTCGTTTTCGCCCAGTAGCGGCGGCATGACGATACCAAACTGCGGGCCGGTAAACGTCAAGCGTTCGGCAATTTGGTAAGTGGCGCTGACAGTCTCCGGACAGATGGCAAAGCGCTGTACATATTCTTCGGGAGTTGCCAGCCACGCGTCCGCCGGAGCGACCTCAGCGTCCGCCAGACGCGAAAGGGAAGTGTTGCGCTCGATGGCCCGCAACATGCGGTGGACCGGCATGTCGTCAGGATGCAAAAAGAAACTGCCCGGTGTGGCCACCACCGGCAGTCCCAGGCGATTGGCCGTGCGGCGCAAGCGGTGAGTGGCGGGAAGAGGCCGGCGCGGCATGGCTGCGGCGACCGAAACGCCGGCAGCATGCCAGGCGCCTAACAGGTCGGCGCTCTGAGTAAGGATCTCCAATCCGTTTGCATGGAAAGTTACAGCGGCCTCCAGATCAAAATCTTCGTTCATGTGGCGGCGGGTGAGCAGGCGACAGAGGTTGCGGTAGCCGGTATCGGAAGCCACCAGGCAGACGGCACGCTGCTTGCGCTTGGGGTCGGTAACCTCCGCCCCCACAATGGGCGTGAGTCCTTCGCGTCGACAGCTGGTTAAGAAAGGCCACAGGCCGCAAAGATTGTCGGTGTCGGTCAGCGCCAGATGGGTATAGCCCAGGCGTCGAGCAGTCCGGCAGACCTGCTTGACCGGGGCTGTGCCCCACATGAAAGAATAGTTTGATCGTACGGTTAAAGGGATCATGGTTCGTTGTAAATTCGAAATCCGAATATCGCCTGATTTAATAAAATTGGTCGAAACAAATTCGAAATTCGAATATTAAATATTCCAAACGTAACAAACTCCGATATCTGGAAATTGAGCAGATGGAAAAGTCTTTACGCTTTGTTTTTTAAATCGAAATGTGAAGTTTATAATTTCAAATTTTTGTCATTCGTATTTGTTTCGTGCTTCGGATTTCGTGTTTCGTATTTTTTATTTTTGGATCAAACTGTTAGCGTAATTGAACCCGGAAGTTTTTTGCTTATGCAGCCATGGTTCTTCCCATTTGCACAGCCTCATTGCCGAAGCGGTGGCGGATGGAGTCGATGGCAGTGATCAGGCCGGAGCGGTTGTCATTGGCTTTTTGATCGGCGGCAAACAGTTCCAGCTGAGCCGGCGGAAAGATCAGACGGTCACAGATCAGACGCATATGCCGGATGCGTACCCGTCGGACCCAGGCCAGCTGGAGGGTGCGTCGGGCCAGCTCAAAAAGGGTGAGGTCATTGGCGGTGGCCGGCCTGGCAGCCACCTGGCGGGCGCGGCGCATGCCATCGGAATAGTCAAGGATAATGGCAATGCGGCGCGCAGCCCGCCGGCGCCGGCGCAGCTGGCTGCCGACCTGCTCGACCAGGCCGTAGAGAACGCCTTCCAGGGTGTGCACGTTGTTAGTGTCATTGCCGAATTCGTGGTCTGCGATCACCTTCGGCGGTTTTTGGCCGACCGGCAAAACCGGAGACGGATCGATGCCGCGCACCGCCTCGTAAAGTGACAGGGCGCGGGTTGCAAAAGGGATCTCCAGCTGCTCCAGACTCAACGCGGAGACCTGGAATGCATGGGTCAGGTTAAATTCCCGCAATCGCAGCTGGTCATTGTGCTCGATGCCCGGGACCAGATTGACCGGCAGCGGGGCCAGCAGCGATTCTTCTTCGCCGGCGGCGACAATGTACTCTCCATCAGGTTTCACCAGGCGGGTGGCCGCTTTGGCAACCAGTTTGTTGGGCGCCACCGACCAGATCGGGTCCAGGCCAAGATCGGTTTTGATCTGTTTGCGCAACCGCCAGGCCACGTCCATGGGCGGGCCGAATAGACGGGAGGTGCCGGTGGCATCCATGAACAGGTGGCCGTCGTCTTCGCCGGTTTCGATCAGGGGTGAATACGGCAGGGCGCGCTTGAGCACATCACGCATGGCCAGCTCATAGCGATCCGGATGGAGCGGCAGGATTTGAACATTTTTGCAAAGGCGCACGGCCCGGCGCAAAGCCATGCCCTTGCGAATGCCGGCCATGTAGGCCTCGTTGCTCATATCGTAAACAGCGGCCCGGGCGGCGCCTTCGGGTGCGATGATCACCGGACGTTCGTTGAGCCGGTGATCCACCGCCCGTTCCACCGCCACGGCAAAATCAGCCACATTTAAATGGACAATTGAACGGTTCATCGTTTGCTTTCAAGTGACGAAATCGTCAGCGTATGGATTGAGGTTTCTAAAACTATCCAGCTGCTTGAAACAAATGCCTAAAGTTTGAAGTGCCTAAAATGCCTAAAATTAAGGAATACTGTCATTTTAAAAAAGATGGAGCGAAGCGACACCATAACTTTAGGCACTTTAGCTCATTTTAGTCATTTTAGTCATTTATAAAAGACCTCTTTCGATCAACTGACTGATCAGACGCCGGGCATTTTTGGGCGCCTGGGCGCGGACGTGGTTGTTAAAAAAAATAACTCCGCTGCCGGCGTGCCGGGTCATCGGGGTGATGGTTTTATCGGCCCATTCCCGCAACTCAGCATCACTGTAGTCGTAGTCGAATTGCATTTGCATATTGCCCGAGCGCCAGCCTCTGGCGTTGCGGCCGTGGAACCGAATATAGAAAAGATCCGGGTTGGTGACGACATCGAGTTGCGGGAACAAATCCGGCAGATTCGGCTCATCCACGGCTACCAGGGTGGTACGGCGGCGTTCGAGTTCGGCAAAAACCCTGTCCGTGGCCCAGGAGGCATGCCGAAATTCCACCGCCAGGGGCAGTCCGTCCAGTTCGTCCAGAAGGGCGGCCAAATAGTGGCGGTTTTTCGGCGCCCGGGGAAAGCTCGGCGGAAACTGCAGCAAAACCGCTGTCAGCTGCCGGGCCTGGGTGAGCGGCGCCATGCCGTCCCGATACTGGGAGACCTGCCCGCGCCATTGGTTGGGATCCACCTCATGGGTTAAAGTGCGGGTCAGTTTGGCGGCAAAGCGAAACCCGGGCGGTGCATACTGGCGCATGCGTTCGATGGCAGCCGCTTTCGGCATCTGGTACCAGGTGAAGTTTAGTTCGGTGATCGGAAAAGTTCGGGCGTAAAGCGGCAGCATCTGGCCGGAGCGGGTGCCCGGCGGGTAAAAGCCGGCATTTATCCACTCCGTATACGAATAGCCGCTGGTGCCGACCCAGAGGCGGCCGGGGGTTTTGGGTTGTTCACGGCTCACGTTAAATCTTTCTTTTTCTGGTTACGGCTTATAGCTTCCTGGCTGCATATATTAGGTTTCAGTGTTCAGGTGTCAGGTGTCAGCAAACAGATGACGGGGGATAGAAAACAGACTGCGACAAGCTCGGTCGAGTCGGGGTCGGATAGGCGATGTTTGATCCTCCGCTTGCAATATCTGTCTTTGAACACTCGTCTGCACGGCCATAAGACCTGACACCTGAAACCATTTATTGTCTGGTTACCAGGAACGAGAGACTCGTTGCCAGTAGCCAGCGACCAGTCGCCAGTGACCAGCAACCAGCAGCTACTTGATTCCTTCCGGTCCGCGGTGGATACCGATGATTTTGCCCTGGACCAGGACTTCGCCGAAGTCGTAGCGCATGGGGGAATAATCGGTATTTTCCGGACGCAGTTCGATGTGATCGTCACGTAAAAAAAAGCGTTTGACGGTTGCCTCTTCGCTGTTGATAAGCGCTACAATGATCTCGCCGTTTTGGGCGTACTGGCGCGGTTCGCAGATTGCCAGATCGCCGCTGAGGATGCCGGCATCCTTCATCGAATCGCCTTTGACGCGCAGAGCGAAAATGTTTTGACTGCGGTAAACGGCGGCGTCCAGCACGATGCTGCCGTCCCACTCCGTCTGGGCATACATCGGCAGACCGGCTGTGACACGACCGATAATCGGGATTTCGCGCCAGCGCTGCAAAGCCGCTGCCTCGTGGGCACGATTTAGCAGATAAACTTTACGGCTGTAACGCCCCTCCCGTTTCACATAGCCTTTTTCTTCCAGCACGCGCAAAAACTGAGCGATGGCGGCATGGCTGACCCCCAGATCCGCTGCAGCCTGTCGCAGGCTGGGGCACTGACCGGTTCTGGCGATTTCCCGCTGCAGATAATCCAAAAAACGCTGCTGTTTCGGTGTCAGCTGGGTTTGCATAATGTCTCCGATATAAGGTTTCAGGTTTCGGGTGTCAGGTGTCAGGAATTAGTAGGTTTCAGGTGTCAGTGTTCAGGTGTCAGAATTGATAGAGCTTAAACCTGAACTCTGAAGCTTAAAACCTACTCCGCAACTACAGGCCAGCCATGCGGTAGCGTTTCATCACTTGAGCCAAACACTGCCGGTTCCTCTGCTATCTGCCAGCGCTGCTCTCGCTCTGGGATCTTCCGTTCCAATGTTTTCTCCAGTCCATTCAGCATGCGAATGTATTCTTTGTAACGGCCCCTAAATTCTAAATATACCTCTTCTGAGATATATCCTTTGAGTTTCGCCATAAACAGGTGATGAATTGTCTCACCTGCTTCGGCCCGGCTGCGATTTACGCCCTCAATTTTATTACGGATATGCCGATCATCATTGTTCTCGGCAAGCTGAGCAGGCGCGCTGTTTGACGAACGTCGTGCCTGGCTTCCCAACTCGTAATTCTCTTCTTGGGGCCACGCGTGTGTCAAATCGCAGACCGCAATGTGCAACCGGCACAACTTTTTATAGACTTCAAGGTCCTCAACTTCCAAATAATTCTTCGCAGTCACTTCATCTCCCTCAAAACCTGACACCTGAACACTGACACCTGAAACCTTGCCAAGCAATAATGTAAATGCTAATGTAAATATAAATGTATACATTCGGCATGTCAAGATCAAAAATTCAATAATGGGGTTTATTTGGAAAGGATCAGGTTAGCAATTCGGACAGGCGTCTTTCACCAAAGCGCATCGGCATAGAAACAGCCAGCAGGCTGAGAACCAATACCAGGGTAAAAGAGCCGACAATCCAGATCCAGGCTGGGAAGGTGATTATTTTGTTGCGGATGCCGGCCATAAAAAGATTATAAACCGGACCGGCTTCGATGATGACCACCAGACCGATGTATCCGGCACAGGCGATCATATATACCAGTCCTCCAAAACTGGTTATCGTCTGAGTTGGATTTTCAGCTTTGAAATCCGGGTAGGCGGCCCCCAGACCGACACCCATGGCCACAATACCGGGAACAATAAAAAAAACGGTAAGGGTTGAAAGGATCATCATAAACGGGGTGACCTGAAGCAGGAGGTTGGTGGCAACGATCAGAATCTCGGTTAAGATCAGCAGCGGCAAATAATAGATAAAGAATTTAATCCACAAAAACGTTCGTATGGATAACGGAGAGGTTTTGACCAGCCAGAAAGCCTCTCTTTCCAGACTGACCGCCGGATAGGCAAACCGGGCGGTCACCGCTGTCAGAACAAATAACGCCAGTCCCATATTCAAAAATGAGAATAGATTCTGAAGGTACACGGTTTTGATCGGCGATTTTTCAAGGGGCAGGACCTTGAAATTATAAACGTAAATTACAACCAAAGCGGCAATCAGAAAGATTTGGGTCCACTGGGTCTGGTCGCGGAGGAACGTTTTGATCTCTTTGACCGTAAAGGATTTTACGGGACCCGGCAGAAAATTAAAAATTCGGTTACTGGCGACATTCTTTTTAAACAGGCGGACCGGAGCGTTTTGGGTTTTTGAATATCCCTTAAAGTAAATGGCATCTGAAAGAAAAATCATGGCAGATACGATCATTCCGGCAAAACTCAACGACAGCGCCGTGAAAAACAAACTATTGCTGATCGAGCCGGAAAGAGCGGATCGGATGCTGTCATAGACCCAGCTGCTTGGCAGAAATGGTGATGAAGGTGTCTGCAGGGAGGTAATATAAACCATAACGCTGTCAAACACTTCCGGATCAACTAGCAATTCCGGCTGTGAAAGGCGAATCGCCAGATAAATCACCACAAAAAAAAGGATTCCCATGAGAATAAATACGCTCTTCATCCGGCTGGCCGGTATGAATATGACGGCGGCCATAACCATCAGGGTGCTGATCGCCGATGCGATGACCGCCAGGCACATCATGGATATCATGGTGTTGACATAGTAAAAGACGCCGGTTTGGTAAACGATGCCATAGGAAATGAAAACCGGCAAGGTGTAGATGATGACCATCCAGGCACTGTCGATCGTACTGTCAATCCAGCGCGCGATAAAAATCTTGTAGCTGGAAACCGGCATGGAGTGAACCAGTAAAAGATCGCGGGAGAGATAGAGTTTGGAAAGAGATGTCAGGATGCTGCTGAAAAGAAGCAGGGCAAAAGATATGACCAGCATCATGGATAGTAGTTTATAACCCAGGATGTCGCCGATATCTTCAATGCCCTTAAAATAAATGAGCACCCGCCAGGAAACGGCGAAAATGCCGCACCAGAAAAGCAAACCGAAGGCGCCGAGCAAAAGGAAACTTGCACCGCTGTTGCCGTTGGCTTTGGAAAGGCCGCGGTTCTTAAGCGGCCAGATTCGGGGTTTTAATAAGGTTAGGACTTCGTTCATTTTACTCGCATCTGGTTCCTTGCTTCTGGCTTCCGGTCACCGGCTGCTGGTCTCCGGTCTCTGGTTGCTCGCTACTGGCGACTGGCCGCTAGCTGCTAATTTTGCGGGTATGGAGTTTCTGAAGTAAGGTTTAGGAACACCCGTTCAAGATCGGCTTCGGTGACATTGGCTTCCCGCTGCAACTCTGTGGTCGTTCCCATGGCAATTAAACTGCCCTTATGAATCACTCCGATTCGATCGCATATATCCTCGGCAACTTTAAGGGTATGGGTTGACATAAAAATGGTGACGCCCTGCTCAGCGAGCGTTTTAAAAAGATTCTTAACCATGATAATGCCTGCCGGATCGAGCCCCACCATGGGCTCATCTACGATGATCACCTCGGGGTTATGCAGGAGAGCTGCCGACATAATAAGCCGTTGCTTCATGCCATGGGAGTAAGACTCGATGAGTTCATCAGCCCAATCCGCCAGTGAAAAATCTTTAAGGATTTTAAAAGCCGTTGCTTGAAATGCTTCTTCGGAAACCCCGTACAGATCTGCGGTGAATCTTAAAAATTCCATGCCGGTGAGTTTTTCATACAGGTATGGGCGATCCGGGATAAAGCCGATTTTACTTTTGGCCTTTTCCGGTTCTTCTTGCATGCTGATCCCGGCAATGGTCACTGTGCCGGTCGTCGGTTCAAGAATCCCCCCCATGATCTTTATGGTGGTGGTCTTGCCTGCGCCGTTGGGCCCGATAAACCCAAAAACCTCTCCTTTTTTAACGGAAAGGTTCAGTTCATTCACTGCCTCAAAATCACCGTATTTTTTTGTCAGGTCTTTTAGTTCGATCATAATATGAAATTTTAAAGTATTTTATGTATTATAGCATAATTCTGGGCTACTTTGTTTAAGTTCTAAAAGTAAGAAACGGTCCGTTGTTTGTCGTCCGTTGTCCGTAGAAGACATCTAATCCCAATGGCGGTTTTTTACAGTTTACAACTGACCACTTACTACAGACAACTGACTAGAACCCATCTCAAAAAGGTGGATCAGGGTTCAGGGCCCCCGCAAGAAGCGGGATTTCGCATCAGATCTTATTATATTAAGGTGCTCAAAAGGCGCGGTTCGGCGAAAAAGCGGAGCATACACGTAAGTATGTGAGCATTTTGAATCGGTTTGACGAACCCATTATTATTCATAAAAATAGATGTGAGATCCCGCCCATATTGGCGGGGCAACACCGCCATGGACACTTAGACGCATTTTTGAGATGGGTTCTATTGTATCACCGTTAGCTGTACCTTTCCGATGACACCCATTAAGTCCAGCTGCTGGCTGGGAGAGCCGGTTGCAAAACGAAGGTGGCTGACATCAGCCGGCAGCTGGCCAAAAAGGGAGTCGGCGGTGACCCATTGTCCGAGATACATGAGATTCCAAGCGTGATAGTAAAATCGGCCCTTTAAATACACCATGCCGGCTTCAATTCGGGTGGGAATTCCGGCTGCCCGGCCAAGGGCCGCGAGCAGTACGGCGTGCTCATTACAATCACCTACACGATTTTCAAGTGTGGAAAGTGCATCGGGCAGTGAAAGAACCGGCCGTTTTTCAATATGGGTGTGCACCCAATTCAGCAATTTTTCGGCTTTTTTTAAGGGGGTGGCATCGGGGGCATCTTCTAAAATTTCCTGTGCCAGATCCCGTATTTTTTGATGATCGGACTGGATAAACGGACCGGGCTTTAAAAAGATTTTCTCCAATGTCGCCAGATTTTCAGGCTTAAGATCAGCGGCCAGATCAGACAGAGCTTCTTTTTGAACGGTCAGAACCTGTTCCTTAAATGTCTGCCTGCCGCCCTGGAGCTGTACATTTTTAGATGGTATCCCCTGGATTTTAACCTTCAGCAGGTCCAGGGCTTCGACGTTTTCAAGCGGAATGTTGGAGGCGACCGAAACAATCCTGGTTAGATCCTGGCTTGATTCAATAGCAAGCCCGCCAAGGGCTTCCTTGCGATCCGATTTTATTAAGCTGATTCCCAGGAGCCCTTTTTCTTTGACAACTTCACCTTCTTTTCCAATCCAGGCCAGCTGAGATACCCCTTTAAAATTTAGAGAAATTTTTGTGGCCAGCTGGTTGAACCCTCTGATTTCAACGAGTTCCTCGCCGATAATTTCAACAATCACAGCAGCCTGTCCCATAGAGGCCGGGTCGAAAATATTAAAAGTATATTTATTACCGGGCTTCAGGTCGGTAGCTGCAATCGCATCCATAATTCCGTTGAACAAGTAGAGCTTATCTTTGATCGGAATAGCCAGACCGCGGCTCGAGCCGGCACTTTCAGTGGTTACCTGCAGTGTGTTTCCGTCAACAGATCCTCGGACGGAAAAGCTAAATCGGCCTGAATTGATTTCAAAATCAAGCTCCTTTAGAGTAAAATCCGGATTGAGCCAGCTTTTGGTCTTTAGGCTGATATCCTGAATCATACCCATTGTATTTATGCGCATATGAACCGCTTCGGTCAGGCGATATCCGGTTGTTTCAGTGTGAAATTGGGTGTGAGAGAAGCCGATTTTACGTTCGTTTTGAAAAATGTTCATCCAGGTGTCGCGCTCAGAGACCGCATTGATGGATTCCATAGAAAGGGTACGCGGGCGGGACAAAATTCTATCCAAAATCCCCAAGCGGATGATGAAAAGGACGGCAAACGTCAAGGTAAAAATGCTGCCGACAATCCAGAAGACTTTAGATTTGCGGATGGTCATACTTAAGATTGTAAATGATGACCGGTTACCTGTCAAATTTAGTTGGGATCGAATCCACAGTCATGTCGGCCGGGGCTGCCTGATAATCGAATAGAGCCGGGTTGAAATGCTAAATTGTACATCAACCTGGATTCGATATTTATATTTTGTTTTCTGCTTATCTGGAAAATCCAAGTTCCATTAGATAAACCCTCTGTGGGAGCGGCTTCCAGCCGCGAAATCAACTGTCGCGGCTGGAAGCCGCTCCCACATTCAATACCATTTGTTCTTTCTGGATAACCAGATTTTGTTTTTTTAATGAATGCTGTTTCTAGTGCATGATAAGGATAGAAATGATATGAAATGTCCAGGTAACCAAACGTTTTATTTGAAGGAAAAACACTATGACTTCCCAGAAAGATATCATCGATAATCCAATTGCGAATTACGACCCCGATCGCAAAGGAATATTTATCCATAAAAACCAGTTAAATGAGAGCAGTTTCAAAGTGGGTGACCGGTTTTCTGTAAAAGTGGGCAAACAGGACCTATTTGCCATATCCATTATAAAAGACGATAAGGGCGAAATCGTTTATGATAAAAACGGAATATTTATCGAACGAACACGCAGGATCGACATTTTGCTGGGCGGTATTTTTGATGAATATGTTCTTTATATTGAATCCGATACACAGAGATCCATAAAATTAAGGCCCCTGGAAGCGGTGATGAAAGATAATTACATGTAGAGGAAGACTATGAGGTGATTGCCGCTGTCGCTGTAGGGCATCTGGGAGATTCATCCCGGCTGCCGGATGATCTGCGCCGGATGGAACTGCCAAAAGACCGCAAAGAACTGGCTGAAGTGGTGTCTGATAAATTTCCTTTTGTGAAATGAAACCCTTAAAACAAAATTTTTTTGTTCGTGATACCCTAAGCCGTATGTAGTCAGATGAATAATACATTCGTTTTACACTTTTTTACTTCAACTGGTTTCAGAAGCATTAGATTTTGTTAGATATGGCAAACCCATAGGGTTTGCCAGTTGTCCAGTTGAGCCCGTTAAAAAAGGATTGCTGTCTGGTTTTATTTTAACAAGACAACGCGCTAACGGGCCTAACGGGCAAACTGGCTCAACCGAACCTCAGGAAGGAGGTATGAAGATGGCACAAGACCCCAAATTAGGTTATCAAGTAAAGGCCACAATTTTAGGGGTAAAGGGCGAATGCAGTGCAGGGCATAATGAGGGCGAAAGCTTTGAGATCAGCTGCCACAACCCGACAGGTTTATGCGGCTGGTTTTACCATGATATTTTCCCAAGCCTGCAAACGTTTCAATTCGGCGGCAGTCTGCCGTGGTGGGAAGGGAATACGATTCAATTGCAATGCCCGGACCCTATTAATCTTGTCACCATTCAATTACAGCGGTCAAAGCGAACTTAAACGGAGGTTTCGTATGGAAAGCAAAATAGCGGGTGCTATTTCTCTTAAATATCAGCCGGTCGCATTGATCTGGTCTGATGAAAAACTCGCAGAAGCCGTGCAGTTTCAGGAAGGGAAATGGGGCTGCATCATGTGGCTGGCTGCCAGTGCTGCTAAAGGTAAGGCCGCTGTCTGTAATCGTAAAACCTTCGGTTGCTTTGGCGGTGGTGTCGGCATGGGCTTCGGCGATCAGTATGTCAATTTCCCCGGTGGGAAAGAATGCTTTTGCCATTTTCTTTCGGCCGGTAATGACCAATGGGAGCAAGGACTACAGGCGGCTGAAAAGGTAAAACCCTTTTTGCGAAAAGAGGCTTATGACAATTTTGTTTCCGGTGAACGTTACATAAAGACTCCGGAGCGGGTCCATCAGTTTATTGAAAACCTGCCGATAACCGACATACCGGCTGAATATGTAATTTTTAAGCCTCTTGCCGACGTTAATCCGGATCAGGAAACACCCCGGGTAATTGTCTTCTTTGCAGATCCTGATCAACTCTCGGCGATGGTGGTACTGGCCAATTATGATCGACAGGACAATCACAACGTCATTATTCCTTATGCAGCCGGATGTCAGACCATCGGCATCTACCCATACCAGGAGGCCCAAGCCGAAAAGCAAAAGGCTGTTGTGGGGCTAACCGATCTTTCCGCGCGTGTCTACATTCGCAAACAGCTTGGAGACAACCTGATGACCTTTACGGTTCCGCTGGCGATGTTTGAAGAAATGGAACGCAATGTTGCCGGCTCATTTTTAGAAAGGCATACGTGGCAAACTTTACTCAAAGCTAAGAATGGCGAATAGAATCGGTTTTAAAACAGTTTTGCAACAAGCCATTAATACCTTAAAAATTACTCAGCTCGTATTAATCTATATCTAAGGGAGAGAGATTGTGATTCGAATTTACGATTACCGGATGTTGTTGGCTACCTTCATTGTTTTAGTGATGGCAATCGCAGGCTGTGCCACGACCGTTAAGCGTAAAGCAGTGGAGACGATTGAGCCTCCGCCGGCAGAAATCGCCTCATCAGCTGGATGGTGGTCTGCCCGCTTTCGTATGTATTGGCCGCCGGAGGAAGAACCCTTCTGGCATACGGATTTACTTATTGCCCATAAAATCGTAGCTCCGGTTCTCTTACAATACAAAGATCGCATTTATCTCTGGCGGTTTCACCGCCGGGCAACCCGGGACCGCGCCGGCCATCAGTTCAGCTTTATTTTCTATGCTTCAGCACAAACCGCCTATCAGGTCTTTGAGACCTTGCGCTCGAATGCCTTATTATCAGAAATGGCGTATACGGGGAGGGTCATCGAAGAGGTGTATGATAATCCGGACCGGATCACCAAACCCCGGATTAAAGACACCAGTGATCCGAACTGGCCATCTTTAATCCAAAAGAGCTGGCCTTATTATATAAAAGGGGTCAGCCAGATGTGGCTGAATTTAATTACCGAAACCGTTGCCGACATGCCGACCTCTGACGCCCCTTTGTCACTTGACGAATACGAGGAGCTTTATAAAGAAGTAAATGCCACCGTTACATCATTATGGGAAAATAACGGCCGCCACGCATTTTTGCATCATTTAAATGCCTTATTCGGATACAAGCCGGTCGTCTTTTATGAAAAACGCATGCTGAAATTTTAGATCTTATAAAGGAGTGTCATGAACTGCCTATTTGCTAAAACAATCTACACCGGCAAGAAAGTTGTTTTTGAAGCTTACCTTCTGTTTAATGGAAAAAAGATCAGCGCAATATCGAAGTCAAAAAAAGGTCGCCAGATCGGCAAATTTGACGTGCTGACGCCCGCCTTTATCGATCCTCACAGCCACATCGGCATGGACCGCGCCGGAGAGCCCAGCACCGAGGGGGAGGCCAATGAGCATCAGGATTCTATTCTGGTGCTGACCGATGCGCTGGATTCAATCCAAATGGATGACAAGGCGCTAAGAGACGCAGTGGAAATGGGCGTGCTATACTCATGTGTGATGCCCGGCAGCGGCAATATTATCGGCGGTCTTTCAGCGGTCATTCGAAATTACGCCGCCTCCAGCACAGATGCCTTAATTACCCGTGCCGGTTTAAAAGGGGCCTTTGGGTTCAACCCCATGAAAACAAAAGCCTGGAAAGGCAAACGCCCCACCACACGCATGGGGGCAGTTGCCATGCTGCGCAGCCGCCTGGATGAGGTGCGGCAGAAGATTCAAAAATACCGCAAAGCCAGAGGCAGCAAAAAGGAAGACATCCAGTTTTCTGCCGAAGATAGGGTGCTGCGGAATCTATTGGGTCGAAAAATTCGCCTGCGCGCGCATGTTCATAAAATCGATGATATCGCCGCCCTTTTGCGACTGGTTGATGAATTTAAAATTAATGTTACCGTTGATCACGCCGGGGATGTTCACCGGCCGGAGATTTTTCAGGAATTAAAAAAGCGTAAAATTCCGGTTGTTTACGGCCCAATTGACTCCTTCGCCTATAAAGTGGAACTCAAACATGAGGATCGACGCAATGTCCGCTACCTGTTGGAATCCGGTGTGGAATTTGGCCTCATGACCGATCATCCGGTAACCCTTGCGCGTCAGCTATTGCTGCAAACGCGCTGGTTTTTGCGGGCCGGCTTATCCAAGCAACAGGCCATTGAATTGATTTCACGCCGAAACTCCAAAATCCTGGGTCTTGATGACCAACTCGGCACACTGGAAAAAGGCAAATGGGCATCTTTTGTTTGCTGGAACGGGGACCCTTTTGATCTGGCCAGTTATCCGGTGGCGGTCTACGGGGAGGGGGAGTTGCTTTATTCTGAGAGTTGATAGGATAAAGTTATTATGTAGCTCATAATTTATTTCAAAATTGTAGACTGGAATCAGATATTAATCGTCGATATTTTATAGAGAACTGAATTTTATGTTGAGGTAGTAACAATGTCTGATCATGATAAACGCGTGGCTTTGGTGACCGGGGCCAATCGGGGCATCGGGTATGCCACCAGCCGCCGGCTTGGCGAGCAAAACATTACGGTGATCCTGGGAACCAGAGATTCGAACAAAGGTGAGGCAGCCTGTTCCCGCCTGCAGGGAGAAGGCCTGGATGTGCATTTTGAGCTGCTGGATGTCACCGCTGAAAAAAGCATAAAAGCGGCCATTGAAAGCATTCGGGCACAGTTTGGGCGGCTGGATATTCTCGTGAATAATGCCGGTATCATGATTGATGGAGAGGTAGATGCCCAGAATGTCGATCAGGAGACGATTCAGGAAACATTGCAAACCAACGTTATGGGGCCTTTGTTGCTATGCCAGCATTGCATTCCACTGATGAAAGCAGGCGGTTATGGTCGTATCGTTAATATGACCAGCACGCTGGGATCCCTGACGGAAATGGCCGATCCAAGATCAGAGTATGCCGGGGTGCGTACTCCGGCGTATCGCCTCTCCAAAGCAGCGCTAAACTGTGTTACCACACTGCTGGCCAAAGAGGTCCGCGACGACAACATTCTGGTAAATTCAGCCTGCCCGGGCTGGGTAAGGACAGACATGGGCGGCGCCCAGGCGCCTCTGACTCCTGAGCAGGGTGCGGACACCCCGGTTTGGCTGACCACTTTGCCGGATGGCGGGCCCACAGGCGGCTTTTACAGAGAGCGTACGTTGATTCCGTGGTAAAATGAATCTTAATGGATCTGATTACAATTAAACTGTCAGGTGAAAACAAATTTAATGCTTAACGGGGTGCAGGTTGCCAGCCGACACCCCCATGTTTTTCGGTGTTGCAAATGCCAAATCGATGGGTATAATATTGTCAGCAAAATAGGATAAAAGTTATGCCCACCTTAAGGTTTCCGGGCTTAAAAAAGGAGGTCGTATGGAAAAGCGCTATCAACGTGTTATGGGACTGGTAATGCTTATCTTTGCAGCAAGCCTCATTACGGGCAGTGTATGTGCTGCAGGAGAGAAGAAGGATATGAAGGGCTGGGAAATCGATAGCCCTTACAATAAAAAGTACGACGTAAAAGAATATGAGAAATTCAGAGCCTGGGTAGTCGGATTTAAAGAAGAGCCGCCCATGCCGGGCATGTCAGATGCCACCATTATGATTGTGAAGGATGGGGAAGATCTCATCGATGTGCACCTTTGTCCGACCTGGTTTGCCAAACCCGAAGATGTCGGTGTCAAAAAAGGCGATCGGGTTAAAATTAAAGGTGCCTGGGCCGAGATCAATGAAGAAGATGTTTTTATGGCATCGAAGGTCAAAAAGGGTGACTTTTTTGAATTTAAAGTTCGCTTAACCAAAAACGGTAAACCGTTTTGGACCATGAGCAAGGATGAGCTTGCCTGGGAGCGACTGCCGGATGAAGAAAAAAAAGCACGAATGGCAAAAGGGGAAGGACCAACCCAAACGAAATCTCAGTAAAAATAGCAACCATGGCGAAACGAGACTGGCATCCCGGAGAGCTGCTTGAATTATCGGGGTATTTCTGGAAGACCTGTACGCTGCATGCAGCCGTTAAACTGGATGTATTTACCCGCATTGGTGAAAAGCAGCTAAGCGGTGTTAAGGTTGCAGAAAAATTAGACGCTGCGCCCAAAGGAGTAGAACGACTCCTCAACGCCCTGGTGGCTATGGAACTGCTGACAAAAGCAAATGATAGGTATTCAAACACGCCTTCCAGCTTAGAACTTCTTTCTAAAGATTCCCCTAAATATCTCGGCCACATCATCATGCATCACCATCACCTCGTCGAACCATGGTCGCAGCTGGATCAGTCCGTTCAATCCGGACAATCGATCGGTGAGCGGTCATCATTTAGCAAGGAAGAGTGGAGAGAAAGTTTTTTAATGGGCATGTTTAACATGGCCATGAGCATGGCTCCTTTGCTGGTTCCCAAAGTAGATATTTCCTCCCGCCGGCACTTGCTTGACCTGGGAGGCGGTCCGGGCACTTATGCGATTCATTTTTGTCGCCACAATCCTCAATTAAAAGCCACTGTTTTTGATCTGCCCACCACCCGGCCCTTTGCCGAAAAGACCATTAAGCGGTTCGATCTGGCCGATCGGATTGATTTTGTGGATGGAAACTATCTCAAAGATGATATTGAAGGGTCCTACGATGCGGCCTGGCTCTCCCACATCCTGCACGGCGAAGGTCCGGATGGATGCCAGAAAATCATACAAAAAACCATTGCCGCTTTGGAACCTGGAGCCATCATTATCATCCATGAATTTATCCTTAATAATTCCATGGACGGCCCCCTTTTCCCGGCTCTTTTTTCCCTCAATATGATGCTGGGAACCGATTCCGGTCAGGCCTATTCGGAGCAGCAATTAATGGATATGCTTGCTGCCGCCGGCGCAACAGACATTCAACGCCTGCCGGTCCAAACCCCCAACGATTCCAGCCTTATAACAGGTATCGTTTAATTCTCCTAAATAGGCTTGAATTTGTATTAAATTTTCGCAATTAAATTATTAGCCAATTATCAACAGGTTGGTCCGCCTTTGGCGGATTAAGCCGGCCGAAGGTCCCCGTAAAACGGGATTTCACCCGTTAAAAAAGGACAGCTGCCTAATTTTATTGCAACCGGCCGACGGGCTCAACGGGCAAACGGGATAACCGCTATACAGCCAGCGAGCAAAAGATGGGTTTTTAAATGCATTTCTTGACAATTGATAGGAGAGATGCTTTCCTTCGGTCCTTAAAGTCGAAGAGGCCTGCATCGGGGGTGTGGGGTTAATGAAAGGAGCATAAGCACGAATGGCAG
>JAUVTR010000055.1 GCA_030601425.1 Desulfobacterales bacterium
GCGATTGCCATGCATGCGGCCGTTTCAGAATATAATAAAGACCGCAAGAAAAAAGGTTTTCAGCCCATCGGCATCGGGGTGGGTTTGCACATCGGCGACCTGATGCTCGGTATTATCGGCCATGCGGAACGCATGCAGGGCACGGTGGTCGCCGATGCCGTCAATCTGGCCTCCCGCCTGGAAGGATTAACCCGCGTATATGGCTCCTCGATTACCATCAGCGAGCTGACCCTGTCTCAACTGCAGGATCCGGACCAATACAAACATCGTTTCGTTGATAAGGTTCAGGTCAAAGGCAAAAAAGACCCTGTTTCGGTGCATGAGATCTTTGACGGCGATCCGCAGCCGGTTGTTAAATTAAAAGAACAGACCAAAGATGATTTTGAACAGGGCCTCTGTCTTTATTATGACCGCAAATTTTCCGAGGCCAGTGTCAAATTTAATCAGGTGCTGGAAAAAAACCGGGAGGATCGGGCGGCCCGCATTTATCTCAAACGTTCCGCCAATTACATGGTCAACGGGGTCCCTGAAGACTGGACCGGCGTTGAGATTTTGACCCAAAAATAATTTAAAATGAGCGTTTCAAATTTAAAAATAGGGAGAAATTTCTTATTTTTGAGGAATTCTACCCGTCGAGAGCCTCAGGGTCGAACGATCGTTTTTTCTTTTTAAAATTTCAAACCCCTCTGGGGATCGCCGATCTTACCGCATCTCCAGCGTTAGATGCCGTCCCGCATAGGCAACTATAGCGGGACAACATCTGCCTTGTACCTACGGCAACCTCGACAATCGCTCAATTTAATTATAAATAAGACCCGAACAGGGGAAAACGCAATGAAGCTTAAATATAAACTATTGCTGCTGTATATCGGTGCTTCGCTGTTTATTCTGGTGGTAATCGGAAGCTTCCTGTCATCGAAGTTAAAGGATACCACCATTGACACCATTTCAAAAAATTACCACAGACAGCTTTCACACATCGATTTCGGGCTGACCCGTTTAATAAAGGGGATGGAGCGTGATTTAGAAGCCATTGCTCAAAACGAATTCGTTCGTTCCAGGAACGATGAACAGTTTACATCCTTTCTTAATGCCGACGAAAATACTTTTAAATATAACTACGCAGAGCTCGAACAGCGCATTATCTCCATATTTAACGGCTACCGCACAACGCATCCCTATGTCCATTCGGTGTTTATGGGGCGTGAAAACGGCAGTTTTGTCCGCTCCCACAAACGCGCCAAACCGACCCGCTATGATCCCAGAGCTCGACCCTGGTACATTCTGGGTAAAGAAAATCCGGGGGTCGTTATGCGAACACTGCCGTTTCGCTCGGTAACCACACCCGATATCAGCATCGGATTCGTCAAAGCCATGGTTGACCCGCAGGGATCCCTGTACGGTGTCATTGGGATTTCAATTACCCTGAAAGAACTGACCCAGTATATATCAAATATTAAACTCGACTATAACGGCCATGTGGCGCTTACCGATGAAAAAGGAACCATTCTGGCGAGCCCTGATAAATCGTTACTGTTTAGCAGTTTAAAATCTACTGATCCCCAGCTGTTCGAAGATATTTATACCAGCATCGAGGGATTTACCGTTTTTGAAAAGGATTCACAAAAACGTTATGCATTTTATTATACCTCCCCGCTGATGGAGTGGAAGCTGGCCGCAATTGTTCCCGTCGCTGAAATTGACAAAGTGATCCGGGGATTTGTTTTAAAAATTGTAGCGGCGCTGTTCGCAGCGCTTCTGCTGCTCAGTGTGCTGACCCTCATGGGTCTGCAGAGTTTTGTCATCAAGCCGTTAAAAAAGCTCAATGAGGGAACCGACCTCATCAAGCGCACCGGTGATCTCGATTATCAGATTGACATTAAATCCGCCGATGAGATGGGCAGCCTGGCGCAATCCTTCAACGAGATGATAACCTCCATCGACCAGGCGGAATCTGCCCTGAAAGAATCGGAAGCCGAACTCAAAAAACATCGCGATCATCTGGAGGATTTGGTCGCAGAACGCACCGCCGAACTGAAGGAGAATCAGAAGCGCCTCGAGCAGGCTGAAGAACGCAGTCGCATGCTTTTAGAGTCAGCCGGCGAAGGTATTTTCGGTGTAGGGGAAGACGGATTGGTTAATTTCATCAATCCGGCGGGATTGGCCATGCTGGGCTTCACGGCCGAAGAGGTGATCGGGCAAAAGATTCATCCCCTGATCCACCATACCCATTCCGACGGCACCCCCTATCCGGTCGAGGATTGTCCGATGCACCACTCGCTGACCCGGGGCACGATCAGCAAGATCGATGATGAAATCCTTTGGCGGAAAGACGGCACCTATTTTCCCGTGGAATACAGCTGTGTTCCGATTACAAAGAACGGCACCATCACGGGAAGCGTGGTGGTGTTCAGCGATATCACCGAACGCAAGCACATGGAAGATGAACTCATCGGCGCCAAACAAATCGCCGACGATGCCAACAAGGCCAAAAGTGATTTTTTAGCCAACATGAGCCACGAGATCCGCACCCCCATGAACGCGGTTATCGGCATGACCCATCTGGCACTGAAAACCAAACTGACCGCTAAACAGCAGGACTACCTGAACAAGATCCAGTCATCGGCCAATTCGCTTTTGGGCATTATCAACGACATTTTAGACTTCTCCAAAATCGAAGCCGGCAAACTGGATATGGAGTCGGTGGATTTTAATCTGGATGATGTGCTGGACAATCTGGGCAATCTGGTCAGCGTCAAGGCTCAGGAAAAAGAAGACCTCGAGGTGCTCTTCGCCACGGCTCAAAACGTTCCGCGTTTTCTGGTCGGCGATCCTTTACGCCTGGGGCAGATTCTGATTAATTTGGCCAATAATGCCGTGAAGTTCACCGACTCGGGAGAAATTGTGGTCTCCACCGAACTGATGAAAAAAAACAGAGATCGCATCACCTTAAAATTTTCGGTCAGTGATACCGGTATCGGACTGACAGCCGAACAGGCCGGCACGCTGTTTCAATCGTTCACCCAGGCCGACACCTCCACCACCCGCAAATACGGCGGCACCGGACTGGGGCTGGCCATCAGTAAAAAACTGGCAAACATGATGGGCGGGGAGATCTGGGTGAACAGTGAACCCGGCCAGGGCAGCACATTTAGCTTTACGGCCATCTTCGGTCTGGGGAGCGAAGTTGTCAAAAAACGTTTTACCCCGGCGCCGGATCTGCGAAACATGAAGGTCCTGGTCGTGGATGACAACCCCACTTCCAGGGATATTTTGCGGGATATGATGGAATCATTTTCATTTGAGGTCACCCTGGCGGCAACAGGACAGGAAGGTATCGCCGAAATTGAAAAGGCAGACAAAGACAAACCCTTTGAGATGGTGATCATGGACTGGAAGATGCCGGGAATGGATGGCATCGAGGCGTCCAAACGCATCAAGGAAAATTCAGAGTTGAACCATATCCCCCACGTGATCCTGGTGACCGCCTACGGCCGGGAAGAAGTGATGCAAAAAGCTGAAAAGATAGGGTTGGATGGTTTTCTGCTCAAGCCGGTCAACCCTTCGGTGCTTTTTGACACCATCATTCAGGCCTATAGTGAAGAAGTGCCTGAGGTGTCACGGATTACAAAGCAGCAGGAAGAAGCCGATGCGCTGCAGCTTATCCGGGGGGGCCGCATCCTGCTGGTGGAAGATAACGAAATTAACCAGCAGGTGGCCAAAGAAATTCTTGAAGGCGCCGATCTGGTCGTCAGTCTGGCCGATGACGGCCGGCAGGCGGTAGAGGCGGTGAAAGCAAGCTCTTATGATGCGGTGCTCATGGATATTCAAATGCCGGTGATGGATGGGTATCAAGCCACAAAAGCAATTCGGAAGTGGGAAGGCGGAAGGCGGAATAAAATCGGAAAGAATACCGATTTAAAATCCGAAATCCGAGATCCAAAATCCAAAATTGAAGGCCTGCCGATCATCGCCATGACCGCCCACGCCATGGCCGGCGATGAAGAAAAAAGTCTGGAAGCCGGCATGAATGACCATGTGACCAAGCCGATTGATCCGGATCAGCTGTTTGCCACCCTGCAGAAATGGATCCAACCGGGTGAAAAACGTGCCTCGACCCGGAAGGCTGAAGTGTCTGGTGCAAAAGCGGCTGTACCTGAGAGGGCGACGGGAGAGGCAGAATTGCCGAACTCTCTGCCGGGGTTTGATCTGGCGGAAGGACTCAAACGACTGCAGGGCAACCAAAAGCTTTACCGCAAGCTGCTGCTGGATTTTGGTGCGAAATACACACAGGTGGCCGCTGAGATCCGTGAGGCGCTGGACAAAAAGGATTTGAAAAACGCTCACAGCCTGGTTCATAACATTAAAGGGTTAGCCGGTAATCTGGCGGCCTCAGAGCTCCAGGCTGCCGCGACGGATATCGAAAAACTGATTAGAGGGGATCAAAAAAAAGCTGCACCCGAAAAACAATTGAACCTGAAATTTGCAAAACTGGAAAAGACCATCAATCAGGCACTGGAAGCGGTTCAAACCCTGGGTCCGGTGCCTGCCGAACAACCGGTTCTGCCATCCGGAGACGAAATGGCGGCCATATTGCCTGAGGTGGCAAAGGAAGCGGTGAGTCGTATCAAAGAGCCGGCTGAAATGGGGGATGTCACTCAGCTTAAGGTCATCGCCGAAGAACTGAAATCCAAATACGATGCCTTCACCTTCATCGGTGACAAATTTATTCGGTTAGCAGAGGACTTTGACTTTGAAGGAATTTCTGTACTGGCAGGTGAGTTGGAAAAAATTGCGAATAAGGCTTGACCGCAATTCGCTATTCTACAATACCTAATAACAAGGCCTGATCATCATCCGCCAGGCGGCCGTTTGCAAAATTGTCCACATCTTTCATGATCGCAGCGAGCTGTTCCTGAGGCTGACTCCCCGGATTAGCTTCGAGCTGCCGCAGCAAGCGTTCTTCTCCGTATGTTTTGCCGTCTTTGTTAAACCGTTCGGTAACACCGTCTGTATACAACAGTATGCGATCATCCGGCTGCAGCTCGGCTTCGGTCACCGGCACCTGCTCGTAAGGATCAATCCCCAAAGGAAATACACCGTCGCAGGTATACTCGATCGCCTTTTTGTCGGAAGACCGGTAAATCATCGGCGGGGGATGTCCGGCGCGGGCAATTTTTAAGGTGTGATGGTTGGCATCGTAGACGACATAAAGAGCGGTGACAAAGCTCGGATCAGCGACTTTACATAGATGCTGGTTGAGAAAATACACCAGATCACCGGGCTCTGCGGGCGGTTCAGGATAAGAACGGAAGAGGGCACAGGTCATGGCCATCATGACCGCTGCCGGCGCACTGTGCCCCTCGGCATCGGCCACCAGAAAACCCCACTGATTATCCGGCAATTTAGCAATATCGTAATAGTCTCCTCCGGCATAAAGACTGGTTTCATAATGAACCGCAAGCTTTAAACCTGCAATTTCAGGCAGGTTCTTGGGTAAAAGCCTGCGCTGAACATCTGAGACGACTTCAAGTTCGTTTTCAAGTTCATCCTTTTTGCTTTCAACTTCCCGTTTGAGCCGATGAATGGTCAGGTGGGTATTGACGCGCGCAATCACCTCATCGGGTTGAAAGGGTTTGGAAACATAGTCCACCGCGCCCAGTTGAAGCCCGCGGACTTTGTCTTTGGTGTCCGTAAGTGCCGAAAGAAAAATTACCGGAATGCCTGCCTGGGCGGGGTCGTCTTTCAGGCGGCGACAAACCTCAAATCCATCGATGCCGGGCATCATGATGTCCAGCAGGATCAGGTCCGGCGAGGCTTTTGCGGCAATCGCAAGCGCCGTTTCACCATCCTTGGCTACCAGCAGCTTACAACCGGTGCTCTCCAGGGTTTGATAAAGAACTTGAAGATTGGTAGGATTGTCGTCAACAAGCAGAATAGACTCGGTTCCCATATTGTTGCCCGTCATTTTTACTTTCCCAAAGAGTTATAACAACAGCCGGCATTTCACAGATCGCTGTTGAGGCAGTTTCATTAAACGCAAGGTTTAGGAAATTTCTTTTATTCCGGATTCTACAGAATCTGCAATGGGAATAATAGCTCCAAAGCCGCTGACCTCAAACACTTCTTTTACATATGAATTCAGAGCACAGAGAACAAATTTACCGTCTCTGCGTTTCATTTCTTTGGCAGCGCCCAGTATCACCCGCAAGCCGGCACTACTGAGATATTCAAGAAATTCAAAATCGAAAAGGAGTCGGTTACTTTCGCCTTTGAAAATGGTGTTAATGGTTTCCTCAGCTTCAGGCGCAGATGTTCCATCCAGGCGACCTTTAAAGGCTATAAAAACAATTCCGTTCTCCTCTTTTTGATCAATCTCCATTTCAAATCCTTTCGATGAATAAATTAAAACAACCGTTTGACACCTGAATTTTGCACGAGTCGGAGGCTTTCATATTCTCATTAATTTTCATGCAAGATTCAGGTAATAACTCAGTCAAGAGAATAGACATCATATAATCATTTCGAAGACCAAATCAATTGAAAAATAAAAGGCTTGTGAAGAAAAATAAAAAATGATAATAAATCAAAGTTCAATTCGCATATAAAATGCAGTTTTTTGTACGCTTTGGGGGAATTTATTTGGGATCTGGACTAAACAGATTTCGCATTCACACATCACTTCTGTTTCAGGCCTTCTTCCGGCTGATCTCCCAGGAAAAAGTACAAATATATAAATATAAGGAGGATCCCACCTATGGCTGAGGGTCAAATCAAATGGTACAACGAAAAAAAGGGGTATGGCTTTATCGAATCGGAGGAGGAGGGAGATATCTTCGTACACAAAACTGGAATCAAGGACCACGGATTTTTTACGCTTCGATCAGAGGACCGCGTATCTTTTGAAGTAAAGGAGACCCAGCGAGGAAGACAGGCAGTCAATGTCAAGCGAATCTAACGTTTCGCTGGCTTACTTTTAACCATAAATCGTTAAAGGCAGAGTCAGATAGGACTCAGCCTTTTTTTAATCCAGATTGGAAGATTATGAAACAAAGATATTTTATTTCGCGCGATAAAAACACGAGTGAATTAACAATTGAGGAATATGCGGCCGTTGCGGGTAACTTGAAAAGGTATGAAATCAGTGCGTTATCCCAGGACGATTTTACCCTTCTATGCACCGAAACCTATGAAGGCCCAATTGTTAAAAAGGCGATATCACAGGGAAAAGAAGCCCTGGTATCCATACTGCGGACGGATAATTTATATCCGATAGGCATTTATGTCAATGTCATTGCCGATTCCGTAATTGAATTGTATGAAAAAGACGGTAAACTGTCCAAGGAACTCCTATTTGACGATTTGGATCTATTAGCATCACTTCAAGAAACATAATCGGATAACACTGCCGCAAATTGGGAATTACAAAGCAGATCCATGAATACACTGCTCGTATACCCGGCATTTCCAGACACCTTCTGGAGTTTCAAACACGCGCTTAAATTTATTCACAAAAAAGCCGCCTTCCCTCCCTTAGGTCTGCTGACGGTGGCGTCCATGATGCCCCGCAGTTGGCCAAAACGCCTTGTTGACATCAATGTAACCCAGCTCACTGAAAAAGACCTGGCATGGGCCGACAGCGTGTTTATCAGCGCTATGGCCGTGCAGAGGGAATCAGCTCGCCAAATCATCACGCATTGTAAAAAAGCGGGCCTTAAAGTAACAGCCGGTGGACCGCTTTTCACCGATGAACATGCGGAGTTCGGGGGGGTTGATCATTTTATATTGAATGAGGCCGAGCTGACACTGCCTCCTTTTCTGCGAGATCTAAATCAGGGATGCGCTCAAAAATTATATGAGACAGCTGAGTTTGCCGACATCAAAAAAACGCCACCACCGATGTGGGGACTAATTGATATGAAACGCTACGCCGCAATGAGCATCCAGTTTTCCCGCGGCTGCCCATTTAATTGCGACTTCTGCAATATAACGGCCTTGCTCGGACATCGCGTGCGAATTAAAACCGCCGCGCAAATTATTGCCGAGCTGGATGGCCATTATCAATTGGGCTGGCGCGGACCGATTTTTTTTGTAGATGACAACTTTATCGGAAATAAAAAGTATCTTATGACCGAGCTGCTGCCGGCAATAATTGAATGGCAAAAAGACAAAAAGCAAATCCGCTTCAATACCGAAGCATCTGTCAATCTGGCTGATAATGAACCGTTAATGGAGATGATGGTTGCGGCCGGGTTTAATTCGGTCTTTATCGGGATTGAGACACCGGCTGAAGCGGGTCTGGCTGAATGCAATAAAAAGCAGAATATAAACCGTGATCTGATCGAAAGCGTAAAACGTATGCAGAGAACCGGCCTCCAGGTTCAGGGCGGTTTCATTGTGGGTTTCGATAGTGATACGCCCTCTATCTTCCAACGGCAAATCGACTTTATCCAGAAAAGCGGGATCGTGACAGCCATGGTCGGGTTGCTGAATGCCCCCCCCGGCACACGACTTTATGACCGGTTGAAACGGGAGGGTCGCCTGGCCGGCTTGATCTCATGCAATACCGACGGTACAACCAATATCATTCCGCGTATGGATCTCAAAGCATTGCGCGACGGATATAAGAATATAATGGGACAGATTTATTCGCCCAAAAGCTATTATGAACGGGTGCGGACATTCCTGCAAGAGTATAAAGCCCCTAAAACACGCATTCCGCTGGACTTTCAGGGCGTCATGGCGTTTTTCCGATCCAGCATCCGCCTGGGGATTTTCGGCAAGGAGCGATTCCAGTATTGGAAGCTTCTATTGTGGACGCTCCGCAAACGGCCTCAATTAATGTCGCTGGCCATTACATTTGCAATCTACGGTCATCATTTCAGAAAAGTTTGCGAAATACACATCCTTTAAATTGATCGCATTATAACTCAAACGCCGCATTATAAAGGGTTTTAAATTTCAAATTGGAGCATTGGAGCCATCTATATTTTGGATTTTAGATTTCGGATTTTGGATTTAATGTTCGACCCAATAGCTGGGCATCAACTTTTTGCAGTTTCAATCCGCAATCCAAATTCCAAAATCCAAAATCAGGGAAACTCCAGCACTCCAACACTCCAGGTAATCTTTCGAACATGTTCTTCATCGCCGGTGTTTCGCCCAAAATTAAAGTTTTAGATCAAAATCCCCGCAGATGTCCGGTTTGCGGGTTGCATCAGGCGTATTATAAGCGCATGGACCACTACCTCAGCCTCTTCTTTATTCCGCTATTCAGAATCAAAAAGGGTGAGCCGTTTATTATGTGCGATCGCTGTGAACGGAGCGTTAATGAGTTCGGGCCGGACTTCACCCGGCAGCAGCCTGAAGGGGCAAAAACCTGCAGGCATTGCGGAAAAGCACTGGATAGGGGTTTCAAATACTGCCCACACTGTGGGAAAAGAGTCTAAATTAGGTTTCGGGTGTCAGGCCTTCGGCGGCAGGTTTCGGGTGTCAGGTGTCAGGTGTCAGCAAACAGATGACGAGGGACAGAGAGCAGAAGTCAGATAAGATGCTACATCCTCCAGTTATTGCCATCTGTCTACTGTCGTCTGACCTCAGACACCTGAACACTGAAACCTGACACCTGAAACCTAATTGATTGCTGACACCTGACACCTGAACACTGAAACCCATTGATGTTGAATTTGGAAATGTAAAATTGATTCAAGATATTAGAAATGACAAAAGAAACGACCTGGAGCGCCACGTGGTTCTGATCTCACCGGAGATCCACTGGAACACCGGCAACATCGGTCGGACATGCGTTGCCACCGGATCCTTTCTGCATTTGATCAAACCGTTAGGATTTTCCCTGGATAGCAAAAAAATCAAACGCGCGGGTTTGGATTATTGGCAGCTCGTAAAACTCAGTGTCTGGGAGGATTTTACCGGTTTTCAATCAAAACTGGCGCCCGGACAGGACGAGGTGGCCATCTTTTCAAAAACCGGAGCCCGACCTTTCTGGTCCCTGCCTTCACCGGCGCGGCAGTTTCTTATTTTTGGCTCCGAAACCCGCGGGCTTCCCGAAAACATTGTGAGCCGGTATCCGGGCACCACCTATCATATCCCAATCACAAAAGACATTCGATCCTTAAATCTTTCCACTGCTGTCGGTATTGCCCTTTATGAAAGCCTGCGCCGGGCACACCCTTTTCACGCTTGGTCCATTGGTTGAATAGATAGTTTTTTTTATCTATGATATATTTAAAATCGGATCTATAACCGTAAAGAAGCCTAACCCACGGGGTTGTTTGCATTTTAAATTAATTTTGGAGTGTTGGAGTGAGCTGATTTTAGATTTTGGAATTTGGATTGCGGATTGAAAATATTGGAGGCCAATTGTGTAGCTGGTCAGTCTGTTCTTAAATCCAAAATCAAAATTGTGAACCGCTTCATTACTTTTTGCCTATTGACATTATTAGTAATGTGATTATTTTTATTGTAAAATATAACCAGCTTTTATGGAAGGATGGATAAAGAATGCGTTTCGATAAATTTACAATAAAATCTCAGGAGCTTATACAAAGTGCCCAATCGCTGGCCTCACAGCACAATAACCAGCAGATTGAACCCGAACACCTGCTGGCAGCCATGCTCGCCGAAACCGAAGGTATCGCCGGCGCCATGCTTCGCAAACTGGGTGCTGCACCGAATGAGATCGCCCAGCAGGTAACCGCTGCGATTGCCAGGCTTCCCGGCGTTAGCGGTGCGGGAACCGGTGAAGTCTATATCTCGCCCAGGGCCAAGGCGGTATTGGAGCAGGCATTTACCGAAGCCACCAATATGAAGGATGAATATGTCAGTATCGAACATATCCTTTTAGCCATATCCGATGAAAAAAACGGTGAAGCGGCCGGCATTCTGGCTGGCTCCGGGGTAACCCGTGAAGCGATTTTAAAAGTGCTTCTGGTAATCCGGGGCAATCAGCGCATCACCGACCCCAATCCTGAAGAAAAATACCAGGCTCTGGAAAAATTCAGCCGCGATCTGACGGACCTGGCCCGTCTGGGCAAATTGGATCCGGTTATCGGTCGGGATGAAGAAGTCCGACGCATTGTTCAGGTCCTTTCCAGACGCAAAAAGAACAATCCGGTGTTGATCGGAGAACCGGGTGTCGGCAAAACCGCAATCGTGGAGGGGCTGGCCCAGCGAATTGCGGAAGGGGATGTTTCCGAAACCCTGAAAAACCGTCGCCTGGCGGCTCTGGATATGGGAGCGCTGATCGCCGGTGCCAAATATCGCGGTGAATTTGAAGATCGGCTCAAAGCCGTATTAAAAGAGGTCGAAACCGCAGAAGGTGAAATCATCCTGTTCATCGACGAACTTCACACCGTGGTGGGTGCCGGCGCAGCCGAAGGTGCCGTGGATGCATCCAATATGCTCAAACCCGCGCTGGCCCGGGGCACACTGCGCTGCGTGGGCGCGACCACTCTCAACGAATATCGCAAATACATAGAAAAAGATGCTGCCCTGGAACGCCGTTTTCAACCGGTAATGGTGGGTGAGCCCACCGTGGAAGACACGATTTCGATTTTGCGTGGGCTCAAAGAAAAATACGAAGTCCATCACGGCGTTCGCATCAAAGATTCGGCCATTGTAGCCGCAGCCACCCTTTCACATCGGTATATTGCCGATCGATTTTTGCCGGATAAGGCCATTGATCTAATGGATGAATGCGCTTCCAAGTTGCGGATTGAAATTGACAGCATGCCGGCCGAAATTGATGAGATTCGGCGCAAAATCACCCAGTCCGAAATCGAACGCCAGGCTCTGAAAAAGGAAACAGATCCGGCCTCCAAGGAACGACTCCAAAAACTGGAAGCCGAGCTGGCCGACATGAATGATATCCTCCTGAAGATGAAGGGCCACTGGCAAAATGAAAAAGACCTGATCCAGACCATTCGCAAAATCAAAGAAAATCAGGAACATTTAAGCACCGAAGCCCAATTGGCCGAAAGAGAAGGCGATCTGGCCCGGGTGGCTGAACTGAGATACGGCGAAGCCCTGAAACTTGAAAAGCAGCTGGAAGAAGTCAACCAGAAGCTTTCCGAGCTTCAACAGGCCAGCAAGATGCTTAAAGAAGAAGTCGATGATGAGGATGTGGCTGAAGTCGTATCCCGTTGGACCGGGATTCCGGTGAGCAAAATGCTCGAAGGCGAAAGAGATAAGCTGGTGCATATGGAAAAGCGGCTTCACCGACGGGTTATCGGACAGGATGAAGCGGTCACCGCGGTGTCCAACGCCGTTCGCCGGGCACGCTCGGGGCTGCAGGATCCCAACCGGCCCATCGGGTCTTTTATTTTCATGGGACCCACCGGGGTCGGTAAAACCGAACTGGCCAAAGCACTGGCAGAATTCATTTTTGACAGCGAGCAGGCCATCGTTCGAATTGACATGTCCGAATACATGGAAAAGCATTCCGTTGCCCGCCTGATCGGTGCGCCCCCCGGGTATGTGGGATACGAAGAAGGCGGCTACCTGACCGAAGCAGTCCGCCGCCGGCCGTACTCGGTCGTATTGTTTGACGAAATCGAAAAAGCACACCCGGAAGTATTTAATGTCATGCTGCAAATTCTGGATGACGGACGTATGACCGATGGCCAGGGCCGGACGGTTGATTTTAAAAATACGATCGTCATTATGACATCCAATGTGGGTAGCCAGTTGATTCAGGAGCTGGAGGCATCTGATCGTGAAGCAATGGAAAATCGGGTGACCGAGGCCTTACGCGTCAGTTTCAAGCCCGAGTTTTTAAATCGCATCGATGAAATCATCATATTCCAGAGCCTGGCCGCGGATGACATTTTGAAAATCGTCGACATCCAGATTGACAGGCTTGGTCAGCGGCTTGCGGATAAAAATATTGAACTTATATTATCAGACGGTTCGAAAGAGTTAATCGCCAAGAAAGGTTATGATCCGGTCTATGGCGCACGGCCGCTAAAACGAGTGATCCAGCAATTTATTGAAAACCCATTGTCTCTGGAGATTCTCGAGGGCAAAATTCTTGACGGGGCCCGGGTCAGCGCTGAAGCCGCGGGAGATAAAATCGTTTTTAAGACGATATAAATACCGATTCAGGTGAAAAAAGCCCGGCTCTTTGGGAGCCTGGCTTTTGTTTCTTATTGTAATCTAACTGAACACATCGTAAGATCCTGACGTTTATTTCAGGATATAAATTTTTTATGAGCCGATCTGTACCCGAAAAAATACGCCGATTTTACGATCAGTTTTCTGGCAACGATCACGTGCTGATCGTGATCAATGCCGATCCGGATGCGATCGCCAGTGCGATGGCCGTCAGTCGCCTGCTGTGGCGCAAGGTGCTGAATGTGACGATTTCGCACATCAATACCATCAATCGACCGGATAACCTGGCGATGATTCGGCTACTGGGCGTAACCCTGGTACCTTTTGAAGAGATTGAAGTGGATCAATTCAGCCGGGTGGTTATTGTGGACTCCCAGCCGGATCACAACGAACTTATGGCTGAATTAAAGCTGGATGTTATTATCGACCACCACCCCGAATCCGGTGCCAAAGCACCGTTTTTAGATATCCGCCCCCATTACGGCGCCACCGCCACTATTTTAACTGAATACCTGCGGGCAGCAAAAATAAAACCATCCGCAAAGCTCGCCACCGGCCTGTATCATGGCATCAAAACCGACACGAATGATTTTAAAGGGCAAACCCAGATCGAAGATGTACGCGCATTTCAATATTTATTTCGACACGCCAACATACATCTTGCCCGCAAGATAGAAAAGGCCGACCTTCGATTTGACCTTTTGAAATATTTTAAAATTGCCCTGCAAAATATGCGACGCCGAAAGGGCAAAGTCTATATCCATCTAGGTCCCGTGGTGAATCCGGACATTTGTGTGCTGATTGCCGACTTTTTTATGAGGATCAATACCGTCACCTGGAGTATTGTGTCCGGAATCTGTGATAAAAGATTGACCATTATTTTCCGAAACGACGGTATTCGAAAAAACGCCGGCAAGGTTGCCAAGGAAGGATTTGGAAAATTTGGCAATGCCGGAGGCCACAAAAACATGGCCCGAGCAGAAATTGCGCTCAACGATCTTAAAAAGCACGTCGATGTGCGGGATGACAATAGAGTGCTGTCATGGATTATTGGGAGAACTGCCAGGAGAGTGGAACCCAAATAGCGGCAAATTAAAAAAGTGACTAAAGTGAACTAAAATGAACTAAAGTGACTAAAGTTAAGGAATTCTGCCATTTTTATTAAAAAGATGGAGCGCAGAGACACCTTAACTTTAGTCACTTGCAACTTTAGATCACTTGTTTTTAGCCCTTGCAGTTCACAAAAAAGGTTATTTCAATCATAAGCGGTTGATAAGACATGACGGGAAGCAAATCAGGCATAATCGTGACCATTCTGGGCTCCGGGACGTGTGTGCCGTCGCTGAAGCGCAGTTCGTGTTCGGTTCTAATGCAGGTTGGCACTTCAAGGCTCTTGTTTGATTCCGGACCGGGTACCATGCGGCGGTTGCTGGAAGCGCAGACCACCCTTTTCGATATATCCCATATTTTTTACAGTCATTTTCATCCCGACCACACCGGCGAATTCGTTCCGTTTATATTTGCCACCAAGTATCCGGACGGCAGCCGGCGAAATACGCCTTTGACGGCTGCCGGCGGCGTGGGATTTCTGGATTTTTACGAAGGACTGAAAGCCGTTTACGGCCACTGGATTGAACTTGCCCCCGGGTTGCTGAATGTCATGGAATTTGACAATAAAAGACCCGATTCGCGCCAATTTGAAGATTTTACGGTAAAAACCGCTCCGGTTGCACACAACGAAGAAAGCATTGCCTTCCGCATAACCAGCGCCGACGGGCAGTCTGCAGTGTACACCGGGGATACAGACTACAGTGAAACGATCATTGACCTTGCAAAAGACACAGATCTGCTGATCTGCGAGTGTGCCCTGCCGGACAGGTTCAGGGTCAAAGGACACCTGACGCCGTCATTGGCAGGTGATCTTGCGACCAAAGCCAAGGTTCGCAAACTGGTCTTAACCCATTTTTATCCGCAATGTGATCAAGAAGACATCGCAGCCGAATGCCGCAAAACCTACTCCGGCCCCTTAGTATTGGCCGAAGATTTGATGGAAATAGAA